>NZ_CAMDRA010000124.1 GCF_945906275.1 Dongia mobilis
GGGTCGCCCGACGGATGTCGCGGACGATCTTCTCTGAAGGGGTTTTAGGTGTGTTGGGTTTTGGTCTCATCTTCACTCCTGCGTCGTTACGATGAGACCAAAACCCTCCGTTCCTCAAGCCCTGCTATGTGTCTCATGGGTGCTGACGCAGGACACTCGCATGGCAGCACGGTCGATGTCCCTCGGACCACCAGTTAGGGCGCGCAGCCACAGTTGATAGAGTTCAATCCGTGTCGCCATTTCTTTCAGCTGATCGAGATACTTCTCGGTCATATCCTTGGCATGTAGTTTTGCCACGCGGTTTAGCGCATCTTGGATATCGTGCGGCGCCAGGTGCCGGATGCCCTCTCGAACGTCTTGCAGTTGCTCCACAAGCTCAAGAACTTGCTCGGAATTGCTGGCAGTAGCTGCTTTGATTGCCTTCACGGCCTCGGTCGTTGCTTTTCGAATTTCCTCCTTGCTCTCATCGACCGCGTTCTTGAATTGCCCCAGACGATAGGCGCGCAAGAGACAGTAAAGGCCAACACCAAGGCTCACAGCGATCAGCGCAAGGATCGCTAGAACAGCGATGATGGTGGCAAGTGATAGATGAAGTGTGATCATGACGGTATCTCCCTGGTTAATGGCCTTCACGACGCAAAGGCTTCAATAGGGAGTTAGAGGCGAAACGTCTGTCTCGCCGGAATTTCTGGAGTAAATCTTGCAGCGTAAGCTAGACCGTCAGCGCCGAAGACGAGCTTGACGCCCTCCACGCCTATTATGCTTTGCGGCCGGCGCATCGAAATCCGGCATCGGATGCGCGCCAACAATCTGCCAATCAGCACCTTTTTGGCCGAATTCGATGCCGAGATCATATAAGTCCAGGGCATCTTGAAGTTCAGCAAGTGTCGAAGCGGTAAAATACTCGTCGCCGCTCATCCCTTCTCGGCTCCAGCCTAGAAGCTCTTTCACGACCGGCTCCGGCACACCAAGGCGCCTGAGTCGATTGTTCATCGTATGTCGGAAGGCATGTTGGTCTTTCCACTTCTCATAGAGGCCCATAGTGCGCTTGTAAGTCAGCAGACGTTTGGTGAGATTGCCGGCGCGACTCTCCTGGTGCTTGCTGATTGTCATTTCGGGAAATAGCCAATCCGCCTTTTTCTTTTGCATTTTCTTGGCGTGGGTGACCAAACCGAGCTTAATGAGAGTCGAATGAATCGGTACCTTTCGGTTAGCCGCTTCCGTCTTGCCGGATCCGCTTTCAGAGTCGTCAAAACTCAAGCTCACACACCAGATTCCATACTCGCGGGAAATATCTCCAGGCGTCAGCCTGCCGCCTTCGTCAAGTCGGCACCCATGAAACATGGCAATCAACACCGACCAATAGTCGCCATCTTTTCTGATAACACTTCCGGGCCTTGATTTTCTGGCCGGAGAGTGTCCTGTGAACATTGGAGACAGGAGCAATTTTTGCAACCACCAGATGGGCAGCCTCGTGCGCTTCTTAGCAAGCTTCTTGCGGGCCTTTCGGCTCAAACGGAATGCATCACAATAATTTGGAATGTTCCAGCGCATCACATTGTTCGCCCACGTAATTAGCGACGACAATGAATTGATGTGCTTGGTTTGATTGTTTGGCTCGGACCTCTTTGCCCAGGGCTCTTCTAGGGCCTTTGCCATTTGTGCCGCGCTAATCTTTCCGGTAACCCGCGCGGCTTCCAATTCAGCCAACTTGGATTCAAAGAGATTGCATGCCTTCGGCATGGTAAGGCCGGCATAAATGCCGCGTCCAATGTTTGCCGGTTGACGGCGCAGCTCGCGGTCAAATTTGGCAACATCGTCGGCGCTGATCTTGTCGAAGCGCAGATCCCCCACAGCCTCGATAAAGTATCGAAGGGAAATATCCTTGGAGCGCGCCGTGCCGTTCGTCCAGAGCTTGTGCGCAAGCTGGTGAGCACGACAATCGGCATAGACTTCCGAGACTTTGCGCCGTGCAGCCGGCGGCGGTCCTTTCTGTATTTCGGCACTCGTCTGCGCGCGCGAGGATGGCAATCCGAGCGCCCGGTAATGCGTGTCGTCGTCGTAACTACCACGCAATCGATTGGCCGTTGCAAGCTCGACTTGCTGCATGACGCGTATGGCAGCGCGGGCAATCTGATTGAACTCCGGAGCGCGCGGATCGATGTTCAAACCTTGTCGTCCGACTTCGCTGAAAGCAGATTGGGCGATGTCTTCGATGTTATTTCGGCGCAGGTCGTCAGCCAATCCTGCCGCCAGATCTTCATGCATCTGGGCGGCCGCATCAAGTTCGCGGTCGGATTTTGCTTGGATAATTGGCCGAAGCGCTTCGAACGCAGCGAGTTCATGAACCAGCATCTCGCGCATGAATTCATTGAGTTCATCTTGCGTAAGCATCGACGCCTTTATCCGTGTCGCTTCGAAAATTTGGTCGCAGGCCGCGTTGAGATAACGCGCGGCCCGAACAGCTTTTTCCCATCGGTTGGTGCCAACGCTGATACGAAGCTCAGCGCGCGCACCAGTCCGCTGCAAATCGGCGGGCACCACGCGGCGAAAACACCAAACGCCGGAACGGCCGCGCCGTTCGAGATTGGCCTTCGCCGTCATAGCGAAAATATCCCGGCATGACGCGACCCGCCACACGCCTCTGTCACAGGATCAGTTTGCCGGAATCCATGTGCAAAATCGAGTTTATAAAATATATGTATTTCAGATAGATAGCTTGGTGAGTTGGCTGGGGCGCCAGGGATCGAACCTGGGAATGTCGGTACCAAAAACCGATGCCTTACCGCTTGGCTACGCCCCAATCTGCGGCTTCCCCGTCGGGGGGTCGCGCGGCGCGCGTAACATATGCAAACGGCCGGCGACGCGCAAGGCATGCGTTGGACCCGTCCGACCGGCAGGAATCCGCCAAAAAAAAGAGCCGTTCGCACACCAGATTGGCAGCCCGCTGGGCCGCCCGAATCTTGCCCCGGCCCACCATCAACCCTATGCTCGCCCGCGCAAGCTGGTTCAGTCAGGAGAGAGATCGGATGGATGAGGTGCGGAGCCCCAGGCTCGGCGTGCGGTTGAGTGCCGCCGACCGCCTTGGCGCAGCGGTTTCGACCGATTCCCCAGGGCGTCGCCTGACAATCAATTTCAGCGTCGCCGCCGCTGTTCTCGCCGTGATCCTCGGCGGCACCTATTTCATCTGGCACGATGTCGGCGCCCCGCTGGCGACGGCCCCGGAAACCAGCCCGGCTGAATCTACTCCCGCGGAAGCAACCCCCGCGGAATCCGTCCCGGCGGAGCGGGCCCCGGAAGTGAACGCCCAGGTGCAGGAGGTCGAACGCCTGCTGGGGGACCTCGGCTTCAGCCCCGGACAGGCCGACGGCGTCCTCGACAGCGAGACAGAGGCCGCGATCCGCGCCTACCAGCAGGCGGCGGGCCTGCCCGAAGACGGCCGCGCCACACCTGAACTCCTCGAGGAACTGAAGGCCGTCGCCGGCGAATAACCGGCCGCGTCAGCTCTTGCGGTTGTGGATCGAAATCGTGCGCCCGAGCGGCACCGGCAGGGCAAGGTTCGCATGGGCTGCCTTCACCCGCTGCAGCGTTGCATAGATCTCGTCCGGCATCGCCGCCACGCGGCGCTTGTTCATGTCGATCGACATGATCAGCCATTCGGCGGTCGCCGCCAGATAGCCTTCCTCGGCATGGTACATCGCCTGGATCCAGTGCGCCCGCTTCGGGTCGCAATCGACCAGCTGGCAGGTGATGCGCAGCGGCGCCCCCAGCAGCAATTCGCGATGATAGGAGACATGCGTGTCGACCGTCATGGTCGAGAAACCGTGCGTCTTGATGAGGTCATAGCCCATGCCCACCGCGTCATAGGTCGTGTCGAAGCCGGCATCGAAGGCCAGCAGGTAATAGCCGACATTCATATGGTCATTGCCGTCGATCCAGCCGGGCAGGACCTTCTGGCCGAGGCTGACAAACGGGGCGGGAATCGGAGAATCGGGCGTGATTTTCATGGCGCGACGATGCCCTTCCGGCCCTGCGCCGGTCAAGGCGGACCTTAATACTTGTACGCTTGGGCAGGCACCCGGCAATCTGGTGGAATAACCCTGCGAATGGATGGAAGCGCCGGACGCTCGCCGGAATTGTAACCAGACGGTCAAGGGCGTCTTTGACTTATACCTTTCATCAAGCCTAGGTTTTTCCGCAAGGCAGCCCCCCAATGAATGAAGAGATGGGGCTTAAACAGCGGGCTGCCCTATCACTGCTTTATTTTTGGGAGATTCACGATGAAACATCGCCTGCTTGGGGCCGTTGCGGACGCAGCGCTTGTTGTCGGTTTCGGCGCCGTCGCCGCTGAAGCCAAAACCCTGGTCTATTGCTCGGAAGGCAGCCCGGAGAATTTCAACCCGCAGATCAACACCACCGGCACCAGCTTCGACACCGCCTATCCGATCTTCAACCGCCTGGTCGAGTTCGAACCCGGCACCACAACCATCAAGCCGGGCCTCGCCGCTTCGTGGGAAGTCTCGGATGACGGTCTCACCTATACCTTCAAGCTGCAGCCGGGCGTGAAGTTCCACGCGCGCGGCGATTTCGCGCCGACGCGCGATTTCAATGCCGACGACGTCATTGCCACCTTCAACCGCATGTGGAAGGCCGATGACGCCTACGCCAAGGTTTCGGGCGGCGCTTACGATTATTTCAACGACATGGGCATGCCGGACCTGCTGAGCTCGATCGACAAGGTCGACGACCTCACCGTGAAGTTCACGCTCTCGAAGCCGAATGCGCCCTTCATCGCCAACATGGCGATGGATTTCGCGGCGATCCACTCGGCCGAATACATGGAAGCGATGCTCAAGGCCGGCACGCCGGAACGCGTCGACCAGGAACCGATCGGCACCGGCCCGTTCATCCTGCAGGCCTATGAAAAGGACGCGCGCATTCTCTACAAGGCGAACGTCAACTACTTCCGCGGCAAGCAGCCGATCGACAAGCTGATCTTCGCCATCACCCCGGACCAGGCCGTCCGCACCGCCAAGCTCTTGGCTGGCGAATGCGACGTGGCCCCCTATCCGGGCCCGGCCGATGTCGAGAAGCTGAAGGCGGAACCCTCGCTCAACGTGCAGGAGCAGGAAGGCCTCAATGTCGGCTACCTCGCCCTCAACGTGAAGAAGGCGCCGTTCGACAATAAGCTGGTGCGTCAGGCCTTCAACATGGCCTTCGACAAGGACGCGATCGTGAAGGCGGTCTATCAGGGCGCTGGCCAGCCGGCCAAGAACCCGATCCCGCCGACCATCTGGTCCTATGACGACAGCATCACCGCCTATGCCTACGATCCGGAAAAGGCCAAGGCCATGCTGGCCGAAGCCGGTGTGAAGGATCTCTCGATCGACCTCTGGTACATGCCGGTGCAGCGTCCCTACAACCCGGACGCCAAGAAGGTTGCCGAGCTGATGCAGGCGGATCTGGCCAAGATCGGCGTCACCGCCGAACTCAAGACCTATGAATGGGGCTAATACCGCAAGCGTCTGCAGGCGGGCGAGCACCTCACGGGCATGCTGGGCTGGACCGGCGACAATGGTGATCCCGACAACTTCCTCGGCGTGCTGCTCTCCTGCGGCTCGGCCCGTGACGGCGGCCAGAACATCGCCAAATGGTGCAACGAGGACTTCACCAAGCTGATCGACGACGCCGCCAAGATCTCGGATGTCGGCCAGCGCACCGAACTCTACAAGCAGGCCCAGGCGATCTTCCACGAGGAAGCGCCGTGGGTGCCGATTGCGCATTCGGTCGTCTACATGCCGATGAGCAACAAGGTGAATGGCTACAAGATTCACCCGCTCGGCACGCATATCTTCGAAGGCGTCGACATCGACGAGTAGAGTTCTAGCAACGACCGGGCGGCGGGGAGCGTCTAGGGCTCCCCGCCGTCCCTTTTTTTTGTGACATAGTCAGCTCATGGTCCGTTTCCTCCTGACCCGCGCCAGCCTGGTTGTCCCGACCTTTCTCGGGATCGTTTTCCTGGCCTTCATCCTGATCCGACTGGTCCCCGGCGACCACGTCGAAGTGCGCGTCGGCGAACGCGGCATCTCGCCTGAACGCCACGCCCAGCTGCTCCATGACATGGGCCTCGACCGGCCGCTTTACGTGCAGTTCGCCGATTATGTGGGCGGCGTGCTGCAGGGCGATCTCGGCACCTCGATCATCACCCACCGACCGGTGCTGGACGAATTCCTGGCCCTGTTCCCGGCCACCCTCGAACTCTCCTTCTTCGCCATGCTGCTGGCGCTCGGCATCGGTCTGCCGGCCGGCATCATCGCCGCGGTCAAGCGCGGCTCGATCTTCGACCACACCATCATGGGTGCCTCCCTCACCGGCTATTCCATGCCGATCTTCTGGTGGGGCCTGCTGCTCATCCTCACCTTCTCGGTTGGCCTCGGCTGGACCCCGGTCTCGGGCCGCATCGGCAACGACTTCTTCTTCGAGGGCACCTCCGGCTTCATGATCTACGACGCCTTCATGAGCGACGAGGAAGGGGCGCTTACCTCCGCCTTCTCCCATCTCATCCTGCCCACCATCGTGCTGGGCACCATTCCCCTGGCCGTGATCGCGCGCATGACGCGCTCCGCCATGCTCGAGGTGCTGGGCGAGGATTACATCCGCACCGCCCGCGCCAAGGGTCTTTCGACCTGGCGTGTGGTCGGCGTCCATGCCCTCAGGAACGCGCTCATCCCGGTCGTGACCGTGATCGGTCTCCAGGTCGGCGTGCTGATGGCCGGCGCGGTCCTCGCCGAAACCACCTTCTCGTGGCCCGGCATCGGCAAATGGCTGGTGGAAAGCATCAACCGCCGCGACTATCCGGCACTCCAGGGCGGCGTGCTGCTTATTGCCAGCCTCGTCATGGCGATCAATCTCGGGGTCGATCTGCTCTACGGATTCCTCAACCCCCGCATCCGGCACAAGCGTTGAGGGCCCGATCATGACCACCGCACCAGCCACCACCCCCACCGCACCCAAGGTCGTCTCACCCAGGCGAGAGATCTGGTTGTCCATGCGCGCCAACAAGGGCGCCATGGCCGGCCTCATCGTCATCGTGCTGCTGATCCTGATCGCGGTCTTTGCCGATATCGTGGCGCCCTATAGCCCGATCGAGCAGTTCCGCGAAAACTTCCTGCAGCCGCCGGCCTGGGTCGAGGGCGGTTCCTGGGCCTTCCCGCTGGGCACCGACGATGTCGGCCGCGACATGCTCTCGCGCATCATCCATGGGGCGAGGCTCTCGCTCATCATCGGCTGCATCGTCGTCACCATCTCGCTGGCGCTTGGCATCTTCTTCGGCCTCATGTCCGGCTTCTTCAAGGGCGTGGTCGACATCGCGATCATGCGCTTCATGGACATCATCCTCTCGATCCCGAGCCTCCTGCTCTCGATCGTCATCGTCGCCATCATGGGCAAGCCCGACATCGCCAAGGCGATGATCGCCATCGCCATCACCTATGTGCCGCATTACGCGCGCCTCGCGCGTGCCGCGGTGCTCACCGAACTCTCCAAGGATTACGTGACGGCGTCCCGCGTCGCCGGCGCCTCGACAAGGCGCCTGATGCTGGACACCGTGCTCCCCAATTGCATGGCGCCGCTCATCGTGCAGGCGACTCTCTCCTTCTCGACCGCCATCCTCGACGCAGCCGCCCTCGGCTTCCTGGGGCTGGGCGCGCAGGCGCCGACGCCGGAATGGGGCACCATGCTGGCCGACAGTCTCAAATTCCTGCAGCGGGCACCCTGGGTCGTGACCTTCCCGGGTCTCGCCATCCTCATCACGGTGCTGGCCTTCAACCTCATGGGCGACGGGCTGCGCGATGCGCTTGACCCGAAGCTGAAGCGCTGAGGGGAAGCGATCATGGCACTTCTCGAAATCCGCAATCTCTCGGTCCAGTTCCAGACCCATAGCGGCCCGTTCCGCGCGGTCGACGGCATCGATCTCGACCTCGACAAGGGCGAGCTTCTGGGCGTGGTCGGTGAATCCGGCTCCGGCAAGAGCGTCACCATGCTGGCGGTGATGGGCCTCATCCCCTGGCCAGGCCGGGTCACCGCCGACCGCATGATGTTCGACGGCATCGACCTCATGGCCCTGAAGCCTGCCGCGCGCCGCAAGATCGTCGGCAAGGACATTGCCATGATCTTCCAGGAGCCGATGACCAGCCTCAACCCCTGCTTCACGGTGGGCTACCAGATCATGGAGACACTGCAGGTCCATGAAGGCGGCTCGCGCCGCGAACGCCGCGACCGCACCGTGGAACTCCTCGAACAGGTCGGCATCCCGGCGGCCAGCACCCGGCTCGACAGTTTCCCGCACCAGCTTTCCGGCGGCATGTGCCAGCGCGTCATGATCGCCATGGCGATCGCCTGCAATCCGCGCCTCCTCATCGCCGACGAACCGACGACCGCCCTCGACGTCACCATCCAGGCGCAGATCCTCGACCTCCTCGTCAACCTGCAGCGCGAGCGCGGCATGGCGCTGGTGCTGATCACCCATGACATGGGCGTCGTCGCCGAAACCGCCGAGCGCGTCATGGTCATGTATGCAAGCCAGCAGGTCGAGGAGCAGAAGGCCGCCGACCTTTTCGCCAACCCGCATCATCCCTATACCGCGGCCCTGCTTGAAGCATTGCCCGAACGCAGTGTCGGCAAGCGGCGCCTCTCCACCATTCCCGGCGTCGTCCCCGGCATTCTCGATCGGCCCACGGGCTGCGTCTTCAACCAGCGCTGCGGCTTTGCCGATGCGCGCTGCCGTGCCGAACAGCCGGCCTTCACCACGCACAGTTCCCTGACCGCAACCGGCGGCCGCGTGCGCTGCCATTATCCGCTGGAAGCCGGCGTGCCCACCAACCGACCTTCATCGCAGGGGGTCGCATGATGTCCACCTCTCAGACGACCGGAACCGACACCATCATCGACATCCGCGACCAGAGTTCGGCCAATCCCCTGGTGCTGGAAGACAAGGAACTACACCGCCACTACCGCGTCGGCCGCGGCCTCTTCAAAGGCCATGCCGAACTCCGCGCCGTGAATGGCGCGAGCTTCACGTTGGCCGCCGGCCGGACCCTCGCCGTGGTGGGTGAAAGCGGCTGCGGCAAGTCGACCCTCGCCCGCCTCGTGACCCTCATCGAGACACCGACCGCGGGCAGCCTCGCCATCGACGGCGTCGATGTGGCGAGCGCCTCGCCGGAAACGATCAAGGCGATGCGCCCCAAGGTGCAGATGGTGTTTCAGGATCCCTACGGCTCCTTGAACCCGCGCAAGCAGGTGGGCGAGATCCTCGAGGAACCGCTCGAGATCAACACCAAGCTCACGGCATCCGCCAGGGCCGAAGCCGCCCGCGCCATGATGGCCAAGGTCGGCCTCCGCCCCGAACAATACAGCCGCTATCCGCACATGTTCTCCGGCGGCCAGCGCCAGCGCATCGCCATCGCCCGCGCGCTCATGCTCTCCCCGCGCATCGTGGTGGCCGACGAGCCGGTTTCGGAGCTCGACGTCTCGATCCGCGCCCAGGTCCTCAATCTGCTGATGGATCTCCAGGCCGAGCTCAACCTCGCCTATCTCTTCATCTCCCACGACCTCAGCGTGGTGCGCCACATCGCCGACGATGTCATGGTCATGTATCTGGGGCGGCCCGTGGAACAGGGACCCAAGGAGGTCATCTTCGCCGGCCCCCGCCACCCCTATACCGTGGCCCTGCTGGCAGCGACCCCCTCGGTCGATCCCAAGGCGCGCTCCAAGCGCCTCACCGTGAAGGGCGAACTCCCCTCGCCGCTCGATCCGCCCTCGGGCTGCGCCTTCCACAAGCGCTGCGCCTATGCGACAGAGATCTGCGCCGTGGATCGCCCGGAACTGCGCCCGATCGTCGGCCGCGCGGTCGCCTGCCACCACGCCGAACAGCTCGCCTAAGGCGCGATTGGCCTGAAAAGCGAAGCCCGCGCGAAGAATTTCGAATGCGGTTTCCACAAATCTTGCGGTCCGAATTTGGAATTCGCCCGGTATTTTTGCCCAGAAATGTGGCGTTGCCAGGAAACCAGGCGGTATTCCGGCGCATCTCCGGCCCATCCAGGGCCCGGAACCCGCCTTTCCTAGGAAAGATTGCCAGGACCGCACCGCCGATTGCGGCAAATATGTCACATAACTGTCAGGCTTGCGTAAGGCCCTGTCCTGACTCGTCTTTCGCTCTTAAAACACGTGTGTTATCAAAGCGCACGGGTTGGCCGACCCGAGTCCGCAAGAATGGCGGTTCATTGTCGGTTAAGTTTTCGCCGGGACAATGTGACAGCGACGATATGGCATGGCTGCACCGTCGTCATGGCGCGACGGACCAGCGAGGACTTGGGACCAGCACGTTCAGATTTTGCGACCGGGGAAGACGGAGGTCGCTTTGGGGGACGGTGCAACGGTTCGCTAGAAGAGCAGATCAACTTTTCGAAACCGGGCTACCGGAAAGGGTTAGGGGTTCTATGTTCAAGGTCATGAATTTTACGAAGAAGACGCTGGCTGTCACCTCGGTGGCGCTGGGCCTCTTGGCTGCCGGTTGCGCGACGGCGCCGGATCCCAGCGACGAAGCCGCCGTTCAGGCGTTCAACGAGGCGAATGACCCGTTGGAGCCGATGAACCGTTACTTCTTCGAGGTGAACCACGGTCTCGACGAACTGCTCGTGAAGCCGTTCGCCGGCTACTACAACATCGCCCTGCCCGATCCGGCCAAGGACAGCATCCGCAATTTCCTCCGGAACCTGCGCTCGCCGGTGATCCTCGCCAACGATCTCTTCCAGGGTGAAGGCAGCCGCGCCGGCACGACCGCATCGCGCTTCCTCATCAACACCACGCTCGGTGTCGGTGGCCTGCTCGATGCCGCCAGCTGGTTCGGCATCAACTATCACGACGAAGATTTCGGCCAGACCCTCGCGGTCTGGGGTTCGGGCGAAGGCATCTATCTCCATCTGCCGCTGCTTGGCCCCAGCAATCCGCGCGACGCCGGCGGCAAGCTCGTGGACTATGTCCTCGATCCGCTCACCTGGGTCGGCTACGTCTATAACGTCTCCTGGATCAACACGACCCGCTTCATGGTCGAGGGCATCGACACGCGCGCCCGCAACATCGAGACGATCGCCGAACTGCAGAAGGGCTCGGTCGACTTCTACGCGACGATCCGCAGCCTCTATCGCCAGCACCGCAACGACGCCATCGCCAACGGCGAAGATCCGGAAGCGGTGATCAGCAAGGTGACCAGCGAAGAGATGATCCCGGAAGACGGCGCCGAGCTGCCGTCCGTCTTCCTGCCGACAGCACCTGCCGCGGCGACGCCGCAGGCGACCACCGGCGACCAGCTCTCGGAGGCTTTCTAACTTCCATGCTGACTCGTAGATCCTTTGTGGCGGGGGGGGGG
>NZ_CAMDRA010000125.1 GCF_945906275.1 Dongia mobilis
CCATTCGACCGCATCCTCGAATTCACCAACCCGATCGAAGTGTCGGAAGTGCGCCTTGCCGTTGAACCGGTGATCGCGCGCCTCGCCGCCTTGCGCGCGTCGCAGGCGGATATCAGGCGCCTGGAGGCGGCCTTGGCGGAGACCAAGAACGCCACCGATCCGCTGGTCTATGAGAAAGCCGATGAAAAGTTCCACCGCATCATCGCCGAAGCTGCCCGCAACGCATTGTTCCTGTCGCTGTTCGACACATTCGGCGCCAGCCGGCGCGACTCCACCTGGCGGCGACTCAGCGAAAACGCCCACTGCTTCAAGCGCCAGGCGGTCCATGCCGCGTCCCACGAGGAAATCTACGAGGCCATCGCCGCGCGCAACTCAGAGCGCGCCTATGAATGCATGTACCGGCATCTGAGCGATATCCAGCGGCATATCTACACCTATGCGTTCCCGCAGGAACCGGTCGAGCAGCGGTCGTAGGGGACGGCGCACAGGCGCGCTACACCTTTCCATCATGGTCGGCGAAGGCCGACCATTGCGACTAAAGTATTGCCGAGCCCATCATCGGCGAGCGGGCGAACGGCCGTGCCGCTTCAATATCGTGGGCGAGTTGCAGCAGAATGACATCGCCGCCCAAAGGCGCCGCGAGCTGGATACCCACCGGCAAACCATCGTCTGACTGCGTGATCGGCACCACGATCGCCGGTTCGCCGGTTACGTTGTAGGTCGCGGTGAAGGGCGAGAAGCGCAGCATGCGTGCGACATGCTCGGTGACGTCATCGTGATCGGTCGGGAAGGCGCCTAGTTTGGGCGGCGGCCCGGCCAGCGCCGGTGTCAGCAGAACATCGACATCGTCCCACAGCAACGCCATCCGGCGCGCAAAATTCTGAGCAAGCCGGATGCTGGCGACATAGCCCGCAACCGTCATTCGGCGCCCGGCTTCGGCGGCGGCGAGGTTGATCAACTCCATCTCATCGTCGCGCGGACCGCGGCCCAACAGGTGCGCAAGCTCAACCGCATCGGCCGCGGCCTGGGCGCAGACCTGAGCGAGATAGACCTGGCGCGGGATCTGGAGGTCCTCCTCCACAATCGGCAAGGCGATCGGTGCCACATGATGGCCCAGATCCGAGAGCAGAGCCGCCGCCAACTCGAGTGTGCGCAGCGCTTCCGGCGCCAATGACACATCAGGCAAGCACTGATGATTGATGCCGATGCGCAGGCGCGGTCCCTTCTGCGCCAATGCTGCCAGGAATCCCCCTGATGGTGCCGTGGGGGCAGCATAGGGTGCCCCAGCATCGGCACCGTACATGATGTCGAGTGCCGCGGCGCTGTCACGTACGCTGCGGCTCACCACGCCTTCGCTCACCAATCCGGCATAGATATCGGCATGGGCCGGACCTTGCGGCAGAGCACCCCGTGACGGCTTCAAGCCGACAAGGCCGCAGGCCGCAGCAGGAATGCGGATCGAGCCGGCACCATCGGTTGCGTGCGCCAACGGCACCATGCCGGACGCCACGGCCGCGGCCGATCCACCGGACGAACCGCCGGTCGAATAAGCGAGGTTCCAGGGATTGCGGCTGGGGCCGAACATATCGGGCTCGGTCGTGACGTTGAAGCCCAGTTCGGGGAGGTTGGTCTTCCCCATGATCTGTAGGCCCGCGCCCTTGAAGCGCGCGGTCAGCTCGTCATCGACATCGGGTGGTGGCAAGGCGCCGAGATAGCGACTGGCGCCGGTCGTGCGCACACCCTTGAGCGCGCCGCCGATATCCTTCAGCAGGAAGGGCACACCCTCGAACATGCCGCCCGCAGCCTCCGCCGCCACCGGCATGAGGAACAGTTCGACGATGGCGTTGACCTGGGGATTGGCAGCGGTGATGACGTCGCGCGCCGCGATTTCCACCTCGGCCGCAGACACTTCGCGCCGCCGAATGAGATCGGCGATGCCGACACCATCCTGAGCGAGGTAGTCGGTGCGGTTCATGGTGTCACGCGAGCGCGTCGCCCAGCGCCGCGATGGCGATGGATTCGGCGCGGATTTCGGCCAAGACTTCACGTTGCAGCCTGGTGAACTCCAGGGACCCCATCATCTCATAGGTGCGCGGGCGCGGCAGATCGATGTTGATGATGCGCTTGATGCGGCCGGGTCGGTTCGACATCACGGCGACACGGTCCGACATATAGACCGCCTCCTCCACGTCATGGGTCACGAACAGGACCGTGAGGCGATGCTGTTCCCAGATGCGCGCCAGCAATTCCTGCATGTGATGGCGAGTCAATGCGTCAAGTGCGCCGAAGGGCTCGTCCATCAGCAGCATATTGGGGCGGTAGGAGAGCGCCCGGGCGATGGCGACGCGCTGCTTCATGCCGCCGGAGAGTTCGCTGGGGAAGGCGTCGGCGAAGCCATCAAGGCCGACCAGCGACAAATGCCCCCTGGCGATGTCGCGGGCTTCCTTGCGCGACTTGCCGGCAGCGAGCAGGGCGAATTCGACATTGCCCAGCGTCGTGAGCCAGGGCAGCAGGGTATAGCTTTGAAAGACGACGCCCCGGTCAAGGCCAGGGCTGCTGATGGGCTTGCCCTCGATGGTGACCGAGCCGGCATCGTGGCTTTCAAGACCAGCGACGATCGAGAGCAGGGTCGACTTGCCGCAGCCCGATGTGCCGACCAGCGAGACGAATTCATTCTCGCCCAAGGTCAGATCGACGCCGGACAGCGCCACCACGTCGCCACGGTCGCCGCGGAACGTCTTGCCGAGGTTGGAAATGACGAGCTTTGATGCCGTCATCGCGACTGCCTCAGATAGCGGAACAGCTTGCGGCTGCCCCATTTCATCGCCTGGTCGGTCGCAAGGCCCAGCACGCCGAGGAGTAGCAGATAGCCAAAGATGGTATCGGTCTGGAAGAAGCGCTGCGCCGTGGTGATGCGGTAGCCGAGGCCGGAGGTGGCTGCGACCAGCTCCGCCACGACCAGCCAGGTCCAGGCCCACCCCAGGCTGATGCGCATCGAATCCCAGATCCCCGGCATGGCGGAGGGCAGAATGATGCGCGTGAGAATCCGGCTTTCCGGCATCTGCAGCGTGCGGCCGAGATTGATGAAGTCGCGCGGCACGGATTTGACGTTGTCCATGACGAGCAGTACCTGCTGGAAGAAGGTGCCGATGAAGATGATCAGGAATTTCTGCGCATCGCCAGTTCCGGTCCACAGGATGGTCAAGGGCACGAAGGCCACCACCGGCATGTAGCGGATGAAATCCACCAGCGGCTCGATCATCGCCTCCCATGCGCGGTAGGAGCCGATGAGAATGCCGATCGGCAAGGCGAAAGCGGTCGAAATAAGGAAGCCCAGCGAGATGCGATAGATGCTGATCAGCATATCGTCGAGCAGCTTGCCACTGACAGCCAGTTCCTGCAGCCGCGCCATGACTTTCCCGGGTGGCGGCAGGAACAGCGGCGTCACCCAGCCGGCCTTGGTCACGATCCACCAGGCAAGCCCGAGCGCGACGAAGACCAGAACGGCAATGGTGATGAATTGGCGCGAACCGACGGAAGCGGTCAGGGAAAACAGACCGCCAGGAACTCTCTTGGACGAAATCCTGGCCGGGGGAGTGCGTGGTTGGCGAGACTCCCCCGGCATGGATTTAGAACGCCTCGACGAAGCGCGTGTCGATCAGCTTGGCAAGGTCGACATCGGCGCTGAGCAGGCCGGCCGAGAGAGCCGCCTTCTTCACTTCCGGGACGACCTTGTTGACGAAATCGCCGGTCAGCTGGGTCTTGTTCTCGGCGATCGTGTAATAGGTGACACCGTCAAACGCCGTCGCCAACTCCTCGGGTTTGGCACCCACGGCTTCCGAGATGATGGCGCGGCCACCGGCGGTGTCGGCCTTGTAATCGGCGACCGACGCTTCCCAGGCGCGCAGCAGGGCCAGGACCTGGCCCGGCTTCTCGGCCAGGAAATCTTCGCGCACGACGAACACGTCGGAGATGAGGCCCGGATTCTCGCCGGCCGAGTACAGCATCTTCACCTTTGGGTTCTGCTGCATGGCGAGTGTCAGGTAAGGCTCGTAGGTGACTGCCACCGGCACCTTGCCGGCGATGAGCGCGGAACCGGCATCGGAGGCCGGCATCGGCACCTTCTGCACGTCATCCAGGGTCATGCCGTTCTGGGCCAAGGCGTAGTTCAGCAGGATGTGGCTGGTGGTGCCTTCCTCGAACGCAACCTGCTTGCCCTTCAGATCGGCAACCGAGGCGATCGAGCCATCGGTGATCATGGCGTCGGCCGTCATCGAGACGTCGAGCAAGGCGACGATCTTGATCGGCAGACCGGCGGCGGCAAAGGCCATCGCGGTGTGGGTGGCGATGTTGCCGCACTGGACCTGGCCGGCGGCGAGCGCCGCGTTGAGGTCAGCATCGGTATTGAAGTTGATCACTTCCACGTCGGCCAAGCCAGCAGCGGCAAACAGGCCCTTCTTGGCGGCGATATGCCATTGGCCGTAGCCAAGCCACGGTTCGATCGCCATCTTGATGGCGCCGGCTTCGGGCGTCGTCGGAATGGCCTGCGCGATGGCGGTCTTGACCAGGCCGCTCATCGCCAATGTCGCGGCGCCGGCCTGCAGGACCTGACGCCTGTTCGGTGTCCAGTTCATCTTGAAATCTCCCTCTCTGCACATAGTTCCCCTGTCCGGCGGCGATAGTGATGGCCCGCCCGGAATACTGTCAAGCAAACGCCCCGCTTACTTCAGCAGATTGCTGCGAATCTCGGAAACCGCGTTGGCATGGGCGTCGAAACCCTCATAGGTCGCAAGCACGCGGGCGTGTTTGGCCAACTCCGGATAGCCGGACGAGGTAACGTAGCCGACCGAGATGCGCTTCATATAGTCGAAGACCGAGAGCGGCGAATGGGTCATGGCGGCACGGCTGGTGGGGAGCACCGCGTTGGGCCCGAGAACGAAGTTGCCCAGCGTCACCGGCGTGTGCTTGCCAAGCAGTACTTCGCCCGCGTTTTCGATACGGCCCAGATAGGCAAAGGGTTCATCGGACAGGATTTCCAGATGTTCCGGCGCATAATCGTTGATGAAGGCCATGGCGCTGTCGACATCGGGTGTCAACACCACGCCACCGCGCGGGCCGGTGAGAACGGCGGAAGAGAAGGCGACGCGCTGCTCAGACATCTTTGCCCAAAAATCAGGCAGTGCCTTGATGGCGGCCTCGGCGACCTTGGGCGACGGCGTCACCAGATAGGCCGATGAATCCTGACCGTGCTCGGCCTCGACCAGCAGATCGAGGGCAGCCAAGCGTCCGTCCACGGTCTCGTCGGCAAAGATGATGGATTCGCTGGGGCCGGCGGGAATGCCGGGATCGATGATGTCGGCCAGCAGGCGCTTGGCCGCGACGACATAGGGGCTGCCGGGACCGACGATCTTGGCGCATTTCGGGACGGTCTCGGTACCGTAGGCCACCGCCGCCACACCCTGGGCGCCACCGCATTTATAGACCTTGTCGACGCCGGCGAGGCGCGCCGCCACCAAGGTCGCCGCATCGATCTTGCCATCCGGGCCGGGTGGGGTGACGACGCAGATGTTCTTCACGCCGGCCACGACGGCCGGGATGGTCGTCATCATCACGACGCTGGGGAACGACCCCTTGCCGCGCGGCACATAGCAGGCGACCGAGGGGATCGGGCGAAAGCGATCGCCGGCGAAGGCGCCGGGCCGCATCTCGTGGAGCCACATTTCTTCAGGCTTCTGGTCCGTGTGGAACTTGCGGATATTTTCGACGGCGAATTCGATGGCGGCGATCACCTCCGGCTCCACCGCTTTGAACGCGGCGTCGAAATCCGATTTGGTCGCCGCAATCTCGCTTGCCTTCACTGGCGATTTGTCGAACTCGTTGGCGAACCGCGCCAGCGCCACATCGCCTTCCAGCCGCACCGCCTCGATGATCGGGCGCACGCGGTCGAGAAAGGGGCCCAGATCCGCCTCGGATCGCTTCAACAGGTTGGCGCGGGCCGCGGGGTTCAGGCGAGCAAGATCGTGCAGATTGACGCTGCCGGACATGGGCTATCCATTCAGTCAGATTGTCTGTAAATCAGATCGAGGCAAGATAGCCACCGTCGACCGGCATGTAAATTCCGGTAACATAGGAAGCGGCGTCGGAACTGAGGAAAATTGCCGCACCCACCAGATCGTCGAGCTGGCCAAAGCGCTGCAGGGGGATCTTGGTCAGCATGGCGGCGGACCAATCGGCATTCTCGTAGAACACGTCCGTGAGGGCCGTGCGGAAATAGCCCGGCCCCAGACTGTTGACCCGGATGCCGAGCGGCGCCCATTCGGCCGACAGCGCCCGCGTCATGCCGAGAAGGCCGCTTTTCGACGAGCCATAGGGAACGGCCGTGGGCACACCTACTTCCGAGGTCAGCGAGCACATGTTGAGGATCGAGCCACCTTTTTTGCCCTGCTGCATCACCTTGGCGGCGGCCTGCGCGCAGAAGAAGGCGCCCTTGAGGTTGGTGTCGAGGATGCGGTCCCACAGCGCCTCATCGACGTCGAGGGACGGGCAGGTCTGTTCGATGCCGGCATTATTGATGAGGATGTCGAGCCCGCCCAGCGCCTGGGCCGCGGCAGCTACACCCTCGCGGCAGGCGCCGATGTCGGAAACATCCATCGCGATGGCAACGCCGCCGGGAATCTTCGCGAGGGTTTCGTCGAGACCGGTCTTGGTTCGCGCGCTGACCGCCACACTGGCGCCGGCTTGCGCCAGGCCGATGGCGATGGCCTGGCCGATGCCGCGACTGGCGCCGGTCACCAGGGCTCGCTTGCCGTCGAGGCTGAAACGGGCCAGCACTGAATTGTCAGGATCGACTTTCATGGGGGGCTCACGCTAGAAGTCAAATCAGGATCGCAGCATAGCCGAAAAGACCGACCTGTCATGTCACTCCCCGCACACTCCGTGACCGCGCGCGCCAGAGCCCTGGCCAAGGCTGGCGATCTAGCTGGGGCGGGGCGCCTGATTGGCGACCTGCTGCTGGCGAAATTCGGCTTCGCGGCCGAGGACATCCGCATCAACGTCGACATCTACAGCCTCAATTCCCTCAACGGATTCTTCACGGCGGCCGGCAGCGCCTATTTCTTCAAATTCCATCAGGAAGAAAATGAGGAGGCAATGGAGGGCGAATACTACCGCGCCGGCCTGCTGGCAGAAGCCGGGCTGCCGGTCGACCAGCCGATCCACGTCTCGACCGAACCCGGCGAGCAAATCCTGGTCTATCACCGCCGCGACGACCGGCGCTTTGCCGACGTGCTGAAGGAACTGGATTTCAGCGACGATGGCGACGCAATCGCCCGGGCCGTCGCCGCGGAAAGGCGCCTGAACCAGGAACTGATGGCTGTTTATGCCAGGACCCTGCACCCGATCGATGCCGCGCAATCAGCGGCCGAACCAATCCACCGATTGTTCCGGGCTCGCCTGGTCGATGCCGACCGGCCGGGCGTGATCGGCGGCCGGTTCGGCAGTTTCTATCGCGACCAGATGTTTGAGTTCCCCGGCGTCACCTTGAGCTGGGAAGATCTCAAGGAACGCCAGATCGTCGTCAACGGTGTGCGCTATCGCGATACACTGGCAACGCTCTTCAATGACGCCTTCACGCTGTTGGCACCAGTAAACTTCGCGGGGTCGGGCGGGGTCACCGCCCATGGCGATGCACATAACGCCAATGTCTGGATCGAGGACCAGGAACCGAATGCGCGCCTCGTCATGTTCGACCCGGCCTTTGCCGGCCGCCATGTGCCGGCCCTGCTTGCCGAGGTGAAGACCACCTTCCACAACATCTTCGCGCATCCGCTCTGGCTTTATGATCCGGCAGCCGCCGCGACGCGCTACCATGCCGCGGCGCAATGCGTTGGCGATACGCTGGAGATCGAGACGGATTGGCGCCCTAGTCCAGTCCGCCTGGCGCTGCTAGAGGCCAAGACCGATCTGCTGTGGCGCCCCCTGCTCCAGGAACTGGCAGGGCGAAATCTGTTGCCGGCAAATTGGCGGCGGCTCATCCAACTCGCCCTCTTCCTTTGCCCGACGCTGGTGATGAATCTCCGCGCCGGCAGCGGTACCCACAACCCAGTGTCATCGGCAATCGGGATCGCCACGGCGGTCGCCAAGGGAAGCGACCCGATCTGCGGGCATGGGCTGCTTTCACAGTTCCTGGACAGACTCACATCGGTCGGCAATAAGTCCTGATCACAAGCTCGATATTGCTTTGCTGGAGCTTGACATTTCCACGCCAGGAGATATTCTCTAGTTACCTTATAGAGATTTCAGAATGCTGTCGCAAAAAGCCAAATACGCCATGCGGGCCCTGCTCTATCTAGCCCAGGCCAAGACCGAAGACCCGGTCGGGATCGCAGAAATCGCCGCCAAACAGGCCGTACCACGCAAATTCCTCGAGCTTATCCTCTTGGAATTGAAGCGAAATGGCTTCGTGCAGAGCTTTCGCGGCAAACATGGCGGCTATGCCCTGGCCAAGTCCCCGGAAGATATTCATTTCGGTGAGGTCATTCGCCTCATCGACGGACCGCTTGCCGCGCTGCCCTGCGCCAGCCTCACCGCCTATCGCCGCTGCGTCGATTGCGAGGATGAGGCGACCTGCGTCATCCGCCGGATTCTCAAGCAGGTGCGCGATGCTTCTTCCGGCATTCTCGACCGCACCAGCCTGTCCGACGTTCTCGATGGCCGCGCTGCCGAACTGATTATGGGAGACGGAATCTAGCCTCGGCAGGCGGGCCTATTTCCCACCTTATTTTGAGCAAATACACTAGTAAGAAGATAGATATAATCGTCCTTCGCTAAAGCCTTTGGCCGGGGTTGGGACTGCTGTTTCATGGGTGGGTGATGACCGCACAGACTGGCATTTTGGGGAGTTGGAAACGACCGAGTGTCCTGCCGGGATTCGGCCTGACCTTGGGCTATGTCCTTTTCTATCTCAGCATCATTGTTCTGCTGCCGCTCGCTGCCCTCATCATGCGTCCTGCGGAACTGGGCCTCGCCGGTTTCTTCGACACGGTGACGACGCCGCGCGTGCTGGCCAGCCTGCGCGTCAGCTTCGGCACCGCGGCAATCGCAGCCCTCATCAATGGCGTGTTCGGCCTGATCATCGCCTGGGTCCTGGTGCGCTACGAATTTCCCGGCAAACGTCTCATCGATGCGTTCGTCGATTTGCCCTTTGCCTTGCCGACGGCGGTGGCCGGCATCGCGCTTACGACACTCTACGCGCCAAATGGCTGGATCGGCTCGTTGCTGACACCGCTCGGGATCAAGGTCGCCTTCACGCCGCTCGGCATCGTCATCGCACTTATCTTCATCGGCCTGCCTTTCGTGGTCCGCACGGTGCAGCCGGTGCTGCTCGATTTCGAGAGCGAGCTCGAAGAGGCCTCGGCGAGCCTCGGCGCCAACCGGCTGCAGGTGTTCCTATTGGTAATCCTGCCGTCGATCATGCCGGCGCTCCTCACAGGTATCGCGCTGGCCTTTGCGCGCGCCGTCGGCGAATACGGGTCGGTGATCTTCATCGCCGGCAACATGCCGATGAAATCGGAAATCGCGCCGCTGCTGATCGTGTCCAAGCTGGAGCAGTTCGATTATCCCGGCGCGGCAGCCATCGCCGTCGTCATGCTGGCGATCTCCTTCGTCATGCTGCTGGTCCTCAACCTGATCCAGCGCTGGGCCCGGCGTCATGAGGACAATGCGCGATGAGCAGCACCGCCCGCATCAGCAAGCCCGTGGCCCTGCAGGATCCGGCGATCATGCGCTGGAGTCTCATCGGCCTCGCGCTCGGCTTCATCATCCTGGTCCTGTTCCTGCCGCTCATCTCCGTCTTCCTGGAAGCATTGCGACACGGGCTTGGCGCCTATTTTGCTGCCGTCATCGAGCCTGACGCCCGCGCCGCCATCCTGCTGACGCTGGAGGTGGCAGCCATTGCCGTGCCGCTCAACATCGTCTTTGGCCTGGCCGGTGCCTGGGCCATCGCCAAGTTCGAGTTTCGCGGCAAGAGCATCCTTCTCACCCTGGTCGACCTGCCCTTCTCCGTCTCGCCAGTCATCTCCGGGCTCATCTATGTACTGCTCTATGGCGCCCATGGCTGGTTCGGGCCGACCCTGGACGCCTGGGGCATCAAGGTGATCTTCAACATCACCGGCCTGGTGCTGGCGACCGTGTTCGTGACCTTCCCCTTCGTTGCGCGCGAACTTATCCCGCTCATGCAGGAACAGGGCACCGAGGAAGAAGAAGCCGCCATCTCGCTGGGCGCCAGCGGCTGGCAGACCTTCCGCCTGGTGACATTGCCCAATGTCGCCTGGGGCCTGCTCTATGGCGTGCTGCTGTGCAATGCGCGCGCGATGGGTGAATTCGGGGCCGTCTCGGTCGTTTCAGGCCATATCCGCGGCCAGACCAACACGATGCCGCTCCATGTCGAAATTCTTTACAACGAATATGATTTCGTCGGCGCCTTTGCCGTCGCTTCGCTGCTGGCCTTGCTGGCGCTGGTAACCCTGGCTGCCAAATCCTTCCTGGAATGGCGCTATGGAGACCGGCTCAGCGGCGGCCGGGCTCACTGATCGCGCGAGAGGAGACTCCCATGGGCCTGCTGGCACAAGGCATCGTCAAGACGTTCGGCACCTTCAAGGCGCTGGGCGGCATTGACCTCAACATCGCCAAGGGCGAGTTCGTGGCGCTGCTGGGGCCGAGCGGCTCCGGCAAGACCACCTTGCTGCGCATCCTCGCCGGCCTCGACAGCCAGGACGAGGGCACGGTTCTTTTCAATGACGAGGACATGACCGGACGCAAGCTGCGCGACCGGCGCGTCGGTTTCGTTTTCCAGCACTACGCCTTGTTCAAGCATATGACGGTGGCCGAGAATATCGGCTTCGGCCTGCGGGTGCGGCCGCGCGACCGACGCCCGGACAAGGCCGACATCAAGCGCCGCGTCGACGAGCTGCTGCACCTGGTGCAGCTCGATCGATTGGGTGACCGCTATCCCAGCCAATTGTCCGGCGGCCAGCGGCAGCGCGTGGCGCTGGCACGCGCCCTCGCCATTGAACCCTCGGTCCTGCTGCTCGACGAGCCGTTCGGGGCGCTGGATGCCAAGGTGCGCAAGGAATTGCGGCGCTGGCTGCGGCGGCTGCATGAAACCATGGGCCTCACCAGCATCTTCGTCACCCACGACCAGGAAGAAGCCCTTGAGCTCGCCGACAAGGTCGTCGTGATGAATAACGGCCTCATCGACCAGGTGGGCACGCCCGAAGCCGTCTACCACCAGCCGGAGACTGCTTTCGTCTATGAGTTCCTGGGTGGCGCCAACCGCGTGCCCTGTGAGATCAGCAACGGCATCATCCG
>NZ_CAMDRA010000126.1 GCF_945906275.1 Dongia mobilis
GCCGACCAGATCGGCGCCGACATCGGCGCCCTTGGTGAAGATGCCGCCACCCAAGCGGGCGAAGATGGAGATGAGCGAGGCGCCGAAGGAGAGGCCGACCAGCGCTTCCAGCATCGCGCGCATTTCAACGCCCGATGATTTCAGGATGCCGTAATAACCAGCAACGCCGATGAGGCCGAGACCGACCACCAGCATGCCGGTGATGCCACCCGACTTGGCCGCCACGGCGAGCGCCGGGGCCATGCCGCGGCGGGCCGCTTCGGCCGTGCGCACGTTGGCGCGGACCGAGACGTTCATGCCGACATAGCCGGTGATGCCCGAAAGGACGGCGCCGATGACGAAGCCGACCGCCGACAGGGTCGACAGAAAGACCAGCAGAACGATCGCGACGATGACGCCGACGATGGCAATCGCGGTATACTGCTTGTTCAGATAGGCGTTGGCGCCTTCCTGGATCGCTGCAGCGATTTCCTGCATGCGCGCATTACCGGCGCTCTCCGCCAGGACGGATCTGGTCGCCCAGATGCCGTACAGCAGCGCAAAGACGCCGCAGGCGATTACTCCCCAAAGCCACGAATCCATTCTTGCATCCCCTATTCAGAATTGAGTTGGCAGGTCGCCGCTTGGGATCGGTCGAGGGCCTGGGGAGGCGCTCAAAATCACCTGCGGCAATCATTAAAAGTGGCCGGAACATAAAGGAATAGGCATGCCGTTGCAACTCATCGGACCGCCCGCCACCGCACCCATCGCATCCCTGAGACTGGCAACCCACGGCAGCGACGGGGAAATTCCGAGTCGGCGCGATGTTGCGCCGCAGCGAAGCCTAGGCGGCGGGTTTGGTGGCCCAGATCCGCGCCGGGCGGAGTTCGCCTTTATCGAGAACAACCGTCAGGGAGCGCCAGTCTTCGATGAAATGAGCGTTCCCCGCCTCGCCCAGCTCGGCCAGCATCATGCCGGCTAGCTCGCCTTGCATGCGGGCCAGTTCCTCACGGGCCTCGAGGCGGTAATGATCGGTGATGTCATCGAGGCGGAGGTCGGTGAAACCGGCCTCGTGCAGCAGCGTGCCATACTCGGCCAGGGTGACGAGATGGTAGGTGAGGCCCTCCATCTCGAAGAAATAGTCCATGTCGCGGCTATAAGGCCCCGGCGATTTCATCCAGTCGCCGGCGGCAATGCGCCCGCCGGGCTTCAGCACGCGGCGCACTTCGGCAAAATGCGCCGCCTTGTCCGGGATGTGCAGCCAGGCATCCTTGCCGAACACAACATCGAATCTTGCATCGGCGAAGGGCAATGGGCCGGGTTCCACCAGCTTGATTTCGATCTTCTTGTTGAGGCCGGAGCGGCGGATGCGCTCTTGCCCGCGTTCGACGATGCCGGGCGAGACATCGATGCCAGTCACATGCCCGGCGCCGAGCATTAGCAGCACCTGGTCGAGCCCGCCAAGGCCGCAACCGATATCGAGCACCCGCTTGCCGCTGAGATCGATGCCAGCAGCGATGTCGCGCACCGCCTGCGGACCACCCGGCGACAGGAACCCTTCGCCCCAGATCATCTGGAGCAGGGTCAGCATGCGGCCGTCATATTCCTCGTGGGTCTCGGTCATGGTAGTGCCCCGCCTTTTCATGCGTCATCCCCGGACTTGACCCGGGGATCCACACTATCAACGGCGACAGTGGATCCCCGGGTCAAGCCCGGGGATGACGATTCCTTGGGCGGCGGCTCAAATCCTTCCTCTGGCACCATTTTCCACGCTCTAAGATCTAACGAAATTAGTCCTTCTGCCCGAACCAGTTCGTAATATCGAAATAGATGTCGCGCTGTGCGCCACTTTTCTCCAAGGTGATCACGTCGTAAATGCGCGCTGATGGGCCATTCATCACAGCCTGTGCTTTCCACGTCCACCCCGAAAAGAAGAAGCCAACGATCAAGTGTTCTGCGCGAATTCCCGCCGATTCGTTATGAACATCGGGGAGAAAGATTGCGCGCTCCCGGGATGAACCGTCAGCGCCATCCACGCGGGGAAGCCCTCTGGAATATCTTTGCTCAAGCAGGTTTTCTATCTTCTGAAGCGCGTCGCTTGCGGCAATGTTTCCACGTTCGGCAGATCTTGCGATCCAGAAACGCGCAGCTAAAACCTCTTGCTCAAGGCCCAATCCCTTCAAGTACATGAGGCCGACGGCATACTCTGCGTCGGCGTCACCTGTCTCAGCGAGTGGCAACAACAGTGCCTGTGCTTTCTGGAAATCGCCTTTCTCAAAAGCATCAAGACCGCTGCTTGTATCAGCAGACGCGGACGAAACTAGAAGAAAACACATTGCTCCGAACGAGAGGTTGATGGCGACCCGATATAACTGGAGTGACATTTATTTTCCCGCGAACAGTTGCCAAAGGGGCATGCGATTTTACCGGCGAGCACGATACGATCAAGTTCGGCAAAAAATTGCAATCATGATGCATACCGGGCAATCACATTGCCTTGGTCAGCAGATCAAGCTCGGATGACGAGGTGGTTCAGGACGCGGTCACTCGTTCCCGCCGCCAACCGAACGCCAGCGCCAGCGCGATCAGCAACACGGGGACGATCGCGCCGCGCAGCACCCAGTCCCAGCCGAAGGCCTGTTCAACCGTGCCGGCGATCAGGGAACAGACCGCCACGCCGGAGAAGACCATGCAATCGTTGAAGGCCTGGATCTTCGCCCGCTCCGACGGCCGGTAGCATTTGGTCAGCTGGCTGGTGCCTGCCACATAGAGGAAGTTCCAGCCGAGCCCCAGTAGCACCAGCGCCAGCCAGAAATGGTGGATGTCGATGCCGGCCATGCCCATGGCGATGCAGCCGGCATAGCAGAGGACACCTGCGGCCATGACCTTGAACTCGCCCACGCGGCGGATGATATGGCCGGTGACGAAGCTGGGCGCGAACATCGCCAGCACATGGCCCTGGATGACGAAGGCGATGCCGGTCTTGAGATCGAAGCCACAGAAGCGCATGGCAAGCGGCGTCGCCGTCATGGCGAAGGACATGACGCCGTAACCCAGCATCGCAGCGACGATCGCTGAAAGGGCGCGCGGTTGCAGCACGATCTCGAGAAGCGGCCGCGACGCCGCCGGCCGACCGCCAGCCTTGTCAGCAGCCATCGGCGGCAGATTGAGCGGCAGCAGCAGCAGAACCACCAGCACCGACAGGCCAACGATGAAGACGAAGCCACCGGTGAAGAGATGGGGTGCCAGGAAATCCTGGCCCGCCTTCGACAATTCCGGCCCGAGCACGGCGGCGATGACGCCGCCCGCCATGACCAGCGAAATCGCCTTGGGCCGGAACGCATCGTCGGCGGCTTCCGCCGCGGCAAAGCGGTAGAAGAGCGTGAAGGCCGCAGAGATTCCGAAGATCGTGTTGCCGACCGTGAACAGCCAATAGCTGGCGATGTAGGAACCGGCGGCCATGACCAGGCCACCGATGATGCCGATGAGGGCACCGACGATGAACCCTTTCTTGCGGCCGATGCGCTTCATCAGGAAGGAGGCCGGGAAGGTCGTCAGCATGGTGGCGATGAACTGGCAGGCGAGCGGCAGTGTCGCCCAGCCCTTGTCCGCGGCCAGCATCTGGCCGGTGAGGGCCGAGGTCACGATCATGATCGAATTGCAGATCATGGCGGTGGCCTGCGCCATGGCCAGCACGAAGACGGCGCGATGCGCGCTGACGACCGGCAGATGTGTCGCGGTCATTTGTAGACCTGCATGTCCCGGATATAGATCTTGTAGAAGGTGCCGGCGCCGAACTTCTCTTCCGCCATCTTGGTCAGGCGTTGTTCCAGGAAGACGCGGTCGAAGCCGCCCTGCTCCACCATCTTGCGCGGCAGCAGGCTGTGGAGTTCCGTGACGATGGCATCGTTCAGGCGCGGCATGAGCTCTGTCACCATGGCCTGCTTCTCGGGCGCATCGAAAACCAGAGAGATCAGGAAGTCGATGCGCTGCGTCGATTTGTTGTTCTTGATGATCGAGACGGAAATCAGCGGCAGATCGATCTGCGAGAGGACCGGCGGCGGCACTTCCTCGACGACCGGCGCGCCGTCTTCCGGGGCTTTCAGAAAGAACCACCACACCGCAGCGGCGCCACCGCCGAGCAGGATCAGGATCACGAGGAGGATGACGATTTTCTTCATGCACCTACCGGAGCGCGCCGGGATTGATTTCAGCCAAGCTGGAGGCCACTCTACACGAACGCGCTGATTCCCCGAAAGCAGAGGTTTTTCATGACCATAGGTGCCGTCATCTTCGATTTCGGCAATGTCCTCGTCGGCTGGGACCCGGAGAATCTCTATCGCCGTCTGATCCCGGATGCCGAGGCGCGGCGCGCCTTCCTGCGCGATATATGCAGCCCGGCCTGGAATTTGGAACAGGATCGCGGCCGCAGCTGGGCCGAGGCGATTGCGCAGTTGAGCGCAGAGCATCCGCAGCATGCGCCGCTGATCGAAGCCTTCCACGCATGCTGGGACGAGATGGTGTCAGGGCCGGTCGCCGAAGGTCATGACATTCTGGAGAGGGTGGTCGCCGCAGGCATCCCGGCCTATGGCCTCACCAATTGGTCGGCGGAGACCTATGACACGCGTCAGCATCATCTGCCCTTCGTGAAGCACATGGAATATGTCGCCGTTTCGGGGCATCTCAAGATGGTGAAGCCGGACCCGGCGATCTATCACCATCTCCTGGAGCAGATCGACCTGCCGCCGGCGCAATGCGCCTTCATCGACGACAATCCGGCCAACATCGAGGCCGCACGCAGGCTCGGCATAAAGGCAGTGCATTTCCGCAATGACGGGACGGCGCTGGACGAGTTGCGGGCGTTGGGGCTGGGAATTTAACTGTCAAAAATGCCGAAAGCCGCTGCTGCCGATTTCAACTGCGGCGCCGTCGCGGTCGATGACATCGACACCCCGGCCAGAGACGATGTCGCCGATCACAGTGAGCGGTACATCGAGTTCGGCGGCGAGGCCGAGGAGATCGGCGACCGCATCGGGTGATGCGGTGAGCAGCAGTTCGTAATCATCACCGCCGGTGAGGAGCAGCGGCAGCAGGTCCGGTTGATCTGCGAGGATCGCCGCCGCCGGGTCGGAGAGCGGAACGTCGGTTGCGCGCAGGATGGCGCCGACGCCGGAAGCCTCGGCGATATGGGTGAGATCGGCCACCAACCCATCGGACACATCCATCATGGCGTGGACATGGCCGGTCCCGAGCAAGGCCTGACCTAGGGTCACGCGCGGCTGTGGCAGATGATAGCGGTCGCTCAGGTAACGCCGGTCGTCCGCCGGCAGATCCAGGAATTCGTGGCGCAATACTCTAAGGCCGAGCGCGCCATCGCCGATGGTGCCGGAAACCAGCACGACATCGCCCGGCTTCGCCCCGTTGCGGCGCAGTGCGCGCCCGGTGGGCACGGAACCGATGGCGGTGAGCGACAGGGTCAGCGGCCCGGGGGTCGCGACCGTGTCGCCGCCCATCAGGCCCAACCCGAATTCCGCCTGGTCGGCGGCAAGGCCCCGGGTGAAGGCGGCGACCCAGGCCTCGTCGATATCGGGCGAGAAGGCAGTGACCATCAGATAGCCGATGGGGGTCGCCCCCTTGGCGGCGAGGTCGGAGAGATTGACGCGCAGCATTTTGCGGGCGACGAGGTCGGCCGGGTCGTCGGGGAGAAAGTGGATCCCCGCCACCAGAGCATCCACGGTCAGGACCAGTTCCTGGCCCGGCGAGGGCGTCAGGGTGCAGGCATCGTCGGTGAGGCCAAGGGCGCCGGGCATGCCGGCCGCCAGCGGCGCGAAATAGCGCGCGATGAGGTCGAACTCACCCGGCAATCTATTGGGTGGTTTTGCCACCGCGCCCCGTTCCGATCTCACCTGGGCGCAGGGACTGCGCCAGCTTGTCGAGGACACCATTGGTCATGCCCGTTTCCTTCTCGCCGAAGAAGGCATCGGCCACGGCCACATATTCGCTGATGACAACTTTGGGCGGCACGTCCTGGCGATGGGCAAGCTCGAAGGCGCCGCAGCGCATGATGGCGCGCAAGATCGATTCCAGCCGCTCGACACGCCAATCTTCGGAGATGACGGCCGAGAGCATGTCATCGAGTTCGGAGACGCCGGACGCCACACCGCGGACCAGTTCGGCAAAGAGCTTGCGGTCGGCCGGCGGCAGTTCCGCATCCTCGCCTTCCTGCGGTCGGCGGGCGATGCGGTGAACGCTGAATTCGGAGATGATCACGTCCGGCTTGGCGCCGGTCTGTTCCCATTGATAGAGCGCCTGGACGGCGGCGAGGCGCGCGGCGCGGCGTTCCAGGGCCAGTTGCTGGCTGCGTTCCTTGGCGCTCAGGGCCTTTTCGTCGGCCATCTCAGGACACCAGGCGCTTACGCGCGGCGATCAGGCTGAGGGCAGCGAGGGCGGCGCCACCGCCTTTATCGAGCTCATTCGCCCTGGCGCGGACCCAGGCCTGCTCGTCATTCTCGCAGGTCAGGATGCCGTTGCCGATGCACAGGCCAAAATCGGTGGCAAGCTGCATGAGGCCACGGGCGCTCTCGTTGCAGACGGTCTCATAATGGGTGGTCTCGCCACGGATGACGCAGCCTAGCGCCACGAAGCCGTCGAACGGCTTCTTCATCTGGCCGGCCTCAGCCGCGAGATGGGCCAGGCGGATGATGGCCGGGATCTCCAGCGCACCTGGGACGGTGAAGCGTTCATAGGTGGCGCCAACGGTGGTCAGGGCGCGCTCGGCACCTTCCCAAAGGGCGTCCGAGAGGTCCTCATAGAAGCGGGCCTCAATAACCATGATATGCGGCTTGGCGGTCATCATTCCTAAACTCTGAAGGGTTTGTTGGCGCCTTCTTAGCGGCTTCGGCGGGCCCCGTCGAGTATGGGGTCGAGGATCGCTTTAGTTTCCGTCCTGGCCTAGTAAACGCGCCACGTAGCGCGCGATGAGGTCGATCTCGAGGTTGACCCGCTGGCCGACCATGGCCCTGCCGAGATTGGTGGCCTCGCGGGTGATCGGGATGAGGCAGACGCCAAAGCGACGGCCGGCCACCTCGTTCACCGTAAGCGACACCCCGTCGATCGTGACCGAGCCTTTGGAGGCGACATATTTTGCCAGATTTTCAGGGGCTTCGATGGTCAACCTCAAGCTGCCCTGATCCTCCGCGGCGATCACCACCGTGCCAATGCCATCGACATGGCCAGCCACGATATGGCCACCCAGTTCGTCGCCGACCTTGGTCGGGCGTTCGAGATTGATGCGGCTGCCGACCTGCCAATCCTTCAACGTGGTGACATTGAGGGTCTCCTGGGCGGCCTCGAAAGCCAGCCAATCCGGCCCCTTTTCGACAACGCTGAGGCAGCAGCCATTGCAGGCTACCGAGGCGCCGAGAGCGATGTCGTTGGTGTCATAGGCGGTGGCGATTTCGAGGCGCGTAACGGCGCCCTGCCGCAGCGACCGGACGGTGCCGAGGTCGGTCACGATTCCAGTAAACATATTTCAGTATCCGTGTCTTAGCCGATCAACTGAATCTCAATGATCAGATGTTGCGGAGATAAAAAGCGACGCCGTCGGGCCCGGCCCGTTGCTCGGACAGAAGCGCAAAACGCTGGGCCCGGTCAAGCTGCGCCCTGCCCAGTTCGCCGATACCAGCCATGCCGTCATCGCCGATCACGAGGGGCGCCTGGAACCAGGCGAGGCGGTCGACGAGGTCGGCGGCGATCAGGCTGGTTGCCAGATTGGCGCCGCCTTCGACCAGCAGGCGGGTGAGGCCCCGCTCCCCCAGTGACCGCAGGACGGCAGCCAGATCGACCCGCCCGGACTTCCCCGTCGGCAGCTGGATGAGGGTGACGCCGGCTTCGCGATAGGGGGCCAGTTTCTCGGGCGCGTGGTCGGCGCCGGTCACCAGCCAAGTCGGATGGCGGGCCTGGTCGGCGACCAGCCTCGCCGAGAGCGGCAGGCGCAAGCGGCTGTCGAGGACGATCCGGACGGGGGAGCGCCCCTCCAGTCCGGGCAGGCGGCAAGTCAGTTCCGGGTCGTCCGCCAGGGCTGTTCCCGACCCCACCAGGATGGCATCTTGGTTGGCACGCAACTGATGACCGAGGTTGCGCGCCGCCGGGCCAGTGATCCACTTGCTCTCACCCGACAGGGTCGCGATCTTGCCGTCGAGGGATGTTGCGAGCTTCAGGGTGACGAGCGGTCGGCCAAGCTCGATGCGGGCGAAGAAGCCGGCATTGAGTTCCCGGGCCTCCTCTTCCAGGACTCCTTCAAGGACCTCGATACCCGCGGCTTTGAGGATGGCGGTGCCGCCGCCAGCCACGCGGGGGTCCGGGTCGCCCGTCGCGACGACGCAGCGTCTGATGCCTGCCGCCACCAGCGCCTCGGCGCAGGGCGGCGTCTTGCCATGATGGGCACAGGGTTCAAGGCTGACATAGGCGGTAGCACCCCGTGCCTTGTCGCCCGCTTGGTCGAGGGCCTGGGCTTCGGCATGCGGTCTCCCGCCCGGCTGTGTAAAGCCGCGCGCGACGACACGGCCATCCGGGCCGACGAGGATGCAGCCGACGCTGGGATTTGGCCAGGTCCGACCGAGCCCGCGGCGGGCAAGGCCCAGCGCCGCGCCCATATGGGCACGGTCGCTATCGGTGGCGACGTTAGTCGTTCTCGCCACCGAGCTTGCCGATGAAGGTCTCGAAATCCTTGGCTTCGCGGAAATTGCGATAGACCGAGGCAAAGCGCACGTAAGCCACCTTGTCGAGGCTGGCCAGCGCGTCCATGACGGCTTCGCCGATCATCGAGGTCGGCACTTCGCTTTCGCCGGAGCTTTCCAGGCGACGAACGATGCCGTTCACCACGCGCTCAAGGCGCTCGGCATCGACCGGGCGCTTCCTGAGCGAAGTCTGCATCGAGCGCATCAGCTTTTCGCGTTCAAAGGGTTCGCGCTGCCCATTGCTTTTCACCACCACAAGCTCGCGCAGCTGCACGCGCTCGAAGGTCGTGAAGCGGGCGCCACAATTGCCGCATTGGCGCCGGCGTCGGATCGCGGCGTTGTCATCCGTCGGCCGCGAATCCTTCACCTGGGTGTCTTCATTGCCGCAGAACGGGCAGCGCATATTTCCCCTCTTCCCCTTTAACCCCGACTACTTGTTCGGGTAGATCGGGAACTTGGCGCACAAGGCTTTCACTTCCTTGCGCACGGCCGCTTCCGTCGCCGAATTGTCGTCGGGATGCGCCGCGAGCCCATCCAGCACGCGGCAGATCAGTTTACCAATCAGGCGGAATTCCCCGGTGCCGAAGCCGCGCGTCGTCCCCGCCGGGGTCCCAAGACGGATACCGGAGGTGATCATCGGCTTTTCGGTGTCGTAGGGAATGCCGTTCTTGTTGCAGGTGATGCCGGCATGATCGAGGCTGATTTCGGCAGCCTTGCCAGTGAGCTTCTTGGGCCGGAGATCGACCAGCATCAAGTGATTGTCGGTGCCGCCCGTGGTGATGGCGAGGCCACCTTCGATGACGGTTTCGGCCAGCACCTTGGCGTTGTCGATGACCTGCTGGGCATAGACCTTGAATTCCGGGCGCAGAGCTTCGCCGAAGGCCACGGCCTTGGCGGCGATCACATGCATGAGCGGACCGCCCTGCAGACCCGGGAAGATCGCCGAGTTGAGCTTCTTACCCAATTCCTCGTCATCGGCCAGGATCATGCCGCCGCGCGGGCCGCGCAGCGTCTTGTGCGTCGTCGTGGTGACGACATGGGCGTGCGGGAACGGGCTGGGATGAAGGCCCGCCGCCACGAGGCCGGCGAAATGGGCCATGTCGACCATGAACACCGCGCCGATCGCATCGGCGATCTTGCGGAAGCGCGCAAAGTCCCAGACCCGCGGATAGGCGGAACCGCCGGCAAGGATCAGCTTGGGCTTGGATTCCAGCGCCAGCCGCTCGACCTCATCCATGTCGATGCGCAAGGTCGCGGGATCGACGGTGTAGGAGACGACCTTGAACCATTTGCCAGACTGGTTGGCGGGCGAGCCATGGGTCAGGTGACCGCCGGCCGCGAGGTTGAGGCCCATGAAGGTATCGCCCGGCTGCAGCAGCGCCATGAAGGCACCCTGGTTCGCCTGGGCGCCCGAATGGGGCTGGACGTTGGCGTATTTGCAGTTGAACAGTTTCTTGGCGCGGTCGATCGCGAGGGCTTCGGCGATATCGACATATTCGCAGCCGCCGTAATAGCGTTTGGCCGGATAGCCTTCGGCATATTTGTTGGTGAGGACGGAGCCCTGCGCTTCCAGAACGGCTCGCGAGACGATGTTCTCCGAGGCGATCAGCTCGATCTGATCCTGCTGGCGATGAAATTCCTTGCCGATCGCGTCGAAGATGGCCGCGTCCTGATCGGCCAGTGGCTTGTCGAAGAAGCCCGGCATCGGCTTATAATTGCTCGTATCTTTGTTCATTCCCTTAACCTTTCCTGGCCATCGCCTGGCGCCTCTGATTGCCGCCGGCTCGCACCAAGCCTATCCCAGCTTGGCGACGCGATTTTGGTGACGGCCACCTTCGAATTCTGTCCCAAGAAACACCTGCAAACAGTCGCGAGCGACATCGACGCCCGTCGTCCGGCCCCCTAAGCACAGGACATTGGCGTTGTTGTGCCAGCGGGCGAGATAAGCGGTCAGGTGATCGTGGCAAAGGGCCGCGCGGATATGGGGATGGCGATTGGCGGCAATGGAGATGCCGATGCCGGACCCGCAGATGAGGATGCCGCGCGTCGCCGGGCCCGATTTCAGGGCCAGCGCCATCTTCACGGCAAAATCAGGATAGTCGACCGAGGCCGGGCCATCGGTGCCAAGGTCAAGCGCTTCGAAGCCGAGCCGTTCAAGCTCCTGCTTCAATTGGGTTTTCAGGTCAAACCCGCCATGGTCGCTGGCGATTGCGATTTTTTCAGCCATGTTCCCGGTATCTCGACGGCCCAATATGCAAGATGCCCGAACCCGCCGGGCGTGGCGAGTTCAGGCGGGACCACCATATAGCTGGGCCGGGGTCCGCGCCAACCACAAACTATGCCGTTGGCGGCGGCCAGCCGCGCTATTTGCGCATGATCAGCCCATCCTGCCAGACATACCAGCCCGCATTTCCCAAGTAGATTACCGATTTCGCTGTCCTGATCGTGGTATTTTCTTTATAAATCATGGTGTTGACGACTTATAGGGGCGTGTTTTATGGATCACCCAGAGGGTGCGGACTTGCAGCGGGCAGATCGGGTGGATTTCGACC
>NZ_CAMDRA010000127.1 GCF_945906275.1 Dongia mobilis
GCCCCGTCACCGACGCGCAGATCCGCGAGATGCTGGGTCTCTCCGACCGCACGCAATTGTTCGATCTCTATGAAGCCGTGATGGGCGGCGAGGCAGCGAAGGCCCTCGACCTCCTCGGCCACATGTACCGCGCCGGCGCCGACCCGATCGTCGTCGTGCAGGACCTTCTCGAGCTGACCCATCTGCTGACGCGTGCCCGGATATCGGCCGACGTGCTGGCGCAACCGACCATGCCGGAAGCGGAACGCAAGCGCGGCGCGGACCTTGCGCAGAAGCTCTCCATGCCGATCCTGGCGCGGACCTGGCAGATGCTGCTGAAGGGCCTTGGCGAAGCGCAATCGGCGCCGCAGGCCCTGGCCGCGGTCGAGATGGCGCTCATTCGGCTGATGCATGTGGCCGATTTGCCGACGCCGGGCGATCTCGTGAAGCGCCTCAGCGCCGGCCAAGCCGCGCCCGGTGCCACGGCTGGCGCCACCGCTGGTGCACCTGGCGGCGGTGGCACGCGCAACGGCAATGGCGCCGGCACATCGGCCATCGCCAGCAGCTATGTCGGCAACGGAAATGGCGGCGGGGGCAATGGCGGGGGGCCACGGACCCAGGCGCAAGGCGCCGCCGCGCGCATGGAGCTGGTGCCGCAGGAAGTGCCGCCGACATTGGGCCATGCCGCTGCGAAGCCCGATCCGGCGACGCTCGCGGCACCGCGCAGCTTCGAGGACATCATCGCCTTGTTCCGCGCCAAGCGCGAAGCGATCCTGCTAGCACATCTGCTCTCCGACGTGCATCTGGTGCATTTCGAGCCAGGCCGTCTCGAGTTCCGGCCCTCCGACCGCGCGCCCGCCAACCTTGCCAACCGGATCGCCGCCTGTCTCCTGGAATGGACCGGCAAGCGCTGGCTGGTGTCGCTGTCGAACGCCGCGGGCGATGCGACACTGAAGGAACAGGAAGCCGCCGCCATCGCCGCGCGCAAGGCCAGCGCCGCCCAGCATCCGCTGGTGCAGGCGGTGCTGAAGGCTTTTCCCGGCGCCACGATCGACGATGTGCGCGACTTGATTGAAACCGCCGCCACGCCCGCCGCAGATGCCGAAGCCGATGCCGATGTGCCGGACGCGGACCATGGCGGCGCCGACCCCGATTTTCCGATGGGAGACGATGAGTTATGAAGAATCTCGGCCAGATGATGAAGCAGGCCCAGCAGATGCAGTCGAAGATGGCTGACATGCAGGCAGCACTGGAGCAGACCGAAGTCACCGGACAGGCCGGTGGCGGCATGGTCAGCATCGTGATGACCGCCAAGGGCGAGCCCAAGCGCGTGAAGATCGATCCCAGCCTGGTCAACCCGGCCGAGGTAGAAGTGCTGGAGGATCTGATCAGCGCGGCAATGCGCGATGCCCGCTCCAAGGCCGACGCCTACATCGCCGAGGAAATGGGCAAGGTCACCGGTGGCCTGCCGCTGCCGCCGGGATTCAAGCTGCCGTTCTGATCCTGGTGCGTGACTGACGCCCAGATGAACGATATCGACAAGCTCATCCAGATCATGGGCCGCCTGCCAGGGCTGGGGCCGCGCTCGGCGCGGCGCGCCGTGCTGCACCTGATGAAGAAGCGCGAGCTGCTGCTGCACCCGCTGATCAATGCGCTGGGTGATGTCGCGGCGCATGTGAAGACCTGCAGTGTCTGCGGCAATCTCGACGCCTCCGATCCCTGCACCATCTGCCGCGATCCCGGCCGCGATGCCGGCATGCTGTGCGTCGTTGCCGATGTCAGCGACCTGTGGGCCCTGGAGCGCATCGCCACCTTCAAGGGGCGCTATCATGTGCTGGGCGGCGTGCTCTCGGCGCTGGACGGGATCGGCCCGGAACAGCTTTCGATCGCCCCGCTCCTGCGCCGCCTGGAGGGGGGCGAGGTGAAGGAGGTCATCCTGGCCCTGGGCGCCACGGTCGACGGCCAGACGACGGCGCATTACCTGGCCGATCGCCTGCAGCCCTTCAGCCTCACCATATCGCGCCTCGCCCATGGCGTGCCCGTGGGCGGCGAGCTCGACTATCTCGATGACGGCACCCTCATCCAGGCCATGAAGGCCCGGCAAAAGCTGTAGCCCCCGCGGTAACTACCGGCAAAGTGGCCTGATCCTTGCATTTCCGCTATGCTTTACGAACCGTAGCAAGGGGTTTGCCCATTGGCCGAGCTTGAATCACCGCTGCCACGCAAGGAAAGGCGCGCCCATCGGCGGCCTTTGCCCCTGCCGGAGGTGAAATTCGTGCCGGCCGGCAATCCCAGCCTGCCGACCTTCGTCAGCCTGATGCTGATGATCACCACCTTCATGATCGTCCTCACCAGCATCTCGCTGCATGAGAACACCCGCATGCGCGCGCTGATGAGCGGGGTGCGCGATACCTTTGCCCTGACCTCCGGCACTGCGCGCGATGGTGAGGGCCAGACGGCAGCACGGATACTCGGCGCTGCCGCGCTGGGCTTCCACACATCGGTGCCGCTGGCGGAGGTCGAGGGGCCGACGGGCGGCAACCGCGTCATCCTGACCATGCCGATCAGCACCGTGATCGACACCACGACCAAGGCCGCCACGACCGAGTTCGAGAAAGGTGTCGCGGCCCTGGCGGCGGCGCTGGCCGGTCGGCCCGCCGACCTCGACTATGAACTGGAACTTCGTTTCAGCGATGGCGCCGTCGCCGACGCGTTCGCCAGCGCGCTCGCGACCACTGCCAGTGCCGGCGGCATCGATCCGGCGCGGCTGTTCGTTGGCACAGCACCCGGCCCGCGGGAATCACTCAGCCTGCTCGTGCGCCTCGATCCCAGACCAACGGCACCGGCCGATCCCGCCAGTGATTCGACGGGAGCCCCCTGAATCATGTCGAGCGAAGACCTCATCCGCGCCGCGAAACTGGAACATCCGGAAATCAAGCAGCCGGTCTGGCTGATGAGCTTTGCCGATTTCGCCGGCTGCCTGCTGGCAAGCTTCGTGTTGCTCTATTCCCTGGCGCAGACGGACCGCGCGCGCATGCAGGCGGCTTTCGGCATCGAGGCTGCAACCGAGTCGGAGACATCCGGCGACAATGGCGCGGCCGACAAATCGATGGCGACCAAGCCGGCCGATGAGGGGCGCAACACCGATTACCTGGCGACGCTGCTGCAGACCAAGATCGACGCCGCCCCCGCCTTGGCCGAGATCGTGGTGACGCCGCTTGCCGACAAGATCGCCCTTGAGCTGCCGGTCGCGCGCATCAACATGGACGCGGCGTCGGTCGACCGCGAGACGGACCTGCTGTTTGCGCTGGCCAGCCTGCTCTCGGTGACACCCAATGAAAGCGCCATCCTGGCCGAACTGCCGGCAAGCAATGACGGCGCGCATTGGCAGAAGGGCATGGTCCTGGCCAATGCGCTGGTTTCGCGCCTGCGCGACGCCGGCGGGCCGGACAGCCTCAGCGCCCGCGCCGGCGTCAGCACGGATGATGCACCCCATGTTCGTCTGGTTATTTTTCGCGAAGCCGACGATCTCTGAAATCTGCGCACGCAAACGTGATGGCCGTCCCTTGAGCGTCCGGCGCCTCTTGTCATAGTCTTGCCGCATTCTGCCGCCAAATCTGTCGGCATCCAGACCCATCGCCCGATCAAACGGATAGAGGACTTCCCCATGCGTACATTTCTTGTCGCCGGTACGGCCCTGGCCCTGGCGCTCACCGCCAGTGCCGCTGCCTGGGCGGAGACGTCCGTCACCACCGACAGCCAGACCGGTGTCAGCGTCACGATCTACAATCAGGATCTGGCGCTCATCCGTGACTCGCGCAAGGTGCCGGTGGCGCTGGGCGAAAACGACATCGCCTTTATCGACGTCGCGGCCGGCATGCGGCCGGAAACCGCCCTGCTGAATTCCGACGGTGGCATCCTCGACGTGCTGGAGCAGAATTTCGATTTTGATCTGCTCACCGCACAGAAGCTGCTGGAGAAATCGGTCGGCCAGAAGATCCGCGTGTTCCGCACCAATCCGGAAACCGGCGAAGACAGCAGCGAGGAGGCGGAAGTCCTGTCGGTGGCCGACGGCCAGGCCGTGCTGAAAATCGGCGACCGCATCGAGACCGCGATCCCCGGCCGTTTCGTCTATTCAGGCGTGCCTGCCAACCTGCGCGCACGCCCCACTTTGGTCGTCAAGGCGAATGCCGAAAAGGCCGGCGATGTCGCGGTTGATCTGTCCTATCTCAGCCGCGGCCTGTCCTGGTCGGCTGATTATGTGGTCGACCTCGCCGCCGACGAGAAGACCCTCAGCATCAACGGGCTTGTGACGCTCACCAATCAGAGCGGCGTCACCTACAAGGATGCCAAGCTGCAGCTGGTTGCCGGCAATGTGAACCAGGTTCAACCCTATATGGAGCGTGCGATCGGCGGCGCGATGGCGATGGACGCCATGCCGGCCGCGCCGAAGATGATGGAGCAGGCAGCCTTCGAATATCATCTCTACACGCTTGAACGGTTGACCACGCTGAAGGAGAACCATACCAAGCAGGTGGCGATGCTGGCGGCATCCGGCGTTCCGGTGGAGAAGCAGTATCTCATCACCAACAGCGCCAATGTGTGGGGCAATTACAGCTATAATTTCGGCGAAGGGCCGCGCCAGAACGCGCAGGTGAGGCTGAAGTTCAAGAATGAGGAAAAATCGAATCTCGGCATGCCGCTGCCATCTGGCATCATCCTCGTCTACAAGAAGGACGGCGCCGGCAACGCGCTGTTCGTCGGCGAGGACCATATCGAGCACACGCCGAAGAACGAGCGGGTCGACCTCACTTTGGGCGAGGCCTTCGACATCACGGCCCGCGCCAAGCAGACCAACTACACCAAGCTCGCCGACAATCTCTATGAGAACGAATATGAGGTCGAGATCAAGAACGCCAAGAAGGAAAAGGTGACCGTCGATCTGCGCGAAGCCTTCCCGGGCGAATGGAAGATGCTCGACGAATCACAGGCCCATGAGAAGCTCGATTCCAACACGGCCCGCTGGCTGGTCGAGGTGCCGGCGGAAGGTTCGACTGTGCTGAAGTACAGCGTGCGGATCAAACTTTAACAGGTCCGGGCGCTACAGCGTCTTTGCCTTGTACTGGCAGATATCCCTGACGAGGCACGCGGCGCAATCCGGCGCCCGTGCCTTGCACACATAGCGGCCGTGCAGGATCAGCCAGTGATGGCAGTGCTGCTTGAATTTCTGCGGGACCCGTTTCTCCAGGGCCAGCTCCACCGCCAACACATCCTTGCCGGGCGCCAGCCCGGTGCGGTTGGCGACACGAAAAATGTGGGTGTCGACGGCGATGGTCGGTTCGCCGAAGGCGATGTTGAGGACGACGTTCGCGGTCTTGCGACCGACCCCCGGCAGGGTCTGCAGCACCTCGCGGTCACGCGGCACCTGGCTGTGATGATCGGCGATCAACAGCTCCGACAATCTGATGACGTTCTTCGCCTTGGTGTTGAAGAGGCCGATCGTCTTGATATGGTCCTTCAGCTTCGCTTCGCCGAGGCGCACCATCTTTTCCGGCGTATCGACCAGCTTGAACAGTTTCTCCGTCGCTTTGTTGACGCCGACATCGGTCGCCTGGGCGGACAGCACCACCGCCACCAGCAAGGTATAGGGATTGACGTAGTTGAGTTCGCCCTTGGGCGCCGGGTTGGCCTTCTGCAGACGGCTGAAGAAGGCCTCGATCTGGTCTTTTTTGAGCATGGCTGGCCTGTCATGGGCGAAGGGCTGGCTGGTTGTGCCATTCGGACGAGACACTATACTTGGCCGCATGCAAGCGGAAGAGACCATGCGCGAGCCGGATCGCGCCCATGCTGACGCCAATGCCGGGGATGATCAGCCGGGGGACGACCTGCCAGGGAACGACCTGCCGGTGTTCGAGGCGCTGCTCTATCCGCACCGCTCGCTGGGGCAGCGCGCCTATCTCATCCTCATTCTCGGCACCGCGATCATCATGGGCCTCTATGGCCTCACCTTTCTAGCGCTCGGCGCCTGGCCGATCTTCGGCTTCATCGGCGCCGAATGGGTCCTGTTCTGGTTCCTGTTCTCGCGCCATTTCCGCGGTGATCGACGGGCCGAACGGCTGCGGCTCTATCACGACCGGCTGGTGCTGGAGAGGGTCGACGCCAAGGGTCGCTTCACCGCCATCGCCCTGCAGCCCTACTGGCTGCAGATTGTCCTGATGCGGGCGGCCGAGGTCGACAGCGCGCTTTATCTTCGCTCCCATGGCCGGCAGATCGAGATCGGGTCGTTTCTCTCGGCGCCGGAACGGCGTGATTTCGCCGGCGAGCTCACGCGCGTCCTGGAGCGCTACCGCAGCGGGGGCCACGGCACCCGGCATGCTTCGGTGCCGCAGGGCTGATCGGAGATGGCACAATCATCGCCACCGCAGGGTTCCAGCCTGCGCCATCCTGGCTGGCTTGAATTTGCCATGCTGCTCTCATTGGCGCTGGTCTGGGGCTCGTCCTTCCTGTTCATCAAGGTCGCGGTCAGCAACGGCATGCCGCCCCTGAGCCTTGCCACGGCGCGCATCGCCATCGGCGCCGCAATCCTCCTCACTGTGGCGAGGTTGCGCGGGCAGTCCTGGCCATCCTGGTCGCGTAGCGGCGCGGAATCCGGTGGCGCGGGGATCTGGCTGCGCCTGACCTTCCTCGGCATCATCGGCAATTCGCTGCCCTTCTTCCTCATCGGCTGGGGCGAGCAGTTCACCACCTCGCAGCTGGCCGCCATCCTGATGGCAACGATTCCACTGCTCGTCCTCATCCTCGCCCATGTCATGACCCATGACGAGAAGCTCACCGGCCCGAAGATCATGGGTGTCATGTGCGGCTTTGCCGGCGTCGTCGTGCTGGTCGGCGTCGATGCGCTGAAGGGATTGGGCGCCCAGGTGATCGGGCAGATCGCCATTCTGGGCGGTTGCCTCAGCTATACTTTCTACGGCGTCAATGCGCGCAGGCTGCCGCAGATGGGGGCCGAGATGACGGTCGGCATCATCCTGGCCCTGGGCCTCCTCACCATGCTGCCGGTCTGGCTCTATGTCGACCGGCCCTGGGAACTCGCCCCGTCGGGCAGCGCCTGGTTCGCCGTTCTGTGGCTGGGGCTGCTGTCGACGGCCTTCGGCAACTGGCTGTTCTTCACGCTGATGCGCCGGAGCGGGGCGAGCTTTGCAGCCACCAACAATTTCCTGGTGCCGGTGATGGGTCTGGGCTGGGGTTTCTTCGGCTATCACGAAGTGCCCGGCGCCAATGCGCTGGTGGCGCTGGTGCTGATCCTGGTCGGGCTGGCTTTGCCGCGATTGCGGCGGCGCTGAGTTTCCGGAGAGCGGCTACCCGCCGTTCGCCGGCTGTGCACCGACGCTGAAGCCCAGCACATCCTTCATCGAATAGAGACCCGGCGCCTTGCCGGCGGCCCACAGAACCGCCTTCACGGCGCCGCGGGCGAAGAGTTCGCGGCTGGATGCCTTGTGGGTCACTTCGACCCGTTCGCCATCGGCGGCGAAGATCACCGTGTGATCGCCCACGACATCGCCACCGCGCAGGGCGGCAAAGCCGATCTCGCCCTTGGCCCGCGGCCCGGCCTGGCCGTCGCGGCCGCGCTTGGCGACCCGGCGCAGGGTGGTGCCGCGGCCGCGCGCCGCCGCCTCGCCCAATGCCAGCGCCGTGCCGGAGGGCGCGTCGACCTTGTGGCGGTGGTGCATCTCGACCACCTCGATATCCCAATCGGTGTCGAGGATGCGCGCCATCTGCTCGACCACCAGTTCGAGGAGATTGACACCCAGGGACATGTTGGCGGCCATCACGATGGGCGCCCGCTGGGCTGCCCGCGCCACAGCCGCCTGCTGGTCGGCGTCGAGGCCGGTCGTGCCGATGACATGGGCGGTGCCGTTCTTGGCGGCATAGCCCGCATGGAGCGCCGTCGCGGACGGATTGGTAAAGTCGATCACCACGTCCGCCGTATCGAACAGCAGCGCCGGATCGTCACCGACCGTGATGCCGAAGGGTTCGGTGCCGGCCAGGGCACCGAGATCCATGCCGAGGGCCTGCGAGCCGCGCCGTTCGGTGCCGCCCACGACCAGGACGCCGGGCGCCTGGGCGAGCATCTTGAGGAGCATCTGGCCCATGCGGCCGGCGCAGCCGGCGATGCCGACCCGAGTCGCACCATTGAGCTGGCGCTTGGGCTTCGGTCCCGATTTGGCACCGGGTGCTACCGGCTTGGGTGCTACCGGCTTGGGCGCCGCTTTGGCCGCTGGCGGGGTGACGGCCTTGGCCGCCGCTGGCTTCGGAGGTGTCGGCTTTGCCAATTTTGCATTTTCGGTCAATGGCTTACCATTGGCGGGCACGCCTTTTGCCGCAGCATTCCTGGTGCTGGCAGCAGGCGCTGCCTTGGTGGCGGCCTTGGCCACAGCCTTCGTGACTGGCCGTTTGGCCTGAGTCTTCCCCGCCATAAGTCCCCCTGAACCAATGTTGGACGAAATCTAGACGAGGTTTAGCACTGACGGCAACAGGGTCCAGGATAATGGTCGCGGCGGGAGGTCAGTTCGGGCCGTTCAGACGACCGGCTTCACGCAACCGCCTTCACGCAACCGGCTCTTGGGGCAGCAAGGCCGTGACCGCGGTGCCCTGTTGCGGTCCGCTTTCGACGATCAGCCGGCCGCCATGCAGTTCGACCAGGTTCTTGACCAGCGCCAGGCCCAGACCGGTGCCGCGATGATGCTGGGCGATGCTGCTGTCGATCTGGCTGAAGGGATCAAGGGCCCGCTCAATCTCCTCGGCGGTCATGCCGATGCCGGTATCCGACACCAGGATGGCGGTGCCGCCTTCCGGCTGGTCCCGGATGGCGAGCTGGATCCGGCCCCCGGCCGGGATGAACTTCACCGCGTTCGACAGCAGGTTGATGATCACCTGCTTGATGGTCCGCGCATCGCCATAGACCGGCTGGGTGTCGGTCGGCACATTGGTCAGCAAGGTGACGCTGGCCTCCCGCGCCATGCCGGAGATGAGCCGCGTACTCGCTTCGGCAAGGTCCTTGGCGTCGATCAGGGCCGGCTTCAGTTCCATCTTGCCGGCCTCGATCTTGGAGAGATCCAGGATATCGTTGATGAGGTCGAGCAACAGGCGGCCGCTCTCGTGGATGAGTTCGGCGTAATCGCCATAGCGCGGCGGTTCCACCATCCCGAAGGTGCCGCGCCGTGTCACATCGGAGAAGCCGATGATCGCGTTCAAGGGCGTGCGCAGTTCGTGGCTCATATGCGCGAGGAACTGCGACTTGGCGCGGCTGGCGCTTTCAGCCGCCTGATGCGCCTGGCGCAGCTCCCGCGCCTGCAGTTCGAGCTTGGTGCGGTTGTTTTCCAGTTCCGCCTGATATTCCTTGGAATCGGTGACGTCGACCTCGCTCACCAGCCAGGCCGGCGCACCGGTGGCGGCGTCGCTGCACTGGCGCGCCGTGATTTCGTGCCAGCGCTGGCCCTGGGCCGTGTGAACGCGGGCGACCATGCGCACCTCGCCAGCTTGCTGCAAGGCGGTGACCAGGCGCTGGTGATCGTCGGCATCGGCGAGGCGCGCGGCCAGCGGGGCCTGGCCATCGCCCTTGCTCGTCGGCGCGGCGCTGCGCGCGGCCGGGTTGCTGTAGAGGATATCACCGTCGAGATCATAGAGCGTGATCATGACCGAGCTGTGCAGCAGCGCTTCGGCGCTGCGCAATGCTTCCGGCGTATCGTTGAACTCGGCGAGGCCCTCGCAGAACATCGCCATGCGGCCGTCGGCGAGGCGGACACCGCTGAACAGGCAGCGCAGGGATTGCGGCTTGCCCTGCGGATAGAGGGTCCATACCTCGGAAAAGGAGGCGTCGGTGGCGATGAAATCTTCCTGATACTGCTTGAGCCTGGCAGCCACGGCGGGCGACATGTCGCGGCGCAGGTCGCGGGCGGACAGCTCATTGAGGCTATCGGCGCGCCACACCCGCAATGCCGCCGGGTTGGCCCAGATGACGCGCGCATGGTCGATGTCGAAGACCCAGAGCGCGGTGCGCAAGCGGTCCGCGAGGGCGGTCGAAAAGCCCGCCGGCAATGCCGGCAGCCCTACGCCGCCGCTGGCATCGTCACGCGCTGGTTCCGGTTGAACATATTGCGTCAAGCCGCTTCCCCTGATTTGCCACGCCGCCCCCGCAACATGGTCCCGCAAGCTTTGGTCGACAGGAGAAACCGGCGCTGCGCAACCGTCAAGGGTTGATCAGACCGGCCCGCGCCTAATCATTGCTGCTGTCGAAGAATTCCTTCACCCGGGCAAAGAAGCCTTCACTCTGGGGCGAATGATGTCCGGATTTCTTGCCTTCGGCCTCGAACTGGCTCAGCAGGTCCTTCTGCTTCTTGCTGAGATTGACCGGGGTCTCGATGGTGAGTTCGACATACATGTCGCCGCGCGACTGCGAGCGCAGCACGGACATGCCCTTGCCCTTGAGGCGGACCTGCTGGCCGGTCTGGGCGCCGGCCGGCACCGTTACCTTGGCGCGGCCGCCATCAATGGTGGGGATTTCGATATGCCCGCCCAGGGCCGCCGTGGTCATGGCAATGGGCACGCGGCAATGGACATTGGCGCCGTCGCGTTCGAACAGGCGGTGCGGCTTGATGGCAAGGAAGATGTAGAGGTCGCCGGACGGCGCCCCCATCATGCCGGCCTCGCCTTCGCCGGCCAATCGGATGCGGGTGCCTTCCTCGACACCGGCCGGCACGTTTACCTGCAGCGTCTTCTCGCGCGCGGTGCGCCCGGCGCCATGGCAGGTCTTGCACGGTTTCTCGATCACCTTGCCGGCGCCGCCGCAATGCTGGCACGAGCGCTCGATGGTGAAAAATCCCTGGGTCGCGCGCACCTTGCCGTGGCCATGGCAGGCCGGGCAGGTGATCGGCTGCGCACCCTTCTCGCCGCCGGTGCCGTTGCAATCCTCGCACACGACCGAGCTCGGCACGCGGATCGTGCTCTGCTTTCCGTGGAAGGCTTCCTCAAGGGTGATTTCCATGTTGAAGCGCAGGTCCGAGCCGCGGCCGCGAGCCTGGCCGCCACCGCGCCTGCCCATGAAATCGCCGAACATCTCGTCGAAGATATCGGCAAAGCCGCCGGCGTCGAAACCGCCGCCGCCACCGCCACGGCCGCCGCCATGGCCGTTCTCGAAGGCGGCATGGCCGAAGCGATCATAGGCCGCGCGCTTCTGCTCGTCCTGCAGCACGTCAGAGGCTT
>NZ_CAMDRA010000128.1 GCF_945906275.1 Dongia mobilis
ATCGCCGAGCTTGGCATCGCGCATCGCGGCGCGGACTTCATCCTCGACGCCGTCGAGCTTGCCATTGACGAGCGCGCCCGTGTCGACTTCGTAAAGCAGATGCGACCCGCCCTGCAGATCGAGACCCAAACTCACCGTGCGCGCCGGCAGCCAGGACGGCAAATTGGCGACTTGCCCCGCGCTGAACAGGTTCGGCATCGCTGTGTAGAGACCGGCCAGCAACACCGCCAGGATCAGCGTGATCTTGAATTTTGAAAACTGCAGCATATCGCCCTATGTCCTTGACGTGGTGCCGGCCCGACTTTGCGCGCGTGGACCCGACCGCTTGAAATGCGACGGCCCGCCGGTTGATGGCGGGCCGTTCAGCGCAGATCAGGCGTCGTTGGCGCCTTCATTCTTGGTCTCGGCCTTGGCTTCGACGACTTTGCCGCCCTTGCCCGCCGGCATGGTGCGGTTGAGCACGTCCTGGATGGCCGAGCGCAGCACGCGCACTTTGACGCCCGTGGCGATTTCGACTTCGACATCGTTCTCGCTGTCGACCGCCTTGGTGATCGTGCCGAGGATGCCGCCATTGGTGACGATCTTGTCGCCCTTCTTCGCCGCACTCACCAGCGCCTTATGTTCCTTCATGCGCTTCTGCTGCGGGCGAATCATCAGGAACCAGAACACGACGAAGATGAGGACCAGCGGCAGAAAGCTGGTCAGCATGTCGGTGGCGCCCGGCGCGGCCGCGGCCGTCTGCGCGTAAGCTTCTGAAATGAACATGAAATCTCTCCCTGCAAATTTTTGACCGTCAGGGTACGGCAAACCGCCCCAACCTTCCCGAAAGGCGGGACTATAACCATCGGGCAGGGAAAAGCAATCGAGAGCTTTTCCTTACTTTCCAAAGGGTTGGAGCATCTTTCGGTTTGCTTTGATTGTTTTGGCCGTCATCCCCGGGCTTGACCCGGGGATCTGCTGGCAACGGCTCGGCGGCGGGACTTGATCCCCGGGTCTAAGCCCGGGGATGACGATCGGAAATCACGCGGAAATGGCGCGCGCCACGTCAGCTGGCCGCGCGGCGGCGCAGTTCCTCAAGGAGCGACTTGGTCGCGAATCCATCCGCCGGCAAGCCCGCTTCCAGCTGGAAGGCACGGATCGCCTTGCGGCTCTTCAGGCCGATGACACCATCGACAGCACCCGCCAGCAGACCGCGATCGACCAGCCACTGCTGCAGCTCTTCCCGCTCCTCGATGGCCAGCGGCGGCTCATCGACCGGCCACGCGGCCTTCACACCCGGCCCGCCCATCACGCGCTGGCCGAGATAGGCGACCGAGAGCGCATAGGAGGTCGAGTAATTGTATTTGAGGATCGTCTTGAAATTCTTGGTGACCAGGAAGGCCGGCCCCTTATAGCCCGCCAGCACCAGAACCGACGTATTGCCCGGCAGATTGGGCAGACCCTGTCCGTCGATCGTCTTCACGCCGAGCTGCTGCCAATGGCTGATCGGCTTGTCGATGTCGAGCTCGGCTTCCTGATAGGGGAAATTCTGCGGCAGCTTCACCTCGAAACCCCAGGTGAGGCCCGGCTGCCAGCCGTCGCGCTTCAGATGGTTGGCGGTCGAGGCGAACACGTCCGGCATCGAGGTCCACAGATCAGGGGCACCCGACCCGTCGCGGTCGACGGCGATGGTGAGATAGTTCGACGGCAGGAACTGGCTGTGCCCCATGGCGCCGGCCCAGGAGCCGATCATCTGGTTGGGCTGCACCTTGCCGGCCGAGACGATCTTCAACGCCGACATCAGTTCGGTGCAGGCGAAATCCTTGCGGCTGGTGCCGTAGCCGACATTGGAGAGCGCCTCGAACACATTGACGTCGCCGAAATTGTTGCCGAAATCGGTCTCGATTCCCCAGATGCCCATGAGTGTCGCGGCACTGACGCCGTATTCGGCCTCGATCTGCGCGGCCAAGCCCCGCACTTCCGGCAGCTTTGCCTGTCCCTTGGCAATCCGTTCCGCCGACACGGCGCGGTCGAGATAGGTCCAGACCGGCGTCACGAACTCGGCCTGCTTGCCGGCACGGTCGCGGATCTTCGGGTTCTCGGTGACATCGGCGAAAGCCAAGCGGATGACCGGCTCCCGCTGCCCCTGGTGGAGTGCATAGGCGCCGAAGCGCGCGACCCATTCGTCATAGCTGGCGGCCGTGCCTGGGCAGCTCGTCTGCGTGATCTGGGTGAAATCCGGCACGCCTGCCACCGCTGCCGGAGCTGGCGCCGGGGCCGGTGCTGGTGTGGCAACGACCGGGGCCGGCGGCGGCGGTGCCGCACAGGCGGTGAGCAATGCCGTCAGCAGCATCGCCGGCACCATCTTGCCAGCCTGCATCTTCGACTTTCCCAGCTTCGCCAACGCACCCATGAACCGCCCTCTCCGCTTCCGAATCATATGGTTAAGGATAGGGGGCAATGAGACGAATGTCACCGACCGTGCGGGGCCATTCCTGGGCGCTTTCCTTGCTGCCGCGCGCATGGCAGATTAGCCCAAGTTTTTATTAGGGTAAAAGCACCATGTCCCCCTCCCTCAAGGGATTGAAGGCGGTCGAGGCCGCGCCGCGCTTGGGCAGCTTCGTGGCGGCCGCCACGGAACTCAACGTCACTCAGACCGCCATCAGCCGGTTGGTGAAACTGGTCGAGGGCCAGATCGGCCAGACCCTGTTCGAGCGCCACGCCAACTCCCTCCTCCCCACCCCGGCCGGCCGCAGCCTGGCGCCCCTGCTTGATGATGCCTTCCGACGGCTTGAAGCCGCGGTCGACAGCGTGCGGCGGACCACCCTTCCCGGCCTCTCGGTCGCGGCGGGCCCCACCTTCACCATGCGCTGGCTGATCCCGCGCCTGCAGCATTTCCAGCGCCAGCATCCAGGCATCGAGGTGCGCCTGGTGACGGCGATCGACGATCACGTGACCCTGCGCCCGGACTGGGCCGCCACCATCCGCCTCAGCAGCGCGCCGCTCCCTGGATTGCTGGCCGATCCCCTGTTCAGCGCCGCCTTGTTTCCGGTGGCGGCGCCGGCCCTGGCCGACAGCATCCGGAAACTCGGCGACCTGCAGCATCACACCCTTCTCGAAGTGGCCCATGCGCCCAAGGAATGGCCGCGCTGGCTTACGACCAGCGGCCTCGATCCGGCACGCTTCCGCCGCCGCCTCTCCTTCGATTATTCGACCTACGCGATCCAGGCGGCGCTCGACGGTCTCGGCATCGCTTTGGTGCGGGCACCCTATGTGCAGGACGATCTCGATGCCGGCAGGCTGGTGCGGCTCTTCGATCTCGCCCTGGTCGACCCGGGCAAGGCCTGGCATCTCATCTACCGCGAGGAAACGTTGACCGATCCGCCCTTCGCCGCCTTCCGCGCCTGGCTCCTCGCCGAGGTGCAGCGCAGCAGCCCACAAGACAACTAGACTTGCTGCATATCTGCCATGAGGGCCGGCACCCTTGCCGCCGATCATGCGCCCTCTATGCTGCGGCAAATATCTCAGGGGATCTTGTTTCATGTCGGAGAATGCCGCGTCGCTGCACCGCAAGGGCACCTTGCTCGTCATCGCAGCGGCGATCTGTTGGAGCCTGGGCGGCCTCATCGCCCGCCAGATCACGGCCGACCCCTGGGTCATCGTCGCCTGGCGCGGCAGCATCGCCGCCGTGGCGCTGCTTCTCTTCCTGCTCATCCGCGACGGACGGCAGACCTGGAGCCACTTCCGCAACATGGGGCCGGGCGGCATCGGCGTCGGCATCTGCTTTGCCACCGCCTCGATCTCCTTCGTCATCGCCCTCCAGCACGCGACCGTGGCGCTCATCCTGGTGGTGCAGTCGACCGCACCGCTCATGGCCGGCCTGCTCGCCTGGGCCTGGATGCGCGAAAAGCTGGGCTGGCCGCGCATCATCGCCATGGCCGTGGCGCTCGGCGGCATCGCGCTCATGTTCTCGAAGGCTGAAGGGCATACCGACGCCACCGGCACCATCCTATCGGTCGTCATCGCGGTCGCCTTCGCCATCGCCACCGTGCTCACCCGCCGCTACAGCCATGTGCGCATGACGCCGGCCACCTGCCTCGGCACCGCCCTCATGGGCGTCATCGGCTTTGTGCTCGCCGGTTTCGAGACGCTGCACATTTCCAGCTCCGACCTCTTCTACCTGTTCCTGTTCGGCGCGGTGCAATTGGCGATAGGCCTCATCCTCTTCACCACCGGCGCGCGGTTGATTCCCGCTGCCGAGGCAGCCCTCATCTCGCTCGTGGAAACCGTGCTAGGCGCCTTCTGGGTATTCCTGTTCCTGGGTGAAAATCCGGGCATCTACGCGCTCTATGGCGGCGCCCTGGTGCTGGCGGCGGTCGCCGGCAACACGCTCTACGACCAGCGCCGCGCCGCCCGCCAGCCGCTCAACGTCGCATGACGCCGTTGACCTTCGGCATCATTCTGCGCGCCTTGGGGCCGTTCGCCGCCGGCTATTTCACCTCGTATCTGTTCCGCGTGGTGAACGCCGCCATCTCCGACGATCTCATCGCCGAGCTCGATTTGAGCAACACCGATCTCGGCCTGATGACCTCGATGTATCTCTACGGCTTCGTGCTGTTCCAATTGCCCTTGGGACTGCTGCTCGACCGCTTCGGCCCGCGCCTGGTGCAGACCTGGCTGCTGCTGCTGGCAGCAACCGGTGCCGCCTGGTTCGCACTGGGCGACAGCACCATGAATCTTGCCGGTGCGCGGCTCCTCATCGGCATCGGCCTTGGCGGCTGTCTGATGTCGGCCTTCAAGGCCAATGCCATGTGGCTGCCGCCCGAACGCCTCGCCCTCGGCAATTCGACCGTGGTGACCTTCTGCGGCCTCGGCTTCCTATGCGGCACCTACCCCGCCAACCTCGCCACCGATCTCATCGGCTGGCGCGCACTCTTTGCGGTGCTGGTGATCTTCACCCTCTGCGTCACCGCCGCGATCTTCTTCCTCGTCCCCAAACGCGACGACGATCACCGCCCGGTGGCGCTCATCGGCCAGCTGCGCGGCTATCTCGGCATCTTCCAGGATCCGATCTTCTGGCGCGTAGCACCCATGGTGGCGGCGATCTCCGGCACCTTCATCGCCGTGCAGACACTCTGGGCTACTCGCTGGATGACCGACGTACAGGGCCTCGACCGACACGCCGCCGGCCAGCAATTGATGGTGCTGGGCCTCGCTTTCGCGCTGGGCTCGCTCCTCACCGGCATCATCGCCGACGGGGTGCAGCGCCGCGGCATCGGCTTGAAGACCGTGGTGGCCGGCGCCTTCACCTTCTATGCCGCGGCACAGCTCGCCATGATCTTCGCGATCCCTGTGCCGCTGCCGGTGATCTGGATCGTCTACGGCTTCACCGGCCAGGCCGCCAATCTCGGCTATGCGACGCTGGGTGCTCATTTCGGCCGCGACCTGGCCGGCCGCGCGCAATCGGCCGCCAACCTCATGCTGTTCCTGGCCTCGGCCCTGTTCCAATCCTCGATCGGCTGGATCCTCGATCGCCTCGGCACGGATGGCGGCACCTCGCCCACGACCAGCTACGCCATCGCCTTCGGCGCACTCCTCATCCTGCAGGTCCTGGCCTTTGCCTGGTATGTGAGCGGAAGCTACGCCGCCCCTCTGCGCAGGGCGGACGCACGCTGAGGCATGATCCGGCCCAGCAGATGATCCAGTGAAAAGATGCCACCGCCGAACTTGATCAGGCACAGCAGCGCCACCGCCCAGACCGCATGGGTGTCGAACGCATTGGGATAGACGAAAGTCTGGATGACCAGCGTCATGCCAAGGAGGGCCAATGCCGCAAAGCGCGTGGCCAAGCCCGCAAAGAGAAACAGCGGCACGGTGAGTTCCATCGCCATCGCGAGCGGTGCCGCGAGTTCTGGCGGAATGAGCGGCAGCTGATATTCATACTGGAACAGCGCCAGCGTATTGCCATTGTCCCAGCCATCGAGCTTCAGGAGCCCGGAACGCAGGAACACGGCGCCGATGCCGAGGCGCGCCAGCAGAATGATGAGATCCTGGGGAATGCGGGCAAAGAGGTCGACAAGATTTCTGAGATGCATGATCAGTTCCGTTCACAAGAGTTGGCCAGATGAAAACCGGTGAAGAGTCCGGCGCGCAGCATGGGTGCCAGCGCCTGGGCGAGATCGAATGCGGCATCGATCATCCCGGCCGCTTCCGCCGCATCGCTCAAGGTGAGGCCGCGCTCGAGTGCGCGCAGGAAACCCGCGGCGGCAACGCTGAGCGGCAGCAGTTGAACCGACTCCTCGGGCCGCACGACCAGCATGGTCTCGCCGGGGAGACCGGCAGCGACCGGCATGAGTTCCCCCGCCACCGCATTGGCCCGAAAGATCGACAGGACCGGATAGGGTGAGCTCAGAATAGCGGCGGTCGGATGCAGCGCCAGCACCAGGTCCGGCATGCGTTCCGGCAGCACCTCGGCCAACGCCGCAGGCGCGATGGGCACAGCCTCGGCACCATGCAAAGCCGCATGCCGCAGCCATTCCAGCCGCGCCACGTCGGCGAGATAAGGCAGCTCCCGCAGCGGCGCGAAGCCGGCGAGAAAATCGGCAAGCCCGGCGCCATATTCCATCAGCACCGGCGAGCGCGGTGGTGCTGCCTCGACGAAATGGCGCGCGCATTGCCCGAAGCAATCCTCGCCCAGCAGCCGCACCGTCACCGGAAACCGCGCCTTCAGACAGTGGATCAGGCTTGCATAGACATTGTTGCGGTGGAGAGCAAAGCGCGCAGCCGGCAGCAAGCCCATCGGCACCGCGCGCTCCGTCGCCCACAAGGCGCCGGCAAAATCGGCGTAAGGTTCAGGCGACGGCAGCATGCGGCGCCTCCTCGGCAAGGATGCGGTCGGCGCTGGCGGCTTCCGCGAGCAGGATGCGCCAGTCGGGCAGATCCTGGTCCCATTCGATGAGGGTCGGCAGCCGCCCTTCCAGCCTGACCACCAGCCGATAGAGCGCCCAGACCGCAGCCGACACGCTGCTGCCATGGGTATCGATCAGCACCTCGGCGCCGCTGCCGTCGACTTCCGTCCTGTGGCCGGCAAGATGGATCTCGCGCACATGGCTCAAGGGATAGTCGGCAAGATAGGCACAGGAATCGAAGCCGCAATTGCTGGCCGAGACGAACACATTGTTGATGTCGAGCAACAGGCCGCAGCCGCTGCGCAGCACCAGCTCGCGCAGAAATTCGGTCTCGCGCATCTCCGACGCCTCGAAGCGCAGATAGAGCGAGGGGTTCTCGATGAGGATCTGCCGGCCGAGCGCTTCCTGCGTTTCATCGACATGCTCGACCAGCCGGTCGAGCGCTGAGCGCGTATAGGGGATCGGCAGCAGGTCGTTCATGAAGGCGCCGCCATGGCTGGACCAGGCAAGATGTTCCGAGAACAGCGCCGGCTCATAACGCGCATTGAGCGCGCGCAGTCGCGCAAGATGCGCTGGGTCCGGCCGTGCTTCGCCACCCAGCGACAGGCCGACGCCATGAAACGACAGCGGATAGAGCTGCCGCGCCGCGGTCAGTGCGCGGTGCTGCGGCCCGCCGGCGGTGAGATAGTTTTCGGGATGCACCTCGAGCCAGCCGACCCCGGGACCAACCTTGTGGCCGACTTTCGCCGGCTGCGCCAGGATGTCGGCGTAATGCTGCGGCCGCAGCCCGATCCCGGCGCGTGCCGGAATCGGGCTGGTCATGTGCTGGCCGGGGGCGACGGGCACTGACACGGCCATCACGCTTTAGGATTCGATCGGCGTCAGCGAGCCGGCCCGCTCCATGCCGTCCGGCAGCTTGATCATCGTGGTTTCGCAGCTGCCCTTGGGCACCAGCTTCCAGGCCGCCTTGTCGTAATCGACCTTCGAGGTGCCGGCGCAGGAATTGCCGCCTTCCGAGGCGCAATCATTCTGGCCGGCAAGGGCGACACCAAAGCATTTTTCCTTCGCCTCGTCGGCACTGGCGGGCATGGCGGACAAAGCGAGGGCACTGAGCAGGGAGCCAGCGATGGCAAGGCTGGCGGTACGGCGATTCATGGGTTATTCCTCCTGATTGATAGCCCCGGAAGGGCCTACCCTGACCAATTCGACCGGCCTCCCCTGCTTGTTACGCGGCCCGCCGCAAATCGATGCGGTTTACCGAGCGGACCATTTTCTTCATGATGCGGCAGGTCGCCGCGTAACAGCAGCGCGCAGCGGCCGTATAGGGGAATTAGGTGTGAGCGATTTGGAAGATGAACTGGCCAGTTGGATGCGCGCGGCCCAGGCAGGCGATGCTGCGGCCTATCGCCGTCTGCTCGCGACCCTCGCCGACATGCTGCGCCGCTGGGTGCGCCGGGAGCTCGCGCGCCAGGGTTACGAAATTGCTGAAGCCGAGGATATCGTGCAGGAGACGTTGCTGGCCATTCACCTCAAGCGGGCAAGCTGGGATGCGGACCGGGCCATTTTGCCCTGGTTGCGGGCGGTGACGCGCCACAAGCTGATCGACAATCTGCGCCGGCGCGGCCGCCGCATCATGGTGCCGGTCGACGATGTGCTGGAAACGCTGGCGGCGCCGGAGCCGGAACAGACCTTGTCCGCCGATGCGCTCGACCGGCATCTCGCCACGCTGCCGCCCGGCCAGTCGCAGGTGGTGCGTGCGATTTCAGTGGATGGCCTCTCGCCCACTGAGACAGCCCAGCGCCTGTCCTTGAGCGAAGGCGCGGTGCGGGTCGCCTTGCATCGCGGCCTCGCGGCCCTGGCGGCTGCCGCGCGAAGGAGTGAGACATGAAGACCGACGACCTCATCGGCAGCCTCGTCGCCGACCACGCCAACCCACCCGCATCGCCCCGCCGCACCTTTGCCTATGCGGCGCCACCGGCCTTGTTGGGGGCCATCCTCATCTTCAGCTACGTCCTCGACATGCGGCCGGACCTCGGCGATGCGCTCATGAGCTGGCGCTACCTCTTCAAGGTCTTGGTCTCTGCCAGCATCGCAGCCTTCGGCCTCATGCTGCTGTTCCGCATGACCAAGCCGCAGCATGACCCCGCTGCCGACATCAAATGGCTGGCCCTCGCTTTGGCGCCGCTCGCTGTGAGCCTGGCGCTGGAAACCCTGATGCTGCCCGTGGACCGCTGGTCGGCGAGCGCCATGGGTTTCAACCCGGAATATTGCGTGACCCTGGTGCCGCTGATCGGCCTCGTCCCCCTGGCCGCGGCCCTGGTCACGCTGCGCCACGGCGCGCCGCAATCCCCGACCGCGGCCGGCGCCATTGCGGGCTTTGCCGCCGGCGGCATCGGCGCCTTCATCTACGCCCTTCATTGCGACAATGATTCGCCCTTCTATGTTGCCATCTGGTACATGGCGGCGGTCGGCATCGTGACCCTGGTGGGGGCGGTTGCAGGCCGGTTCTATCTGCGCTGGTAGGCGGGTGGGCCCGTTCACGATGAGTTCCGGTGGCCGACGCCGGGGGCTTCCAACCTGAACCAAAACGCCGAACCAATCGCAGCGATTGCCATCTCGTGACCCGTTGCGCGCCCGGTTGGCGGGACGATTCCTTTCGACTATGCTGCCGGCATGGGAACGACTCAGACACAAACCGTTGAACGCACCTTGCGCGCTTTTGCGCTGCTAGAGGGCATCCCCGAACCTGAATTGAAGGCGCTGGAGGCCCGTTGCCGCTGGCGCATCTGTGACAAGGGCCAAACCGTCCTCGACAAGGGGGCGACGTCGCGGGACGTATTCTTCGTCCTCCGGGGCTCCGTCGCCGTCGTCACCTTCTCGCCCTCCGGCAAGGAAGTCACCTTGGCCACCGTGAAGCCCGGCGAATCCTTTGGCGAACTGGCGGCGATCGACGAACAGCCCCGCTCCGCCAGCGTGACCTCGATCGAGAAATCAGAACTGTGCATCATGCCGCCGGAGGTCTTCATGGATCTCGTGCGCAGCAACGCCGTCGTCTCCTTCCGCCTGCTGCAACGCATGGCGCGCCTGGTGCGCCAGAGCGGCCTCCGCATCATGGAACTTTCCACCCTGCAGGCGGCCCAGCGCGTCTATGCCGAATTGCTGCGCATGGCCCAGCCGGAACCCGCCGTGCCCGGCCTCTGGGTCGTGCGTCCCCTGCCGCCGATGCATGAGATCGCCGGCATCACCAGCACCACGCGCGAAACCGTCAACCGCGCCGTGAGCCAGCTTTATCCGAGCGGCCTCCTGAAGCGCAAAGGTCGCAATCTTTATCTCATGGACAAGAACAAGCTCGAAGAGCTGGTGCAAACACTCCAGGCTCATCACAGCCACAAATAGGCTTCGGCCCGAGCAACGGCTAGTCGATCCAGCCGAAATCCTCGAACTTCGGCTCCAGCAGTTCGATGATGGCTTCGGCGGTGTTTTCCGCGCCGTCCCGCACATCGGAATTCATTTCCGTCACCAGCCCCACACCGGTGCTCACCGCGGCTGCGACGGCAACGCCCGAGACGGCCGCACCGACCGGCAGCGTGGCGGCGATGCCGGGCTTCCTTGAACTCTCGGCGGTCACATTCGCCTCGCCCAGGAACTTCTTCTGCGCCCCGGTTACCTGGTAGGCCTGGACCAGCGTCTGCAGTTCCGTGCCGCCCACGCCGAACCCGATGATCATGCGCGTGAGCGCGCTGCCCTCATCGACGGTGAGAAACGCCCCCTCGATGGTGTAGCCGGGATTCATCTGCGGCGTCGGGCCGGACCAGCGCTCCGCCGGCAGGCCGAGGTCGCGCAGTTCCGCCACCAGTTCCTCTGCCACGACACCGGCGATCTCCCGTTCCAGCGCCTCGCGCTCGGCATTGCTGCCCGGGTCATCGGTGGCACCACTCAATTGCCCGGCAACTGCGCTGTCAGCCGGCACTTCGCCAGGTGAAATGGCAAAGTCATAGACGAGGATTCGTTCCGGATAGGGCAAGGGGGCCTGGTCGCCGCGTGACTGGGTGACTTCCGTATCGGTCGACGCACAACCAGCCACCAGCAACATGCTGGCGCCGATCATCGAGAAGATCCTGAACGTCATGCTCTCCCCCATCTGCTGATGCGCCCCATCGACGCCAGCCCCAATAGGCGTCAGGCAGATCATGAAATCAAGCCGGATGCCTCCTGCC
>NZ_CAMDRA010000129.1 GCF_945906275.1 Dongia mobilis
CACCACGATGGTTCCGTCTGTCCCGCCCTTTGCCTCGATTGCCGCGATCGCATTGGCGACGACATTGTAGATGACATGGATCATCGGCAGACGCTGAACGGCCACCGCCGGCATGGCCGCGATGGACGGATCGACAACCACTTTACCGACATCGAGTTGATCCGCGCTAAAGAAACTCAGACATTCATTGAACAGAAAGGTCAGTTGAAGATTTTCGGTACTGACCGCCGCGTCCGCATTGTGCTGCTGGTTGAGGATCTGTTCGATCGCCACCAGTTGGCCAGTCGCTGCGTTGATGTCTCGCCGCGCATTCTGCTGGCGACCGATCATGTGCGACCAGGCCGTGGCCAGGAACTCCAGAAGCTTCTGTCGGCGCGTGGAGTCAACTGCATTCTCGCCGAGTTCCATGAGGGCCCGGTCGACATGGCCATCGGAAATGTGGGTAACGTTATCGGCCGCACGGTGCAACTGGTTGGCAAGTGGACTGAGTGCATTGCGGATATTGTGGAACATGCCAGTCGCTAGGTCGCTGCGACCAATTTTGAAGGTGAGTTCGAGGAGATCCCGGCGCGCATTGGCCAGTTGTTCAAGCATGTGGTCGAACTGACCGGCGAGAGTCCCGAATTCGTCGCGCCTGGTCCAGGAAAGACGCCTTTCCAGATCGGCCGAACTCGCCACTTCGAGCATTGCCATGTTGATCCGGCGAATAGGTGCCACCACCAGCACATTGATGGCGTAGGCGATGATCAACATGATCGCAAATGCCATCGCCACCAGCATGACGGCAGCGATGATGACGGAGGTCTCTCCAACGCTGCTGGCATCGCGATAGGTCACGATGTCTAGGTCGAGCACTGTGGTACCGCTCAGATCCAGAAGCGAGAGGCGGTCGACCAAGGTCCTGTCGGTGACGAGGGTTCGGTGACTGCCGCCCTGTGCCGCTGGCCGCCCCGGCACCGCAGCGGGCGAATTGGCAGAATGCGCGGTTGCCGTGAACATCACTTCGGTGCGATGGGCCAGTTCGTCGCGGAAGTGTTCATCGAAAGCACGGCCAATGACAAGCGTCCCATGCGTCGGTCCACTGCTATCATTGTCGAGAATGTCCCCAGCCGAGACGAGAAAATGTTGCCCGTCAACCGTCAGCAGGCCCTTCGCCGGACCATTCTGGGCGAGGGCAAGGAGCGGCGCCATCTGCACCGGGTCGGAAAGACCTCGGAAAACGCGTGGTTCTTCGGTCTCGGCATCATAACCGCCTACCCAGACCGGCTTGTCGTCGGTATCGTAGAATGCCATGAAGTCGACATTGAGGTTGATCAGGCTGCTCGCCTGCAGATTGCCCTCGACATAGGCCATAGAGCCGGTCTCGACAAACTCATAGGTCTCGGCCCAATGCCCCCAATCGACCACCTTCTGATCGAGTACCCTCAGCTCATTGGCGACGCCCTGCTCGATTCTCTTAATGTTTTTGACCGCCTGAGCGTTATCGAGCTGTTCAAAGGCAGGTAGGATCACCGCGAACAAGACGGCCGCAAGGGTCGCCAAAGAGGCGACGAAGACGCTCGCCAGCAGCAGCAGGATGCGCGCTTGAATCTTCATGTCGGACAAATCGAAAGTTGCAGTTTCTGCTCATTCATAGGCCCGACTAACTTAAGCAGGTGTAAAGGCCCCACCGGAAGCTAGAATATTCCAGGAACGATAGAGATTGCTGCGGGGGCTGCCTCCGCAGAGCTTTGCGCCAGCCCATTTACTCCCGAGCGTTTGCAGCAACCCGCTCCTTGATCCGCTCGGCGACCAGTTCCTGCAATTGCCAGAGATGGCGATCGTGGATGCCCTTGGCCTCGAGATGCGCCACCGTGTTGTGGAGATATTCGGCGGCCGGGCCCCAATGGCCGCAGGCGATGCTGAGGATGTCGGCGGTCGCTTCGGGCGAGAGCTTGCCGGTATAGGCCGCGGCCTGCCGGTTCATGACGAAGGCGATGGCCCGCACATTTCCCTGCGCCGAGGCGACCGTGATCCAGCGCGGCTGGCAGTTGGCGGGCTTCACCGTGAATTCGCGGCGAAACAGCTTGTTGATCTGCTGGTCGAGATCGTCATCGGCCAGGCGATAGAGCATGCCGCCGCATTGGCCGCCGCGATCCAGCGCCATCATGAGGCCGGGCTGGGCGCACGTGCCGCGAAATCGCGTCACACGAAAGCAGAAGGCGCGATGCCAGCCGCGCGCCTCACCGCGCATCTCCGCCACATGCGGCACTTCCGGCTTCCAGATCAGCGAGCCATAGGCAAACAGCCAGCAGGGGGCACCCGGCTTGTGGCCATCCAGCATCGCGGCCGTGATCGCGGCATAGTCGGCATCGTCATGATAATGGAGGCCTGGATCCGGCCCCTCATCGGCCAAGGTCCGGTGCACGCGGGCCACCAGGTCCGCCGTCAGCGCCATCCGGCGCGGCTCTTTCAGGACAATGGTCAGCGGGTCCTCGCCTCAATGCTGCGCAGCACAATCTGCACGCGACATGGTCACCGACCTTGGCGTAGAAGAGCAAGCGACGATTTCTCAACCGGACCTTGAGCCGATTTCCCCACAGCCAGGAAACCCGCATGAAAACCGCCCTGCTGTTCGACCTCGACGGGACCCTGGTCGATACGGACCATCTCCATCTCGACGCCTTCAACCAGCTGTTCGCGGAACATGGTTTCCAGGTCGACCGGCCGACCTATACCGCCGGGATCATGGGCAAGCCCAACAGCGGCATCGCCGAGGCTTTCCTGCCGCATCTGCCGCAGGCCGAGGCGCTGGCGCTGCTGGCGCGCAAGGAAGCAGCCTATCGCGATAGGGTGGGCGCGCCGGGGGTCGCCCTTTCGCCGATCGAGGGACTGCACGATCTCCTCGACTGGGCGGACGGGCGCGGCATTCCCTGCGGCGTGGTGACCAATGCGCCACGCGCCAGTGCCGAATTGGTCCTGGCGGCGCTGGGGATTATGGATCGGTTCCAGACGCTGGTCATCGGCGACGAACTAGCACATGCCAAGCCGCATCCCCTGCCCTACCTCACCGGCTTGGAGCGCCTCGGCGCCGAGGCCGCCCGGTCAGTGGCCTTTGAGGATTCGCCGTCTGGCCTGCGCGCCGCGGTGGAGGCAAGGATTCCTGCCATCGGCCTGATGACAGCGCTTGCCGCATCGCAAATTCTGGAAATCGGCGCCACGTTGGCCGTGGCGGATTTCAACGATGGCGGCGTGCGCGATCTCATCCTGCAACGGATGGCGTAAGCCGCGTGAGAGGCAGCTTGCGCGCCCGGCCGAAGAACAGCCAGGACGCTCAGCCGCCGGCGATGTCAATGAGGGCCTGGACGGTGCGGCGGCGGCGACGCGGCTTCAGATAGACCAATGTGTTCCTGTTCGAACCGCGCAGGTCGCGCAATGGCACGGCGGCACTGCGCGGATCCTCATTCTGTTCCTGATCGAAGATGAAACCGATGCCGATCTTTCGTGAGACGGCCTCGATCATCGCCTCACGGCTACCGACCACCAAGACAGGCTGCAAGGCCAGGCGCATCTTCTTGAGGCGCGCCTCGAGGGTACGCTGGGTGTTGGAACCATGTTCGCGGAAGATCACCCGCTCGGCGGCAAGGTCCCTAAGCGCTACGTCTGGGCGCTTGGCAAAGGCATGGCCCCGCGGCACCAGCACCATCATGTCCTGCTTCACCACCGGGATATAGCCGACGCGCGGGTCCTCGGGTGGATTGGCAAGGATAGCGACATCGACCACCGACTGCAGCAAGGCGCTCCAGGTCTGCGTCGCATTGCCCAAGACAAGTTCCAGGGTCACGCGCGGATAGAGCTTGCGGTACTGCGCCACCAGGTCGAGGGCCAGATGCGGGCCATCGGCGCCGAAGCGGAGATGGCCGCGCTGCAAAGTCTCGGCGGATTCCAGAAAATCCCCGATCTCGGCCTCAAGGATGAACATCTGCCGGGTGAGCGCGAACAGCGCCGTGCCGTCGGTGGTGAGGCTGAGGCCCTGCCCGGACCGCTGGACAAGGTCGGTGCGGTAGGCGCGCTCAAGGGCTGCCACCTGCAATGAGACCGCGGGCTGGGTCACGCCCAGCATCTGCGCGGCACGGGAAAAGCTGCCGGCCCGGGCCACGGCATCGAATGCCTTCAACTGGCTGTAGCTCATCATGACACTATAAGTTCTATTGTGTTTTTAAGTGATGATTACCAATTTGCTTAATGTCAAGACCGGGTGGAGTGTAGAGATCAGTCACCCCAGTTGGAGAACGCCGTCCATGGATATCGCCGCCCCGAATCTCAAGCCCCTTGCCAGCACCATGCCGGACATGCCGGTGCACCGGATTCCTCTCGTCCTGGCGACGCCGGAAAACCTCAAGGGCTATGGCGAGATCATCGACAACCCGAATGCCCGCGCTGTCGAGATCGTGCGCTGGCCTTCCTTGGGCTGGCGCAAGGTGGAGCCCGGCACCGGCGACCAGGGCGGCACCACCGAGGGCGAGTTCGCTTTCAAATGGCATGGCGATGTGCTGCGCGCGCGCAACGAAGCGGTCAATGACGATTATGTGCTGGGCTGGTCATGCCAACCTTCCCAGGCGCGGGAAGACCGCATGACCGGTCCGCGCGAGGATCTGCTGATGTGGCGCAGCAATTATCATCCCGATGGCGGCCAGCTCTTCTTCCCGCTGGAGCCCGGCCCTTTCGTCACCACGCTCGCTTTGCCGGGCGATGACATCACCCCGGAGAGCTTCGTCGCCTTCTGGTCAGATGGCGGCACCGGGCTCTACATCCATCCAAATGTTTGGCACGAGGCATTGTGCCCGGTGAATGACAGCTTCCGCTTCTTCGGCCGTCAGGGGAAGGTACATGCCCGGGTCGGCGCGAACTTCCCCAAGGAGTTCGGCTGCTATCTCTCGGCGCCCCTGCGCAAGGACGCGGCCCGGGCGAAGCTTTAGCCTCGCTTCGGGCGACGCAGCACGGCATCCGGATCCGGGAGATCGGCGCCGTAATTGCGGTAATAGGCCTGGGACGCATCCTGGCGCGGCTCGAAGTCCCAAGGCGCAATGCGGCCCTTGACCAGTGCGTCATGCACCAGGCGCCGCCGACGCTGGCTTTCCAGCACGCGCGCGCGGAGGTCATCGAGGTTCCAGCGCGCTTCCGCCGCGGCGATGAAACCGGCCAGCTCGGCGGAACAGGATGGATCACCGGCAAGGTTGTGCTGCTCCAGCGGATCGACGCCAAGGTCATAGAGAGTGGCGCCGTCATCGCGCCCATAGGTGAACTTGCGGTTGCCGCGGCGGATCATCACCGCCGGCTGGGCGTAACCCTCGCCCATATACTCCGCCACCACCTCGCCCGCCGGCTGTGCCGTGCCGTTGAGGCTGGGGAACAGGCTGTTGCCATCGCTGGCGAGACCCGTGAAGGGACTGGCGGCGAGATCTGCGAAGGTCGGCAGCAGGTCGAGATGCGAGACGGGTGCTGCGATGCGCCTGGCCTTGCCGATGCCGGGGCCGGCGAAGATTAGCGGCACGCGGATGGCGCGCTCGAAAAAGGTCATCTTGTACCAGAGGCCGCGCTCGCCCAGCATGTCGCCATGATCGGAGGTGACGATGACGATCGTGTTGTCGAGGACATCGAGCGATGACAGCGTCTCGACGAGGCGGCCAAGCAGATCGTCGCAATAGCTGATCATGGCGTAGTAGGCATGGCGCGCGTTGCGGATCTGTGCCGCCGACAAGGGAAACTCGCCGCGGTCATAGAGGCGGTACATGCTCTTGCCGACGGCATCGCGTTCCTGCGGCGGCATCGGCGCCACTTGCGGCATGTCGATGTCGGCGTGATCGTACAGATCCCAGAACTTGCGCAAAGCCTGATAGGGGTCGTGCGGATGCATGACCGAGAGCGTCAGCATGAAGGGTCGGCCATCCGGGCGGTCGGCATGCTGATGCAGCCATTGCTTCGCGCGAAAGGCCGCATCCTCGTCATATTGCAACGAGAGCGAATAGTCGCAGGCGCCGGCCTCGGCCACCGATTGCAGCGTGTGATACCAGGGCTGCACGGCGTCGGGGTGATCCCAATCCGGCGTCCAGCCAAGATCGGAGGGCGAAAGATCCGTCGTCAGCCTCTCCTCATAGCCATGCAGCTGGTCGGCACCGGTGAAATCCATCTTGCCGGAGAGGCAGGTGCGATAGCCGGCGCGCCGCAGCAGGTGCAGGAAGGTCGGCACGCTGGAGGGCAGTTCGCTGGCATTGTCGAACGCGCCGATCCTGCCCGGCAACTGCCCGGTCAGCATGCCAAACCGCGAGGGTGAACAGAGCGGCGCCGCGCAATAGGCGTTCTCGAACAAGGTGCCGCGCGCCGCAAGAGCATCGAGATGCGGTGTCTTGACCAGCTTGTGGCCATAGCCCGGCAGCGAAAGCGCCGCCATCTGATCGAACATGACGAACAAAATATTGGGCTGGGTCATTGATATCACCTGGCGCCGGACCGGGCCTGCGCCGTTAAGAAAGTTTAAGGCGCTGGCGCCGGATTCAGGAACGAATGCGGCGATAGATGAACAGCAGAATCAGCGAACCAGCCACGGCGATGATGAAGCTCCTGATATCGAAGCCGGTGATATCGCCCAGCCCCAGCTGCGTCGCCAGCCAGCCGCCCAGCATCGCGCCGACAATGCCGATGACGATCGTCATGATGAAACCGCCGGGATCGCGCCCAGGCATGATGAACTTCGCGATGATGCCGGCGATGAGGCCGAACAGGATCCAGGCAAGCCAGCCCATGTCGATATTCTCCGCATGTGAGGATGGTGCGCCAGACTAGCCAATATTCGGATATTCCGCCACTGGTGACATCGTCGTGGGAAATGCTCTGCGGTGCTACGGCAATGTCACCGGCGCTGCTTCTTCCGGCTGGAACGATCTCCCGCCCCGACCATTCAAATCAGAGATGGGCAGCCCCCGCTGCCCGATCGAGATCGAAATGTTGTGAAGGACAACGTCATGAAGAAGCGCACTGCCTTGCTGGCAACCGTGGCGGCATTGGCCATGGGATCGGCCATGGGATCGGTCGGCGTATCCGGCGCTCTTGCCGACGACACCACCATCGCACCACCGCCGGTGGAGAGCACCGCCCCGGCCCAGGATAACACCCAACCCACAGCGCCAACTGCCGATGCACCGGCCACCGGGAGCATCGATGCCGTGACCGCGGAAGCCCCCGCGACGCCACCGCCCAGCGAGGCGGTCATCCCGGCTCAGCGCGCCAATGAAGTGCGTTCTGAAACCCTGATCGGCGCCACCGTCTTCAGTCCCGATGGTGAAAAGGTCGGCACCGTGAAGGACATCCTGTTCGATACCAGCGGCAAGGCCACCGGCCTGGTCCTGTCGGTGGGCGGCATCATGGGGCTGGGCGCCAAGTCGGTCGGCCTGACCTGGGAAGAGGTCGACGTGCAACCGGACCCGAAACTGCTGCAGGTGAAATACACCGAAGATCAGCTTGAGGCGGCGCCGGCCTTCAAGACCCAGGAAGCGCAGCAGGCCGAGGCGGACGCTGCCCGCATGGATCAGCAGCAGCAGCTACAGCCGCAACCGGCAGCTCCCATGACGGTGGAGCCTGGGCCAGCGCCAGCCGCGACCGAGTAGCACGGCCCTGGCCAGAATAGACCCCGGCACAACGTGTGCCGGGGTCTTTGCCTAGCTGCGCAAGGTCCGCGCGGGCGGGAAGGAGATTGTTACCGTCGTGCCTTTGTTGGGCAAGCTCGCGACGGCAATCTGTCCGTCATGAGCTTCGATCAGCTTCTTGGTGATGGCGAGACCCAGTCCGGTGCCGCCATAGCGGCGGGAGACTTTGGCATCCACTTGGTAGAATGGCTGGAACAGTTTTTCGAGCGAGCCGGCCGGGATACCGATTCCACTATCGCTGATGACCAGTTCGATGCCGTCCTGCTGGTTGCAGCGGGCGATGATCCGCGCCGTGCCTTCCGGCGGCGTGAACTTCACGGCATTGGAAAGGAGGTTGAGCACGATCTGCTTCAAGGCGCGCTCGCCGCCCATCAAGGGTGGGAGGCCAGGCGCAATCTCGGTCACGATATTGACGCGGCCTTCGCTGGCCTTGCGGTCAACCAGACGCAGGCTGCTGCTGATCACGGCGGGAACATCGATCTCCCGCTCCTCGATATCGACCTGCCCGGATTCCAGCTTCGCCATATCCAGGATGTCGTTGATAAGCTGCAACAGCAACTGGCCGCTGTCGAAGATGTCGATCGCATAACGACGGTATGTCTCGAGATCGGTGGAAAGACGCTGATCGCGAATGATCTCCGAGAAACCCAGGATCGCGTTGAGCGGGGTGCGCAGTTCGTGGCTCATATTGGCCAGGAACTCCGACTTGGCGCGGTTGGCGAGTTCCGCGTCATTCTTGGCGGTGATCAGATCCGCTTCGAAGCGACGCTGTTCGGTGATGTCGAAACCAATGCAGACCAACAGCGAGATGCGGCCCTTTGGGTCCTTGAGCGCGACATTCGACCAGCGCAACAAGTGTCGCGCGCCATCGCGGCTGACCCAGTAGTTTTCATTGATGATGGGGTACTCGTCAGCCCGGCGGCCCGAAACGATCGTCGTGACCCTGTCATAATCTTCGCCCGGCAGGATCGCCCGCCACGTCGCATCATCGTGGAGTTCGGCTTCACTATAGCCGGACAGGGTTTCGGCGCCCTTGTTGGCACGCAGCAGTTTGCCGTCGGCGCCATAGACCGTGATCGCCGCATCGACCGAGTCGAGGACAAGCTCGACAAAGGCCTCTTCATAGACCGGAATACTCTTCCTGTTGCTGACGGCCAGGCCGCAGACAATGACGTTGGCAAGGAGGACGGCGCCGATCAGTGCCGGCGGAAGCCATCTTCCACCGTTGACATCAAGGAGGCCTGGAACGGTGAGCCAGGCAAGCAGGACCGCGCCGCCCGCCAGATTGATCACCAGCAAGGCGATTGCGATAGCCAAGCGACGGCGCAGCATTGTCCCCGCCGTGCCGATCGGGCTTCCTCTCACGCTGTCAGCCGCCCGTCTGTTCTCTCGCCGTCGGATCGATCGCACATAGCTCGTCAGCCCCACTTCAGGATTTGATTGGAGTCTCCTCCAGAGTGGTTAATAAAGTGTTCACTTGGCCAAATTTGTCCTGCGATTCTTGTAGGTTATGCCACGAAAAACGGCGGGCACCGAGATGCCCGCCGCAATCCCCGGCAGCCCGATGGGGGCGCCTATTTATGGTGGGTCGTCTGCAGGAACCCCTTCAGCCGGTCGGAGCGCGGATTGGCGAACACCTCTTTCGGGTTGCCCTCTTCCTCGATCCTGCCCTGATGCAGGAAGATGACCTTGTTGGCGACTTCACGCGCGAAGGCCATTTCGTGGGTCACGACCAGCATGGTGCGCCCTTCCTCGGCCAATTGCCGCATGACGCGCAGGACTTCGCCGACCAGCTCCGGGTCGAGCGCCGAGGTCGGCTCATCGAACAGCATGACCTTGGGTTCCATGGCAAGCGCGCGGGCAATGGCAGCGCGCTGCTGCTGGCCGCCGGAGAGGTGATTTGGATAGTGATTGCGCTTGTCCGCGATGCCGACCTTGGCGAGGAGTTTTTCCGCCCGCTCGATCGCATCCTTGCGCGGCAGCTTCAGGACATGAATCGGCGCCTCGATGACATTCTCGAGGATCGTCATATGCGACCACAGGTTGAAGCTTTGAAACACCATGCCGAGACTGGAACGAATGCGGTCGACCTGCTTCCAGTCTTCGGGAGTCGCATGGCCGTTCTTGAGCGGCCGCATGCGGATCAGTTCGCCACTCACCGTGACGCGGCCGGAATCAGGCGTTTCGAGGAGATTGATACAGCGCAGGAGCGTACTCTTGCCCGAGCCCGAGGAACCGATCATCGCGATGACGTCGCCGGTATGGGCGGTCAGCGAGACACCCTTCAAGACTTCCAGTTCGCCGAATCTCTTGTGCAGATCTTCGACTTCGAGCGCATTTTGCGCCATTTTGGCCCCCTTGCCTGCCCCTGTCCCGGGTCGGTTGATTTTTGCATCGGCCGCTTGGCGCGGCAATTTGGCAAAGTTAAACCCACTTTGCACTGGATCGACAAGGAAAAACCATGATCAACGCCTCAATCCCGCCGACATGTTCCGGTGAAATCTGCGATGCGGCTAATGTTTGACATCAAATGACGCCTTCGCCAAAGTCCCGTGGGCACGGGTCAACAGCAACTTAATCGGGAAAAACCGGCATGACTCCAGTCGACCACCATCACCGCCAGCAGGCCAGCACCTACCTCCAGCGGCTCGCGTTCCTGATGACCATCGCCGTATCTTTCGGCTGGATTCCCGTGGCGGCTGCGGAGAACGAAGTCGAATGCGGCTCCATCCGCATCGAGATGCAGGGCGAAGGCTATGACGTGACCTGCGGCATCGAGGACATTTCGGATGTCACGGTGGAAACACTGGAAGCCAATTCCATCGACGGCACCCATTTTCTGGTCGTCACCGATTTTCGCACCAACTATGGCTATATCTTCGAAAGCCGCGGCCTGCGCCAGGGGCTAGCCACAATCTTCAACGATCTCGAAATGGAAGATTGGACCGGCGGAAAGAGCGAACAGGGAATGGTAACGTCGGAGTTCAACAGCGTCTACAAGACCGTCCCTTCGGAGTGCGTCGGGTTCCAGAAATACACCTCGCGCGACCAGTGGGGTGGCTGGCGCCGTCATGTCATCGGTTTCGGCTGCAGCCGCGTCGGCGACAAATCGCAGGTCTATGAGGCGATGAAGCGGGTGAAGTTCCCGGGGTAAGCGACAGCCATCCGCCCGGGCCGCATAGTATCTACCGCACAATATCTATGGTGCCCTGCAACATGTGAACTTTCCCGACCAGACCGCTTGCTGCTAGATTGCCCGCATGTCCGAGATCGAAACCCAGCGCGCCATCCTCGACCGTCGCAAGCTCATGGCGGACCTGGATGCGC
>NZ_CAMDRA010000130.1 GCF_945906275.1 Dongia mobilis
GATCGCCGCTCTGGTCGGCCTCGCCCCGTTCAACCACGACAGCGGCACCTTACGGGGCCGGCGCGCCATTCGCGGCGGTCGCGCCGATGTCCGCACCGTTCTCTACATGGCAACCATCAGCGCCATCCGCTGCAACCCCATCATCAAAACATTCCATCAGCGCCTGCGCAGTGCCGGAAAACCGCCAAAGGTCGCCATCACCGCCTGCATGCGCAAACTCATCACAACCCTCAACGCCATTATGCGCGCCAAAACACCGTGGAAAACCACATGACAACACAGTCGCTCCCCCCTGAAGGTGGGAGGGCTTTCTACCTGAGTTCGCATCTAACACCTCGGTCTAGACTCCTCCCACCTTCAGGGGGGAGGGTGGGGTGGGGGGCCCGGGCCAAACTCGCTGCCGCTGTCAGCCGGCGCCGTCGAACGCCCATTCGAAGACGCAACCACCGATCAGCTTGTCGACCACCTTGCCGTCGCTGGACAATGGCATGGCCAGGCGTTCGTAGCGCAAATGGCGCCCATCCTTCCGCTGGTACTCCCAGGTCGAACAGGCTGGCAGGCCGCTTTCGGCAACGCGCTCATATTCCTGCGTGATCCGGATCTGATGGTTGTTGAGGTCCATGCCGTCGAGGAATTGGCCGGTTACTTCCTGGCCATATCCCTTGGTAATCTCGGTTCCCGCCAGACGATATTGAAAGCGAAGCGGTGTGCGCTGGATGTCGACCAGGCCCATATAGGGCAGGCACTCCTTGATCTCCGCCGGATCGATATCGCCGCGCGTCGGCGCCATGCGGTCGCCCTTCTTCAGGCGCCAATACCCAAGAAGCTGTCGCAACGGCTCGCTGTTCGGTTCGTCCATCGGTGTGAGTTCCTGGCTGAAGCCGAAGACCTGGCGAATTTCGTTACACTGTACCTAGCTCAACGTCACCTTGGCAAATCACCTTGCCCGGATTGAGGATCCCCTTGGGATCGAGCGCCGCCTTCAGCCGCCGCATCACATCGATCTCGGCAGCACTGCGCGAATAGGAGAGATAGTCGCGCTTCAAGGTGCCGATGCCATGTTCCGCCGGGACCGAGCCGGTAGCGTATCCACCCTCAACGTCCGAGCCGCCTTTCCGGGACGGCGTTGCCGCCAGCGCGCAGAGGTCGGAGGCCGTCACTTTCAGAACCGGTTACGAAGGCCGCATCCTAAGAACGGCCGCGATGTCCGGTTCGTCGATCTGCCCCTGCTCAAGGAACTGTTCGGCGTAGCGCTTCCAGATTCCGTCGGCGAGGAAGAGGTCGAGGAGGTCGGGGTCGAGATGATGGTCCTTCTTCATGAAGCCCATGATCCTGATGGCTTCCGACAGCTTCTTCGCCTTCTTGTAGGGACGGTCGGACGCCGTCAGGGCCTCGAACACGTCGGCGATCGCCATCATGCGCGCGACCGGCGACATGTCATCGCGCGTCAGGCGCCTCGGATAGCCGGTGCCATTCATCTTCTCATGATGCCCACCGGCGATCTCGGGTACGCTGCGGAGATGCCGCGGCAGGGGCAGGCTCTCCAGCATGATGATCGACTGCGCAATGTGGTCGTTGATGATGTAGCGCTCTTCATCCGTCAGCGTGCCACGGCCGATGCTGAGGTTGTAGATCTCGCCGCGGTTCATCCGGTATTCGGGCATGTCGACCCTGAACCCCCGGCTGCTGTCGGCCCCGAGGCGATCCCTGACTTCGCGATGGCTGATATGGTCGTCCTGATCCGCGAGCAGCGGTTCATCAACCGGCAGGTCGGGTGCCGGCGTCCGACCCTTGCGGACCTTCTCGTCCTCGGAAATGCCGATGCGGTCACTCAGTGTCCGCCGCCACCGCCGGCCCGCGATCTCCCGCAGCCGCGCCACATGTGCGGGATCCATGAATTCGCCGCCCTCATTGCACATCGCAATGAAGGCAAAGTCATCGTCCAGCTGCCGTCGTTCACGTTCCAGGACGGCGCGGAGCGATGCTTCGTCACCGCCTGCGGCCAGATCCCGCCAGTAGGCAATCTCGGCGTCCCGCTTCAGCACTTCGACTCGCATGCGGATCTCATGAATGCGGTCGTAGATCGTTTCCAGCTTGGTCGCCTTGTCGACCACATGCTCCGGCGTCGTGACCTTACCGCAATCGTGCAGCCAGGAGCCGATCTCGACCGCCTCCCATTCCTCACTGGTCAGGTTGAACGCGCCGAAGGGGCCATTCTGTTTCGCGCAGGCCGCTTCCGCCAGCATGCGGGTCAGAACAGGCACCCGCGCGCAATGGCTCCCGGTGTAGCTCGATTTGGCGTCGATCGCCCCGGCGATCAGCTTGATGAGCGCATTCATCAGGTCTTTCTGGGCCCGCAGCAGCATCTGGTTCTCGATCGCCATGCCGGCGCTGCCGCTCACCCCGTGAATCAGTTCGACCAGCTGGTCGCTGACCGCCCAGCTGTCTTCCCCGGCGCGAATGGCCTTGAACAGGATAAGGGCGCCGAGGACTTTATGGCGGCGGTCGAACAGGGGCACAATGACGAGGGCGACGCGGACCGCCTGTTCGCGCAGGACGAGGGCACCCAGCCCCAGCAAGCCGATTTCCGGCTCTGTCAGCCGCCGCTCGATCACCGCGATGCGACCGTCGCGCAGCGCTAGCCTGATCTCGCCCTCGATTCCGTCTCCGTCCAGCGCAAGGGATCGCACCGGCATCTCATCCACCGGAAGTTGCCCAAGGCGGGAGCGCAGGATTTCCGGGCGGAGCGTCGCATCACCTTCACTGAGCATGAAAATGGCCCCGCCGTCGCTCTCGACGAGACCAATTCCTTCGCGGAGCACCCGATCGAGCAGAGCGCGGAAATCGCTCTCGGCGGCGAGCGCCTGGCCGATATCGAGGAACTTGCGGATGGTCTTCTTCATGAGGCCGAGCGCATTGCCAAGATCATCGACCTCGGCAACGACCGTCGGCACCTTGACATCCTCCGCGAAATCAAACGCGGCGATCGCTTTCGTCTCCCGCGCCAGCCGTGCCAGCGGCCGCGCGAGCAGGCGGGCGCCCAGCAGGCCCACGGGCAGGAATGCCAGCAGCAGGAAGAAGGCATAGACCAGATGCTGCTTGATGATGTCGCGTGCCCCGGCGAAGAGCTCTTCTTCCGGTATCGCGATGAGCAGCGTGAGGCTGCCCATGCCGGCTACCGGGATTGATTTGACGGTCACCTGCCATTTATGCCGATCAACAATGACCTGCCTGCGGCCGTCGGCGGTGCCAATGAGCGATTCCGCCTGCCGTAGCACCGGGACCCCGAGTTCGGGCAGCGTTACGAGATTGAGCGATCCGTCATCCGCGACGCGGGTCATCCTGGTTTCATCGATGTATCCCACGACCCTGCCTCTCGGGCCAACCAGCGCGATCTCGGTCGAAGGCGTGGTCCGGAAGGCGTCAAGGTAATCGCCCACTTTCTCAAGCGTGACGTCCAGCCCGACAATCATCCTGCCGTCAGGCGATTTCCGCGCCACGGTCACGCCGATCGAGCGCGTGGTGAAGAAGACATAGGGTTCCGAAATCGTGATGCCCGCCTGCCTGTCGGCGAGCCGGTACCATGCACGCTCGCGCGGATCATAGCGGTAGTCGGCAACCGGCCGCGTCTCGATCAGCCTGAGGTCGATGTCGAAGAAGCGGTATTCGCCGGCCATGGTCCCGTCGGCGCCCAATGTCTCCGACTGCACCAGTATCTCCGCCCTGGCCGGTGCGTTGAATTTCTGGCGCGCGGCATCATCCCGCAGTCGCCGGAACAGGATGAACTCACCGTTCGGATAGGCGACAAAGAGCGCGTCCGTATTTGGGTTGCGGTCGAGGGCTTCCACGACCATCGGCAATTCCTTCAGCCGCTGGTCGATGCCCGCGGCCGTCCCGAAATTGCTGTAGGCCATCACCGCCATCTGGCTTCGCTCGGGACCGAGATAGGTCTGCAGGCGCTGGACGGTGGCCTCGGTGAAGCGCCGCGTTGTCTCGGTCGAGGCATCGAGAAGGATGGCCTGGGCATCGCGGTAGGTCAGCGAGGCAAAGCCGCCGACAATCACGGTTATCAGGACAGTCACGCCAAGGGCGGCCAGCACATAGAGTGGAAGGCGCAATCGCCGCACCGGAATTTGATCCTGCACCAGAATGCTCCTGAGAGTGGCCGCAACAAAATCAGCTTACAAGCGCCCGGAACCGCATACAACGACGCTCATCCGGCAGTTCCGGGATGAACCGCCACCGATGGTCGCATGTGAGTTGATCGACCGCACCATGGCAGCGAGGGGGTGCAGCCTTGTTGCGCAAATCAAATCACCTTCCCCGGATTGAGGATCCCCTTGGGATCGAGCGCCGCCTTCAGCCGCCGCATCACATCGATCTCGGCAGCACTGCGCGAATACGAGAGATAGTCGCGCTTCAAGGTGCCGATGCCATGTTCCGCCGAGACCGAGCCCGCAAAGTCGCGGACACAGGCATAGACGATCTCGTCCACATCATGCATGCCCTCGCCCGCGGCGTAAGATACCGACGTGGTGATGTGGAGATTGCTGTCGCCGATATGGCCATAGAAGAAGAATTGCCCGTCGGGCCAACGTGCCGCCAGCCGGGCCCGGCAATCTTCGGCGAAGGCGCCGATGCGGCCCACGGCCAGGCTCACGTCGAAATTGACGATCTCGGGCAGCGTATCCAGCGCATAGCCCTCGCGCACCTTCCAGAAGCTCTGCGCTTCCTTCTCAGTCTGCGCGATGACGGCGTCGAGCAGCACGCCTTCTTCCAATGCGGCTTCCAACAGGGATTGGAAGCGCGCCGGATCGTTCGCCGCATCATTGCCCTGATGTTCAATGAGCACATAGAAGGGATGATCGGGCCTCAGCGGCTGGGCACCCGTCATCTTGTGTCCGCTCACGAAGCGATAAAAATCCGGCCACATCACCTCGAAGGCCGAGGGGCCGCCGAGATCCGTTTCCGCCCGGCGCAGCAAGGCAAGGACCGCCTCAAAGCTGGGCAACGCGCAGAAGGCCGTGCTGGTCGAGCGCGGCAGGGGTCGCAAACGGAACACCACGCGCGTGATGATGCCGAGCGTGCCCTCGGAGCCGATGAACAATTGCTTGAGGTCGAAGCCGGCATTGTTCTTCAGCATCTTGTTGAGGCTGGACAGCACCGTGCCGTCGGCCAGCACCGCTTCCAGCCCCAGCACCTGGGCCCGCGCCATGCCATAGCGGATGACGCGGTTGCCGCCGGCATTGGTGGCAAGGTTGCCGCCCACCTGTGCTGAGCCGCGACTCCCCAGATCAAGCGGCAGCAGGAAACCCTGTTCGGACGCTGCCATCTGCGCGCGTTCGAGCGGCGTCCCCGCCAGCACGGTCAGGGTGGCGGCCTCCGCATCCAGCTCCTCGATGCCGGAAAGGAGGTCGAGGGAGAGGGCGATATCGTCGGGGCCGGCATTGGCGCCGCCGGCCAATCCCGTGAGGCCACCCTGCGGCACCACGCTCTGGCCATAGGTGTCGCAGATTTTGAGCGCCGCCGCGACCTCATCCGTGTTGCGCGGGCGGATCAGCGCCTTGGGCAGGTGGCGCCCGGTCATGCTCATGTCGGAGCGATGGCGGGGGCCGATATCGGCGCCGATGAGGACGGCGCCCGTCCCCAAAGCCGCGCGCAACGCCTCGATCACTCTGGTCATCCTTGCCGCCCCCCGATTGAGGGCGGCATGCTAGTCGATCTCAGCCCGGCAGGGCCACAGATCTCAACGGCCGAAAGGCGTGATGATGCTCGACCCGCGGGGCCTTCTTGTCAGCGGGCACATTGGCTCCCCCATAATTGGCCCAGGCGCGCTCGTGGAAGAAGAACACCACCGTGTTGACCGCGGGTTCGATCAGCGCGACACCCAAGGCCACCGGCAGCGAGCCGGAGATGAGATAGGCGACGCCGAAGCCCACCGTGAAATGCAGGGCGGCGAAGGAGCCGGTCTTCAAGAGATCGCGCAGCATGATGACCTCCAGTCATTTGCGAATCATTCTCAATGGCAATATGAGCTGGGTGGTTCATCGATTCAAGAGACTTTTCCCACTATTGTTGATCGGTCCAGTCGATCAATGAAGCAGCTGGGCCAGTTCCGCCGTCAGTTCGGCGTTGAGGGGAATTTCCTGACCGTCGAGACGGGTGATCGGCACGCAGCCGAGCAGGGAATTGGTGATCCAGAGAGCGCGAAATTTGCCAATATCCCCCGTTTTGATGACAATATCCCCCGTTTCCCGACCGATTTTCGCGGCATTCTGCAGGATCCGGCGGCGCGCGATGCCATCCAGCACACCTTCCGCCAGGGGTGGCGTCACCAGCTTTTCTCCCAGCAAGGCCAACAGGTTACCGCGCGCGAAGCCAGCGATCCGCCCCTGATTGTTGAGCATCAACGCTTCACTTGCCCCGAGCGCCTGCGCCTGCTGCTGCGCCAGGACATTATCCAGATAATTCAAAGACTTGATCCGACTCAAGGGCGACCCCTCATTGCGCCGGATCGGCACGATCGCCGCATCCAGATGCCCCGGCACCGGCGGATGCGCACTCGCCGTAATCACCAAAACCGGTTTGGAATCAAGGGGTAACAGCAGCCCGCGCGATCCAACGCCTCGCGACAGGGTCAATCGCAGCGCTGCCGGACCCTTGGATAATCCATTGGCAACAAGCACTTGCCCGATCGCCCCAGCCACCTCCGTCGCCTCCACCGGCAGCGGCAGATCGAGTACCGTGGAAGCTCGCGCCATCCGTTCGAGATGCAGGGCGAGGTTGCGCGGATGCCCATCCAGCGCCGCCAAAGTCTCGAACAGCCCGTCACCGAGCGTATAACCACGATCGCGCGGATCGATGCGCGCCTCCCCGGGCGGCAACAGAGCGCCGTTGATCCAGATCATGCCGCCGATCCTCCGATATCGCTGTGCGATGTGCCATCATAGGCGAGCGTTTCAATGAGCGCCTTGGCCTTCGTCAGGCTTTCGTCGAGTTCCAGTGCGGGATCGCTGTCGGCGACGATGCCACCACCTACCTGGAACGACAGATCATCGCCTTTCACACAGTAAGTTCGGATGACGATGTTGCTGTCCATGCCGCCATCGAAGCCGAGATAGCCGATGGCGCCGCAATAAGGACCGCGCGAGGTCGGCTCCAGTTCCGCGATGATCTCCATGGCGCGGATCTTCGGCGCGCCCGTGACGGAACCGCCTGGAAACGCTGCCCGCAGCAGATCAACCGCGTCAAGGTCCGGCAGCATCTCACCAGTGACGACCGAAACGAGATGATGGACAGTCGCATAGGATTCGAGCCCCCACAGCACCGGCACCTTGACCGAACCCATGCGGCAGACGCGGCTGATATCGTTACGCAGCAGGTCGACAATCATCAGATTTTCGGCGCGGTCCTTCTCGCTTGCCAACAATTCGGCAGCAAGCGCCGCGTCCTCGACCGAGTTCCTGCCGCGCGGCCGCGTCCCCTTGATCGGCCGCGTCTCGACCCGGCCCGCACGCAGGGAAAGAAAGCGTTCCGGCGACGAAGAAAGGATGGCGATGTCATCGAATTCGAGAAAAGCCGCGAAGGTCGCCGGATTGCGTCGCCTGAGCGCGCGATAGAGTTCCAGGCGATCGATGCCGCCATGCAACCTGACGCGGAAGCGCTGCGTAATGTTGGCCTGATAGATATCGCCCGCCTCGATATAGTCGATGGTGCGGCGGATCATCGACTTGTAGTCGGCACCGTCGAGCTCCGGCCGCGCCGCCACCGCCCAATCGGCCCCGATCCTTGCCGGCGCACCTTGCCTGAACAGCGCGAGCGCCCAATCCGCCCGCGCCGCCGCTCGGGCCATCTGCGCTTCGCCCGAAGCCGGAAATCCGCTCGAGATCAGCCAGCCGCGTCCAGCCACATGATCGATGGCTACGACGAGGTCATAGGCACCGAGCAGCAGGTCGGGAATATCCTGATCATCGCGCCGGTGCCGCGGCACGCGCTCCAGATGATGTCGCAGGCCATAACCGAAGGACCCGGCGACACCCCCCTGGAACGGCGGCAGGTCCGGCAGCGTCGGCAGCATATAGCGCGCCATCAGGCGGGAGAGCGTGTCGAAGGGATTGCCTCGTACCACCTGACCGTCGAGTGAAATGAGATCACCTTCGGCGCTCAGGCGATGGAACGGGTCCGCCATGATGAAGGAGTAGCGACCAAGGGTTTCATGCGGAAGCGCACTGTCGAAAAAGACCAAGCCGCCCGCAGGCCGCAGGGCGGCAGCCCAGCGCAGCGGGTCGAGCGCGGTTTCCGGCAATTCATGAATGAGCGGCAAATCGGTCATGGGCGGAACTTACCACGCTGTCGCGGCGGGTTAAAACCAGGAAGCGGCAGGGATTTATACGTTCTCGACCAACTGAAATGCAGCTATTTCTGGCGCTGGTTGCGACGGATGAGAGCGCGCAAGGCCTGGACATCCGCGGCAACGACTGTGCGGCAGGCAGCTTCCATAGCACGATAGCGCGACAGCACTTCCTCGCCGGTGCGCGTCAATGCCGCACCACCGCCATTGGCACCACCGGTCACGGCATCAATCACTGGCGCACCGAGATGCTGGTTGAGTTCGTCGACCAACAGCCAGGCGCGGCGATAGCTCATGCCGAGCTTGCGGCCGGCTGCTGAGATCGAGCCGGTGTCGCGGATCGCCTCGAGGAGATCCGCCTTTCCGGGTCCGATGGCGACGTCGGGTTCGATGACAATGCGCAACCTTGGACCGGCAGGGCGTGACCTGGGCGCTGAGGATTTCGCCATCTGCTATTCCGCCGCCCTGGCGAGAGAGACTGGTGCGTCCTTGAGGCTGTAGCGCGTAAAGTCGCGGCAGTGCGCCGGCAGTGGCGCCACATCCATCGTGCCGGAGGTCGTGTCCATGATGATCATTGCGACGGTCGCGGACAGGTCGCCGGCGGAATTGGGCAGGACTGGGCGGCAGACCGCAAAGGGCGCTGCGAAATCGTCAAAGAAAGCGGCCTTGAGATCGTCGGGCGAAATCTTGCCATCGCCCAGCAGTTTGCGGACGCGCCAGTCACGATAGAAGCTGTCGCCAAGCAGGCCCGCATCCTTGAGCTTGGCAAGGGCCACCGGGCTCACCCAGTGATTGGCGTGCACGATCAGGCCGTCGCTGGGGTAGATCGGGAAGGCTTCATCTGGCGCACATTCGAAATCGATGCCGAAGCCTTCCGCCGTACTCAGCATCATGTTGTTGGAGCAGGCCTTGGGTGTGGCCGCGACCGCGCGCACCGCCATGGCGAAGTGACGCTGCTCCAGTACCTTGCGGCGGATCAGCACCAGCGGAATACCGGATTGCCGGTAGTCACGTTCCGATTCCAGATAGTTGGCGGTGATGGCGATACCGGCTTCGTTCATGCCGCAACGCGCGAGCGCGCCGGCTTCGACGAAAGTCATGAAGTTCGGGCCGTCGTCGCGGCTGACCCGCAGCACGATCGCAGTCTCGGCGCATTCCGCGCGCCAATCCCAGTTCATGCCGTGAATGACGCGGCCGGTGCTGCTCCGCTCTTGGAGGATGATCGCGCCTGTGCAACCGTCGACCGCGTCGTCCTCGGCCTCCGGCTTGTTCTTCTCGCGCCGCGCTTGCGCCACGATCTCTGTACGCGCGTTTACCAGCACGATGTCGTCAAGGCTGACGCCAGCCCCATCGGCGATTCCCTTCATCTCTTCCAGGTAGTGCGCGCCGAAGGCGGCGATTTCATCGGCAAATCGGCCAATGAGGCGCGCCTTCTCCCTGGCATCAAGGTCGAGCTCATCAAGCGTACCGCCATAAAGACCGATACTGCGCTTGATCCGCTCTGGCACCGCGCGACCATATTGCAGCCCGCGTTCATAGGGTGAGCCGCTGATGGCAATAAAGGGGAATGGCTGCGGGTTGGGGGTGGTCATGGCAATGCTCCGGCGATGTACCCTTGACTCTTAGCCAAAGCGCGGCGCGGTGACAATGAGGTGCCTTCCTCCCGATCTCCCCCTGAAGGAGGGAGGAGAGGAATTCACGCCCTGCGATTATCCATCGCCATGATCTCCGCCGCCACCATCTGCTGCAGGCGCCAGAGGTTGCGGTCGTAGATGCCATGCTCGGCGAGCTTGGCGACCGTGTTGTAGAGATAGGCCGCACCCGACCCCATATGCCCGCAGGCGCGGGCCAGCATATGGGCGGCAAGGTCGAGCGTCGGCGGCTCGGGGAGATGGAAACCCTTGGGATGTGCCCAGAACACGAGCGCGCGGCGGATCTCGGCGCCAGAGCGCACATTGATCCAGCGGACATAGGCGATATCCTCATGCCCATCGGTTTCGCGCTGCAGGGCCCGCGCCAGTTCTTCGACGGTGCTCGCTTCGGGCAGGCGGAACAGGATACCGTCACAGGATCCGCCGCGTTCCAGGGCCAGCATCAGCCCCGGCTGCTCGGGCGTGCCGCGCCAGCGGGTCAGCTTCATCGAGAATTGACGATGCCAGCCATGGGCGATGCCGTGCTGGTGTTCGACCGAGGTGAAGCCGGGGTTCCAGATGAGCGAGCCATAGGCGAAGACCCAGAGCGGCCCGGATCCGTTTTGCTGCACATATTCCCGTGCCAGAGCGAGATAACCCGCCTCGTCGAGATAGGTGAGATCCGGACGTGGCCCGGGATCCGGCACCAGCCGCTCGCACAGCGCCACCATCTCGGCGGTGAGAGACATCTCCCTGCTGGTCGGTGGTGGCATGCCGAGTCTGATCTTCCTGCTGCCGCGTCGGGGCGGAGACTAGCAAGGCGATTGGTCCTCAGCAATCAGCACCAATCTCACATCAGGGT
>NZ_CAMDRA010000131.1 GCF_945906275.1 Dongia mobilis
CCGCGCCGAAGCAAAAGCGCCCGCAATGACGTTTTCGACCTTGTCAGCTGCGGAAATAGCCACTTCCATGCCAAGGTCATTACTGAGCTTGCCGACGGTCATGCTGCTCTGCGAAACTGTGACCCAAGTGGAAAGGCCGAGCCCGAGCAGAAGCGCCGCCAGGATCGGCAGCAAGATCTTGACCGCCAACGAACCTCCCGAGAAGCCGATACGCAACATGTGGACTTTCCCTCTCTGAAAGATTTTTTAACAGAAGGAATGTCGAACATATCCCTTAATAAGTTATGAACATTCTTGGACCACCATTTGGTCTTTGGTGTGACGAAGGATTGGTGGATGCTGGGGGGCAAGATCCAAAACGACAATCCGAACAAGGGCACCGACTCTCCCGGCCTAGCCAGTCGGTTCATTGCGCTGGTTGATAACCACCGCAACGGCCCGAGACTTGTTCTTGCGTTTGCGTTTCTCGTGATCACCGCGACCTGGGCATCTATTGGACTACACGTCCACGATCAGCACAGGAGCATCTTCGAGTCAGCCGAGCGGGAGCTGGTCGGGGCCGTCATCACCTTGGACTCGCATACCCGCCGGACTGTCGAGGCAGTCAACACCACACTGCGATCTGTCGATTCCTGGCTTTACGAAACGTCGCTGCGTGCGAGGCCAGCGCCACTTGCCGACGTCGCCAGCCTGATCAGCGATCTACAATCGAAGAATGAGGATCCGGTCGATATCCGCCCAATCGGACCTGATGGTTTCCTGTTCCGTTTCGACAGGTCGGGCGGCGACTTCCGTGCTTTTGTCGGCGACCGCGAGTACATCAAGGCGCTCGAACATGCGCGTGCGGGTTCCCTCTATATCTCGACGCCCGTCTTCAGCCGCGATTCAAAGCGCTATGTGTTGCCAATTGCCATCAAGGCCCATGTCAACAGGCACGGTGTCGCCTATCTGGTCGCCGCCGTGACTGTACGGCAATTCGAGACGGCCTATAAGGACCTGTTGATATCTGCACCGGCCCGGATCGGAATCGTACGCGATACCGGCGAGGTATTGGTCACGGTGCCGAATGATCCGGAACTCATTGGCAAGAAAATGCCAGGTTTTTCCTTGGTTGCCCAGACACGCCCCAATGTACTGAGAGGCACGGCCGATCTGCCATCATCGGTGCCGGGTAATACGGCCATGACTGCATTTGCTCATTTGGCACGACAGCCATTGATCGTCTTCGCCGCCTTCGACCGCGAAGACCTGCAGAAAGGATGGTTGACGCTGGCGATGCCCCAAATCGCGGCTGGAATCGTCGCCACGCTCCTCACCCTGCTCATCGCTGGCTGGCTGCGACATCTCCTTTCCTTGAAGGAGAAAGAGGCCGACAATGTCCGTGCGGCTCTGGAAGAAGCGAAAGCCGCCAACATCGCCAAGCGGCAGTTCATGGCCAATATGAGCCACGAACTACGCACCCCACTCAACGCCATTCTCGGCTTCTCCGAAGTGATTGCCGGTGCCGTCTTTGGTCCCTTGGAGGCACAGTATCGGACCTATGGAGGCGACATCCACAAGAGTGGCCAGCACTTGCTCCACCTCGTCGATCAACTGCTCGATATCTCGCGCATTGAATCCGGCACGATGGCGCTCAATTTCCAGCCCTGCGACCTTCACGACATTGTTTCTGAAGCTCTCAAGGTCACACGCCCTGTGGCCGTGGATTTAAACCTGCGCCTGTCGGTCCAGCTGGAAGATGACGCCCGCCAGCTCGTCACGGACCGCGGTGTGCTGCGCCAGATCATGATCAACCTTCTGTCCAATGCGGCGAAGTACAACAAGCAGGATGGCAGCATCACCGTGACATCACGACGAACGGATTCCGGTATCTGCCTTGTCGTCGAAGATACCGGATACGGCATTCCGACCGCCGACCTCAACCGTGTTTTCGAGCCATTCGCGCGTGGTGATGCCTGGGTAGCGCGGTCGACAGTCGAAGGTACGGGCCTCGGTTTGCCAATCGTCCGCAGGCTGATGGAACGTATCGGTGGTGAAATCACCCTGACATCCAGGGAAGGGGTTGGCACCCGGGTCGAGCTTTTCCTGCCGCACTGAGTGGAAGAGTTGACCCGCGTCGGCTGAATTCCTAGATGCGCCGGCAGATGCGATCTTGCGGCCCGTCGGGCAACTCGCCTGCATGGCCCTTCACATAGTCGCGCAGGGCATCGAGATCTCCCCCGCCCTGGACCAGGTTGCGCCCCTCAGTCATGATCTTGAAGCGATCTCCACCGCCCGCCAGGAAATTGTTGACGGCAATCCGATAGACTTCGTCCGGCTTCAGGACCCGGCCCTCCAGACGCATCGTGTCCGCAAGAATCATGTCGCCTTCCGCCCGCCGGTCGTCGTAGCAATAGGTAAATCCGTCCGATATCTGGAGGATGCGCGGCTTTCGATCGGCTGGCTGATCGATCCACTGCTGCTCCAGGAGCTGCTTCAATTGCGCACCGGTGAGATCCATCACAACCAGATTGTTGCCAAAGGGCTGAACCGCAAATAGATCGCTGAGATTCACGGCGAAACCCTTGCCCGGGTCACCAGGGAGATCCTGGCGGATTCCGCCCGGATTGGTCATGGCGATGACCGCGCCCAGATCCCGCGCAGCCGCCAACTGTGCGTCTGCGATGACATCTCCCAGGACAGACTCACCGGCCCCATTCGGCTGGCGCGTGAGGGCCGCGGACAAGGTTGTCACCTTCTGTTGGCGGATCGGTGCCGTCGCCACCTCGGCACGCCGCAGTTCTGCCTCGACGCCGGCGTCCGGCTGTACATCACGGATGACGGACAAATTGTGCGCCGATACCACTCGAGCCTCTCCGAGGGCGCGATCCAAGGAGAGATCGATCACACTTAACATGCGCCCGTAATTGCCCGCCTGTGTCACCATGCGGCCGTTGAGCCGGCAGGCATAGCTTTGATGCGTATGCCCCGAAATGAAGAGATCAACTGCCGGATCGACCCGGGCAACGATTTCGTTCAGGGCGCCGGAAAGTCCGACGCAGTCAGAGCCGTCGACGGCGGTATCCGGGCTCGCACTCGATCCCTCATGAAGGACGGCCACGATGGCGCGCACGCCTCGCCGGGTGAGTTCGGCAGCGTAGCGGTTCAACGTGTCGGCCTCGTCGAGGAACTCCAGGTCGGCGACGCCACGGGCAGCCACGATTTGTGGCGTCTCCCGGGTCACGACACCGATGAATGCGACGTCGATGCCCTCAACATCCTTGACCGCATAGGGCGGAAACAGCGGCTTGCCACTCGCCTTGTCCACCACATTGGCCGCCAGATACTCAAATGCCGCTCCGGTAAAGGAGCCGTCCGGGCAAAAGAGCGACGCGGCACAATCACCTAGTGATTTCCTCATCAGCTCGCCGCGGCCGAAATCGAACTCGTGGTTGCCGACGACGTTGATATCAAGCCCGATATGGTTCATGACCCGGATCGTCGGCTCGTCCTTCAGCAGCCCGGACAGCATCGGGCTGGCTCCCGTCAAATCGCCCGCGCTGATCAGGAGTGTGTTGGCATGACCCGTTCGTTCTCGCGCCAATGCAGTCGCCAGATAGGCCGCGCCGCCCGCATCAACCATTTCCTGCTTGCCGTCCTTGAGCACAGCAACGCGACCTGGGCTGGGATCACTGGACTGGATGTTTCCATGAAAATCATTGATGGCCAGGAGGCGCAGTTCGACGGGGGTCGGGTCAGTTCCAGCGCAGCCTGCGAGGATCATGGACAGGGTTACTATGAGGGATCGATTGCGCATATCCCGACCTCCTGGAAATAGCCACCAGCTACTTGTTCTGATGCTGCTCGTCCGGTGCCTTGGGTGCTCGGCCCTTGCTCTGCCCTGGCACCACATCTCCCTCATCCTCGACCTCCGGCAATTCCGTCCCGTCGTCGGTAAATAGGTCCCGGATAAAGCCTGGAGCCAGCGCTGACCATTCGTTGACGTCGATCTTGGGTTCGTCAAGGTTGCCAGTAACGGCATAGGTTGCAGCGAACAGGCCCTCACCCTCGCCACCCTGGATAATGGATCCGATCAAAGGAATGTTGCCCAGCACGCTGTTGATCGCATAGGCTGGGACAAGCGTGCCTTTGACATTGATCAAATTGCGGTCGAGATCGATTTGTCCCTGGGCTGTCATACCCACCGATGGGCCAGCACTGCGAAAGCGCGTGAGCTCGATATTGCCTCTGGTTTTGGTAAAGCGCCCTTCGGCACCGCCGAACAGAAATCCCTCGCCGGTGACTGCATCAACCACGCCGGTGATGGTCGCCACGGTCAGGAAGCGCGCAACGAACGGCGTATTGATGACACGAAAGGACGACATCGAAATCTTGCCGCGTAACGGCCGCCACGGCTGATTGTCCTTTACCGTACCGGTAATGGATAATGTCCCGCCTTTGATGGAATCATAGAGATCGAGGATGCGCAAAGCACCGCCCCCATCCTTGGTGGCAATATTCAGCACATGCTGTTCCGGCTTGCCTGGCCGGTAGTCGAAGGTGATCGGTTCACCACTGGGCAGTGTCGCCTGGAAACTGACCACATCCCACCAATAGGGATCGTGGATGGCCTCGATAGTCGCATTCGCCAGTTCACGTCCCTCGCCGAGGCGCAACTGCGCCAACTGCCCCTTCAACGTGAATGGGCGCTGCTGTTCCGGGCCGGCTTGCGCCAGTTCTTCCGGCGTCAAGGTCGAAGAGTTCTCACCCAACCAGGGCTCGGCGTCCAGATTGCCGCCGGCCACCGTGACCAGTGTCCAGCCTTCTTTCAGTTCCGCATCGAAACCGGTCAGATGCGACGGGCCGATCTTGAGGTCGGGCAAGGTCACGCGCGAGATTGAACCATCCGCGGCGAACTGAATCGCGCCTCCAGTGACAAGATCACCGGCAGAAACCATGAAACGTGGAATCGCAACCGGCTTGTCGTTCAACATTTCGAGGGTCAGCTCGGCGCGCCCAGCGACGCCCGCATCCTTGTGCCATTTGGCTGCCGGCACATCCAGCACGGACGCGGTAAGGTCGAACACTCCCTGCAGCGTCGCGCGACCATCCGTCAGGGTCGTATAGGTCACGTCGCACTGGCAACTGCCTTCGACCCAGGGGCGGTAGTCGAAGCCGAGCGATGCCAATTGTGCTGCCGTCGCGGCACCGTTCACGTGCAGCCTTTCATCGAACTCCGCATCGTCTGAAAAGGTCTGGCTCCAATCGAGAATGATCGGAATATCCGCGAAAACGATCGGCCCCGCGATGTTCATGCCTTTTTCGTCGAGATTGAGCTTGAGGACGCCCTGCGTCACGTCCTGGTTGAAGCGCATCTTGGCGATTTTGACATCGTTCATCTCGGCCGCCACCTTCACCTTCACTTCGGCAAAGGTAAGTTTCTTGGCTGCCGGGAAGTCGAACAGGATGTTCGCGGTGGCGGTGCCCCCCGCCGTCTTTGGATCGATCCCCAGCTTCTTGGCGTAGCCGAGACGGGGGTGATCAAGCAGATCGAGTGCATCCTTGAGCGGTGACCCGACATTGCCGCTGACTTTGATGAACTGGTCCTCGACATCAAGGCCGGTAATGACCAGGTCGCCCGTGGTCACCTTGATGTTGCCGACCTCGCCGCCGGTGATCTTGGCGGTAAAGGTCTTGGCGTCGAACTCCGCTGTCGCAACGCCCTTGGTGATGGGTGGCATCGGCCGAAGATAGTGCACCGTCAAATCGCTGGTCTTGAGAAATCCTTTGAGGGATTCCACTTTTGCGCCCGCCGCATCGAGAGGCAGACGCAGCACAAGGTCGGCACCGGCTTCCTCGACCAGCCCGTGCGGGATGTTCGGCACCACCCAGTTGCGCGTGTCGCTGGCGACGGTCTCTGGCCAATAGGGATCCAGCAACTCCGCCGGCAATTTGGTGACTTTGAGGCTGCCGGTAAGCAGCGGGGCGGCGCCATCCTTGGCCTTGCCACTGAAGGCGCCCTGCCAATCTGCCTTGGCACTGATACGCGGCCCGCCGATATCGAGATCGAAGGTCCTGATCGACATGATATCTAGGTCCCGGTCCACCCAGCCCTCGACCATGAGACTGGCAACCGGGATCGGCTCCTTGGTGAGGCCCGGCAGATCGAGTGCGCCTGCGCCGCTGGCCAGGGTGAAGTCGACCTCGCCAATGTCGCCGAGATGTTCGCTGGCGATCTGGATGGAGGTTTTCACGGTGGCCGTCACGGCGAGATCCGCCGTCGACAGGTCGGACAGTGCCGGCTCTATCAGGCCCAGCGAGGACAGCTGCAGCGCCGCCACCGCGGCATCGATGCTGAGCTTCTCGGAATCACGGCGATAGTCGAGCTTGGCGCTGACGATGGCCGGATCGCCGAACTGCGGCATCGCCGCGAAGAGGTCGCCGACGAGGCCGCCGACATCGCGCCGTGCCTCCGCGCCGAAATTGTCGGCCTGCCACGTCAATCCGGTGACATGATCGATGATCTGAACGCTGCCATTGAGGATGGCGGCCGAGGTGAGATAACCCGTCGGCTTGCTGCGATCGGGCGGCTCGAGCATATCGCCAGCGAGCAGCATGAGCGCCTCAAAACTGCCGTCCGACTCCTTGGTGGTCGGCGAACTGGTGACGCCGCCTGGACCAAAGGCAAGCGAGCCGTCCGCGTTCCGAATCAAGGTCAGCTTCGGGCCGATGATTTCGATCTTGCTTGGCGCCACCAATCCCTTGAGCAACGCCCTGGCACTGAAAGTGATCGACACTTCCGGCAGATTGGCGAGTTCTCGACCTTCCTGGTCGCGCACCCGCAAGTTGATTGCCCTGACGTCGAGCGCCCGGTCCCAACCGGCCCATGTCAGGACCGTATCGTCGATCGATATGCGATAGGGTTGATCACTGCGGATCAGCGCCTGCTCGACATAGGAGGAGAGAAAGCGCAGATGGATCGGACCTTCCTGAGTCAGACGCCAGGTCAGAAAGGCGAGGATGATCGCCGCACCCGCCAGGGACGCACCGAGAATTTCGAGCGTTATCTTTGTGGTTCGACGAATCACGCGCGGTCAGCTCCGATCGCCAAGCGGTAAAGCCAGAAGCAGCATTCTGCTGAAGAAACACGCCCCGATGCCAAGAGTTTCAGCAACCCATCGCAAGCATTGGCTTGACCAAGACCGGTAGCTTCAGCAGTCTCTCGGTTTCCCCGCTGACAACAGCCAGACAATGCCCCTCACAACCATTGCCGCCATCGACCCCGCTTTACTGCCGCGCCCGAGTGATCAGCGGCAGGTCGAACTCCACCTTGAACAACTGACCCAAAACCTGACCCCGGAAGAAGCTGCACAGTTGGCAACTCCCGCAGTCACGGGCTTGCTCGCCGCTCTGTTCGGCAATTCTCCGTTCCTCGCTCGCTGTCTTTTGGCAGAAACCGAGGCATTTTTTGAACTTTTAACGCAGGATATCGATTCTGTCTTTAACAATGTCGTGACCAGCATATCACCCAAGGCATTGGAAAGCCTGGAGGAAGTGGCGCTAATGGCTGCCTTGCGGAGGGCCCGTCGGCGGGTGGCGCTCATCGTGGCGGCAGCCGATGTCGGCGGACTGTGGCCCCTCGACAAGGTCACGGGTGCCCTAAGCCGCTTTGCCGATGCCTGCTTGCAGGCGACGATTTCATATTTGCTGCGGAAACTCGCCCTTTCCGGCGAGATTTCCTTACCATTTCCTGACGAGCCCGAACGGGACAGCGGCCTGATCGTTCTTGGCCTCGGCAAACTTGGCGCTGGAGAGCTCAATTATTCGAGCGACATCGACCTCATCCTGCTCTTCGAACGGGACAAGGTCCGCTACACCGGCCGCAAGACGGCGCAGGAGTGTTTCGTTCGCCTCGCGCGGAATCTGGTGCGGATCCTGCAGGATGGGACCGCCGAAGGCTATGTCTTCCGCATCGACCTACGCCTTCGACCGGACCCCGCTTCGACACCGCTGGTGATATCCACCCTGGCCGCCGAAACCTACTACGAAGGCATGGGCCAGAATTGGGAACGTGCCGCCATGATCAAGGCACGGGTCGTCGCTGGCGATATCGCGGCGGGTGAGTTGTTCCTGTACCGTCTGAGACCGTTCATCTGGCGCAAGCATCTCGACTTTGCCGCGATCCAGGACATTCACTCGATCAAACGGCAAATCTATGCCGTCAAGGGCCATCGTCACGTGGCGTTTGCCGGCCACAACATCAAGCTTGGCCGGGGCGGCATTCGCGAGGTCGAATTCTTCGCGCAAACACAGCAATTGATCTGGGGCCGCCGTGCCAAGGAGTTGCGCAAGCGAGCGACCTGCGCGGCCATCGAAGGCCTCGTCCAGGTCGGCAAGTGCAGCCGTGACGTGGCCGACGAGCTGATCGCCGCCTACGGCTATCTTCGCAAGATCGAACATCGGCTGCAGATGATTGACGATCAGCAGACCCAGACCTTGCCGGACTATGGGCCGGCGCTGGACCGGGTTGCCGTCTTCAGTGGCCATGCCGATACGGCGGAATTCGAGGCGACCCTGCGACATCATCTGGGACGGGTCGAAGATCACTATGCCGAACTGTTCGAGGAAGCACCGACCCTTGGCGCCGAAGAAGCCGGGATTGCCGGCAGCCTGGTTTTTACCGGGACCGACGACGATCCGGAGACGGTGCGCAACCTCGAGAGCATGGGCTTCCCCAACGGCGGCGCCGTCGCCACCCAGATCCGCGCTTGGCATCATGGCCGCTACCGTGCAACACGCAGCGCCCGGGCGCGCGAGCTGCTGACCGAGTTGATGCCCCGCCTGTTGGCAAAGCTCGGCCGTACGGCCGACCCGGATACCGCCTTCCGCCGCTTTGATGATTTTCTGCGCGCCCTGCCGGCAGGTGTGCAGTTCTTCTCGCTGCTCTATTCCAATCCCGCCCTCCTCGACCTGATCGCGGAAGTGATGGGGACGGCGCCGCTCCTGGCAGAGCAATTGGCGCGGCGCCCGGCCTTGCTCGACGGCGTCGTCGCCGCCGGCCTCTATGACGCCAATGCCGACCGGGCAACATTGGCCTTGGATCTCGACCGGCAGCTGGATCTGGCGACCGACTTCCAGGACGCCCTTGATGTCCTGCGCCGCTGGACCAAGGACCAGCAGTTCCAGATTGGCGTCCGCATCCTGCGCGGCACTTTGGATGGCGATGACGCCGGCCCATTGCTGTCGGACGTGGCAGATTGCGCGCTGGCGGCACTGTTTCCCCGCGTCGCTGCGGAGTTCGAAGCCCAGCACGGAACATTGCCCGGCCGAGGCCTGGTCTTCGTGGCGCTCGGCAAGCTTGGCAGCCGGGAAATGACCATCACGTCCGACCTCGACCTGGTCTTCATCTACGATATCCCCGGTGACGTGCCAGACTGGGATATGAAGCTGTCGAGCGGCACCAAACCGCTGGCACCAATTCAGTATTATGCCCGCCTCGCGCAGCGTTTGATCAATGCCATCACAGCGCCCACCGGGGAAGGACGGCTGTTCGAGGTCGACATGCGGCTGCGGCCGAGTGGGAATTCCGGACCGATCGCCAGCGGTCTGACCCCGTTTGAAAAGTACCAAATGACCGAGGCTTGGACGTGGGAGCATATGGCCCTTACGCGTGCGCGCGTCATCGCCGGCGATCGCGGCCTGGCAGATGACACGATGGCCATGTTGAACCGGGTTCTGCGCCAGAAGCGCGATCCTGAGAAACTCCGGGTTGATATCCTGGATATGCGCCGCCGCATGGCGCAACAATATCGCACGGACGATGCCTGGGACCTGAAGCATTGCCGCGGTGGCCAGGTTGACATCGATTTCATCTCGCAATATCTGGTTCTGAAACATGCTGCGGAATACCCGGACGTCATCGCCGGCGACCCGGTCATCGCCCTGGGGCGCGCGCATCTCCTGGGATTGATCGATCCTGTCACGGGCGACAGGCTGATCTCGGTGGCGAGGCAATGGCACCGCCTGCAGCAAGTGATCCGTCTGATTGTTGGCGGAAAGCTGGAGGAAGAAAAGCTCGGCGCGCCAGCCAAGAAGCACCTGGCGCAGATCGTGAGCGAGCCGGATTTCCCCACGCTCAAGGCGCTGGTGATCGAGCAGGAGGCAATTGTCTTCGAGTGCTTCGAGAGGATATTCGACGTTGAAACGATCCCGGAATGAAGGAGACCAAGATGGCACTTGAGATCGGCGCCAAGGCGCCAGCATTCGCCATGAAGACCGATGGCGCCGGCAAAATTTCGCTGAGTGAGTTGAAGGGCAAGAATGTCGTCCTCTATTTTTATCCGAAGGACGATACGAGTGGCTGCACCGCCGAAGCATGCGGCTTTCGCGACCAGCTGCCAAAATTCAAAAAACTGGACGCCGTCGTCATCGGCGTGTCGCGCGACAGTGTCGAAAGCCACGACAAGTTCAAGAAGAAGTACGACATCAATTTCACCCTCGGCTCGGACGAGTCCGGAAAGGTCACCGAGGCCTATGGCGTCTGGGTCGAAAAGAACATGTACGGCAAGAAATACATGGGCATCGAGCGCGCGACCTACCTGATCGATGGCAAGGGAATCATCAAGGGTATCTGGCGCAAGGTCAAAGTCCCGGGCCATGTCGAAGAACTCGCCAAGGCGATCAAGAATCTCGATTGATGCTGGACTTGGCGCAGGAAGCCATCCGTGTTCTGGGCACTGCCGATGCCCTGGAAAAGGCTGCTGCGTCCAGGCGCCTGGGCGCCGCATGGCGCGATGGGCGCGTGGCGCCCCAAGGCCCGGGCGATCCGCCAGC
>NZ_CAMDRA010000132.1 GCF_945906275.1 Dongia mobilis
CCGACGGATGTCGCGGACGATCTTCTCTGAAGGGGTTTTAGGTGTGTTGGGTTTTGGTCTCATCTTCACTCCTGCGTCGTTACGATGAGACCAAAACCCTCCGTTCCTCAAGCCCTGCTATGTGTCTCATGGGTGCTGACGCCGGACACCCGGCGTAATAGGGAAAAAACGACTCCCAGTCGCGCTGAGTGCGGCTGTCGCGCTTAGGCGAACTGATTGCTAAATGGCTAGACAAATTGGACCCCTTTGAGATTCTCAGTTATGGCTAATCGAGTACAGAATGGGAAGGAAAATTGGCCTATGATCTAATCTTCTAGGTTGTAGTCACCGAAACGATATATTTGGCGATGACTGTTGTTGAATGGGCGGAATTCAACATGCTGCTCAATGCCTTCACTCCCCCACCCTCTCCAACCTCCCCCGCAACGTCTCGTCCGGCCCGCCGCTGCCGTAGTCGATGTCGGCGATGAACCAGCGGCAGAGTTTTCCGTCATACTCGCCCTTGATGACGAGGTCGCGGACTTGGCCTGCGATGTCGAGCGTCACCACCGCGCTGGGGCCGAGGCTGCGCCACCAGCCGCGTTCCTCGATGCTGACGAGCTTGATCTTGCGGCCGGGCATGGCACCCCAGCCGAAGACATAGTTGAGGATCGGCCCGTCCGGTTCGTCGCTGGGCAGCGGATTGTCACGGCCCTCGTCGAAGAGCGCCTGGAGATCGGGGGCGAGATTGTGCCGGAACGCCTCGAAGCCGGCAGCCGCCACCGCCGGGTCGGCCGTTTGCCGGTCACGCTCCTGCAATTGCCGCCCATAGAACTGCCGCAGCCACGCCTCGATGCTCATCACCGGCTCCTGTGCCCTGGCCGGAGCGGCACCCGCCATCAGCATGGCCGAAGCCATCAAGCACAACAGAGCCCCTCGGCGGGTCATCATTTCCCCTCTTGCGACAATTGCGCGTGGGCACAAGATTATCTGCAACCACCCGCCCCGTCACGCCAAACCGGCTTGCCCACCCGCCGGGCCGACCGCGTCGGATGGCTTATACCGGCGTACAACGCGCCAATATGTCGCTTGACCTTGCCACCTTTCGCCTTTCCGATGGCAGGACGAAAGTAGGCTTGCGGCGAGGCGGCCCGATCCCTTAGGGTTCACGTTGCACTGCAACAAAGCCAGAAACCACACCACCGGAGGATGAACCCATGGCCAGCCAAACAGACGTCGTCATTGCCGCCGCTTCCCGCACCGCGATCGGAGCCTTCAACGGGGCGCTGTCCTCCGTGCCGGCCCATGTGCTGGGCGTCGCGGTGATCAAGGATCTGCTGGCGCGCTCCAAGGTCGCGGCCGGCGAGATCGATGAGGTCATCCTGGGCCAGGTGCTGGCGGCCGGTGCCGGGCAGAACCCGGCGCGCCAGGCGGCGATTGCCGCCGGCATCCCGCAGGAGAAGACCGCCTACGGCATCAACCAGCTCTGCGGTTCTGGCCTCCGCGCCGTGGCGCTGGGCTATCAGGCGATCCTCACCGGCGATTCCAGCATCGTCATCGCCGGCGGCCAGGAGAGCATGAGCCAGGCGCCCCACGCCGTTCACATGCGCAACGGCACCAAGATGGGCAATGCCGAACTCATCGACACGATGATCAAGGACGGCTTGTGGGATGCCTTCAACGGCTATCACATGGGCAACACGGCCGAGAACGTGGCGCAGAAATGGCAGATCACCCGCGACCAGCAGGATGCCTTTGCCGCCGGTTCCCAGCAGAAGGCCGAGGCCGCGATGAAGGCCGGCAAGTTCAAGGACGAAATCACCGCCGTCACCATCGCCGGCCGCAAGGGCGATGTCGTGGTGAACGAGGATGAGTATCCGAAGCACGGCACGACCGCCGAAAGCCTCGCCAAGCTGCGCCCCGCATTCGTGCGCGGCGATGGCGGCACCGTCACCGCCGGCAACGCGTCGGGCCTCAATGACGGCGCCGCCGCCACCGTGCTGATGTCGGCCGCAGAAGCCTCAAAGCGCGGGTTGACACCCTTGGCCCGCATCGTGAGCTGGGCCACCGCCGGCGTCGATCCCGCGATCATGGGTTCGGGCCCCATCCCCGCCAGCAAGGCGGCCCTTGCCAAGGCCGGCTGGAAGGCCAGCGACCTCGACCTCATCGAAGCCAATGAGGCCTTCGCGGCACAGGCCTGCGCCGTCAACAAGGAACTCGGCTGGGATATCTCGAAGGTCAACGTAAATGGCGGTGCCATTGCGCTTGGCCATCCCATCGGCGCCTCGGGTGCGCGGGTGCTGGTGACCCTGCTCCATGAAATGCAGAAGCGGAACGCGAAGAAGGGCCTCGCCACGCTGTGCATCGGCGGCGGCATGGGCATTGCCATGTGCGTGGAGAGATAAGGACCAAGATCTAAGCCCTCCCCCAGAAGGGGGAGGGAGAAGAACGAGAAACAAAAAACGAACCTGGGAGGATTACATGAATCGAGTGGCGGTGGTGACCGGCGGAACGCGCGGCATCGGTGAGGCGATTTCGGTCGCGCTGAAGAAGGCCGGCTACAAGGTGGCGGCGGTCTATGGCGGCGACGAGGCCAAGGCCAAGGCCTTCACCCATGAGACCGGCATTCCGGCCTACAAGGTCGACGTCTCGGATTTCAAGCAATGCCAGACGGGTCTGCAGAAGATCGCGGCCGATCTCGGCCCGATCGACATCGTGATCAACAATGCCGGCATCACCCGCGACGGCACGCTGCACAAGATGACGGCGGAGCAATGGGAGGCGGTCATCCACACCAACCTGTCCTCCTGCTTCAACACCTGCCGCTCGGTCATCGACAGCATGCGTGAGCGCGGCTTCGGCCGCATCGTCAATATCGGCTCGATCAACGGCCAGGCCGGGCAATATGGCCAGGTCAATTACGCCGCCGCGAAATCCGGCATCCACGGCTTTACCAAGGCCCTGGCCCAGGAGGGTGCCGCCAAGAACATCACCGTGAATGCGATTGCGCCGGGCTATATCGACACCGACATGGTGCGCGCCGTGCCGCCGCAGGTGCTGGAGAAGATCGTCGCCAAGATCCCGGTCGGCCGCCTGGGCCAGGCCTCGGAAATCGCCCGTGGCGTCCTCTTCCTGGTGGCAGACGAGGCCGGCTTCATCACCGGCTCGACCCTCTCCATCAATGGCGGGCAACATATGTATTGAGGCAAAACGCCTCGCCCACAACCTATTGATCTGAAATGGAAAACCGGCCGTCATGGCCGGTTTTTCGCGTATCTACCGGTTGTTAACCATTGCCGGCCCATACTGGGGGCCGGCAATGGAAAGAAACCATCATGGCGAAAGCCCCGAAGGAAGCAGCATCTGAGAGCGAGGGTGAAGAGGTCCTCACCGTCGAGCCGAGCGAGCTCGACGAGCGCACCCATGCCGAGATGCTGACGCTCTTCGGCGCCTCGACCAACCAGATCCAGTTCGCCAAGCACCAGCAATGGGGCACCCTGCTGGGCACGCTCGGCCTCTTCGTGCTGCTCGGCGTGGTCGGCGACTATGCCTCGAAGACCGGCTTCCTGTTCAAGCTGTGCCTGATCATCAGCCTCGTGCTGTCAGCAGGCGCCATCTATTCGCTCATCATCTATCAGTTCTGGCAGAATGCCGAGCGCGAGAAGCTCGGGCTCATCTCGGCGCGCCTTTCCAACCTTGCCCGCCAGATCCGCGGCGTCGTCACCGACCGCGAGCGCAACATTCATCGCTATGTGCTGCTGTTCTTCATGATGGCGTCGATCGTGCTCGGCAACTGGCTCCTCATCGTCTTCCTCTCGCCCAAGGTCTGAAAACCCGACCACTCCTCCGCTTGACGTACCCCCACTTGACGAGTCTGGGAAGGCTTGCGATAGGGTCTGCCCATGACCGATATCGCTGCCGCCCGTCCCTCATCCGCCATCCGCCGCGCCACCCTGATCGGCGCCATCGCCGTCCTCCTCTGGGCGACCCTGGCCCTCTTCACCGCCTCGACCGGCGCGGTGCCGCCCTTCCAGCTGATGGCCATGACCTTCGCCATCGCCTTCCTGTTCGCGGGCCTGAAATGGCTGCGTGATGCCGTGGTGAAGGGCCCCAGCGCCTTTGCCTTTCTGCGCCAGCCCTGGCCGGTTTATGCACTCGGCATCGGCGGCCTTTTCCTCTATCACCTCTTCTACTTCGTGGCCCTCGATCATGCGCCGGCAGTCGAGGCCAGCCTCATCGCCTACCTCTGGCCGCTGCTCATCGTGTTGTTCTCGGCCCTGCTGCCCGGCGAGAAGCTCTACTGGCAACATGTCGTGGGCGCCCTCATCGGCATGGGTGGCGCCATCATCCTGCTGGTCTACCGCGACCAGGACGGCGGCAATGATCCGACGCAACCAATCGGCAGTGCGCTTGGCTATGGCGCGGCCCTGGCCTGCGCCTTCACCTGGTCGATCTATTCCGTGCTCTCGCGCCGCTTCGGCTCAGCGCCCACCGATCTCGTCGGTGCCTTCTGCGGCGTCACCGCCCTCCTCGGCTTCCTCTCCCATCTCCTGGTCGAAACGACCGTGTGGCCGGCCGACATGTGGGAATGGCTGGCCATCCTGGCCCTGGGATTGGGGCCCGTCGGCGCCGCCTTCTTCGTCTGGGATTACGGTGTCAAGAAGGGCGACATCAAGGCGCTGGGCGCCATCTCCTACGCCTCGCCGCTCATCTCGACCCTGCTCCTCATCCTCACCGGCAAGGCAACCGCCAGCCTTGCGATCCTGCTCGGCTGCCTCGCCATCGTCGGCGGCGCCGTGCTGGCGGCACGCGATCTTTATATGAAGAAGTAGGGAGCCCCCTCCCCCTGATGGGCAGGATTAGCGCATGTGACGATTTTTAAGTCGTCATCCCCGGGCTTGACCCGGGGATCGGCCCGCAACTGAAGGACAGAGCCCAGTCAAACCAGATGCCCGGCCGGATGGGATCAACGCTGGGCCCGGGCATGACGACATTGGGTATATGCGAACACCCTCCCCCTGAAGGGGGAGGGATTGTGACGAGACTCACTCGAACGGCAGCGTGTTCTTCAATGACGGCCGTGCCGAAATGGCCTCATGCCATTTGGCGAGCGTCGGGTGCTTGTCGCGCCAGGGTTCGGCGCCGAAGCGGAAGTCGAAATAGTCGAGCACGATGGCGACCGTAAGAAGGCCGATATCGAGCACGGGGGCAAAATGATGCGCCTCCTGCTCCAGCGCATCCAACCCCTGCTCCATCTTCAGCTTCTGGCGCTGGATCCAGGCCGGCGATTGTTCACCGGCCGGCCGGCGCGTTTCCATCATGCGCAGCACGCCCGCATCGGCCATGCCATTGGCCAGCGCCTCGCGCCGGAGCGCATTCCAGCGCGCAGGGCCCGTGGCCGGGAACATCTTCACCCCGTCATGGCGCGAATCCAGGAACTCACAGATGACGTGCGAGTCATAAAGCGACGACCCGTCCTCCAGCACCAAAGCCGGCACCTTGTTCAGCGGATTGTCCTTGCCGATATCGCAGGTGGGATCGGCCGTCACCGTCTTGACCAGCTCGATCTGCTTGTCCTGCCCGGTCTCGATGGCCACCACGCGCACCTTGCGCACGAACGGGCTGGTCGATGAGTAACGCAGCTTGAACATCCGAACTCTCCTTCAGGATCGCGCGATGGCGCGGTGGGCAATGTCGCGGCGGCAGAAACCGCCCGGCCAGTCGATCGCATCGACCGCCTGATAGGCGCGCTGCTGGGCAAGCTTCACGTCCTTGCCGGTAGCCGAGACCGCGAGCACGCGCCCGCCGGAAGCGACGATCTCGCCCGCCTCGTTGCGCTTGGTGCCGGCATGGAACACGGCGACGTCGGCAAGCTTCATGGCCGCATCAAGATTGCGGATGACCGTGCCCGTCTCCGGCTTTCCCGGATAGCCCTTAGCGGCCATCACCACCGTGACCGCGGCCGCGTCGAACCAGCGCAGGTCGAAATTCTTGAGGCCTCCATCGCGTGCCGCCATCAAAGCCGGCAGGATGTCCGATTTCAGGCGCAGCATCAGCACCTCGCATTCCGGATCGCCGAAGCGGCAGTTGAACTCGATGAGCTTCGGCCCGTCCTTCGTCACCATGATGCCGGCGAACAGCACGCCCTTGAACGGCCGCCCTTCCTTGGCCATGCCTGCGACCGTCGGCAGGATGATCTCATCCATGATCCGCCGCTCCATCTCCGGCGTCGAAACCGGTGCCGGCGAATAGGCGCCCATGCCCCCGGTATTGGGGCCGGTATCGCCATCGCCCACCTGCTTGTGATCCTGGGCCGAGGCCAAGGGCACCGCATGCGTGCCGTCGCAGAGCGCGAAGAAGGAGAGCTCCTCGCCGGTCATGAATTCTTCCACCACCAGCTCCGCCCCGGCTTCGCCGAACTGTCGGTCGAGCATCATGGCATCGATGGCGGCATTCGCTTCCGTCTGCGTCGCCGCGATGACGACGCCCTTGCCGGCCGCAAGCCCATCCGCCTTCACCACGACCGGTGCCGGCAGTGTCGCTGCGAAGGCCTTGGCGGCATCCGCCTCGCGGAAGCGCCGATAGGCCGCGGTCGGCACATGATACTTGGCGGCAAGGTCCTTCATGAACCCCTTGGAGCCTTCCAGCGCGGCAGCCAAGGCACTCGGCCCGAAGGTCGCGATGCCCGCTGCCTCCAGCGCATCGGCCAATCCCTTCACCAGCGGACCCTCCGGCCCCACCACCACGAAGTCGATCCTCTCTCGTCCGGCAAAGGCCACCAGAGCCGGGATATCCTCAGCATTGATGGGGACACATTCGGCGTCCTTCGCGATCCCGGCATTGCCCGGCGCGCAATAGATCTTGTCGCACAGCGGCGAGGCCGCGATTTTCCAGCAAAGGGCGTGTTCGCGACCGCCCGACCCCACCACCAGAATACGCATCGATTTCAATCCAATTTCGCTTATCTTATGGCGCCTGCGATACCATAGAATAGTTCATCATGACAGACATCGATTCGGATCCCCTGGATGGGCCGGCCGGCCTCCCCGGCACCGGCCACAATGCGGCGGAAATCACCGTCAGCGAGCTTTCGCAGGCCATCAAGCGCACGCTGGAGGGCCGCTTCGACCGCGTCCGCGTGAAGGGCGAGATTTCCGGCTTCAAGCGCGCCGCCTCCGGCCATCTCTATCTGATGCTGAAGGACGAGAACGCGGCCCTGAAATCCGTCTGCTGGAAGGGGAATGCCGCGCGCCTCGGCATCATTCCCGAAGACGGTATGGAAGTCATCGCTACCGGCCGCATCACCACCTATGGCGACCGGTCCGAATACCAGTTGGTGATCGAGCGGCTGGAACTGGCCGGCATCGGCGCTCTGCTGCGCATGATCGAGGAGCGGAAGAAGAAGCTCGCCGCCGAAGGATTGTTCGACCCGGCACGAAAGCGTCCACTTCCCACCCTCCCCGCCGTGATCGGCATCGTCACCTCGCCCACCGGCGCCGTCATCCGCGATATCCTCCACCGCCTCGCTGATCGTTTCCCGCGCCACGTGCTGGTCTGGCCGGTGCTGGTGCAGGGCGAAGGGGCTGCAGCACAGATCGCCGCCGCCATCCGCGGCTTCAACGCGCTGGAGGTGGGTGGCAGCGTGCCGCGCCCCGATCTCCTCATCGTGGCGCGCGGTGGCGGCAGCATCGAAGATCTGATGGCCTTCAACGAGGAGAGCGTCGTCCGCGCCGCCGCCGAAAGCGCCATTCCGCTCATCTCCGCCGTGGGCCATGAGACGGATACGACCCTCATCGACTTTGCCTCCGACCGCCGCGCGCCCACCCCCACGGCTGCGGCCGAGATGGCGGTGCCGGTCCGCTCCGAACTCATGGCGCAACTGGGCGAAATCGGCCAGCGGCTTTCGAGCGGCATGAACCGCCGCCTCGGCGAAGCGCGCCTGACGCTTGAAGGCTTGGCGCGCGGCATTCCCGAACCGATGCGCCTCATCCAGGAAAAGGCCCAGTCCCTCGACGGCTGGCTGGAACGCTGGGCCAATGCGCGCCTCCCCTATTTCCGCCTCCGGCAGGACCGCCTCTCGCAACTCCGGGCCGAGTTGAAGACGCCGCATCAGCAATTGGCCGAAGCACGCAGCGCCATCGACCTTGCCGCCAACAAGCTGGGTGCCGCTTTCCATCTCAGCCTCGAGCGCAACTATCGCGGCCTCGAACGAGTCGCGGGCGGCCTCGCCCCGCGCCTCCTCAGCGACCTCATGACAAGGAAGCGCACCTCGCTCGATCATCTGGGCCAATTGCTCGACAGCTATTCCTACGAAAAGGTGCTGGAGCGCGGCTTCGCCTTGGTGCGTGATGCCGCCGGCAAGCCTGTGCTGACCGCCGCCGCCGTCAGTGCTGGCGACACGCTCACCGTGCAGTTTCGCGACGGCTCGGTCGATGCCGTGGCCGGTGGCGCAGCATCTGAAAAACCGAAGAAGCGCCAGACCCCACCCGCCGCCCCGCAAGGATCGTTGCTGTGATGCTACGTAGCTTGGCGATCTCTCTCGCGCTGCTCGCATTTGCGACGCCGGCCACCGCGGTAGAGCTCAACGGCCATCTCGTCCCGGGCGGCTTTGTCATCGGCGAGGTCGAACCCGGTGCCACCGTGCTGCTGGGCGAGACGCCGGTCGAGGTGGCCCCAGACGGCCGCTTCGTGATCGGCTTTGGCCGCGACCAGGGACCCGAGGCACAGCTCACCATCATCCATGCCGACGGCAAATCCGAGCAGCAGATGCTGAGCATCGCGCCGCGCCAATATGAGATCCAGCGCATCGACCAGCTGGACCAGAACATGGTGACACCGGACCCGGAGACTGAGGCGCGCATCAAGGCCGACCAGGCCAAGGTCAAGGCGGCGCGCGCCAACCCGTCGCAGCGCCGCGACTTCCTCATGGATTTCATCTGGCCCGCCAAGGGGCAGATCAGCGGCGTCTATGGCAGCCAGCGCATCTTGAACGGCGTGCCCAAGGCGCCGCATTTCGGCACCGACATCGCCGCCCCTGAAGGTGCGCCCGTCGTGGCGCCTGCCGACGGCATGGTACGCCTTGCCGAGACCGGCTTCTACCTCACCGGCGGGACCGTGATCATCGACCATGGCCTCGGGCTCTATTCGAGCTATCTGCATCTCTCCCGAGTCGACGTCGTGCCCGGCCAGGAGCTGCGCCAGGGCGACATGATCGGCGCCGTCGGCAAGACCGGTCGCGCCACCGGCCCGCATCTCCATTGGGGCCTCAACTGGAACGAAACCCGGCTGGACCCGGCGCTCCTTGTACCACCCATGGTCGAACTGAAACCATGATTCTCGCCCGGAAGATGGCTCGCTTGACGACTCGGGGAGCGGCCCCATACTTGCCGCCAACACAAGCACAGGTAGCCGCGCCATGAATGAGATCGACGAACTCGTCGACTGGATTTCCAACCCGCCGATCAACCGCGGCATGGTGCCCTATGTGCTCGTCCTCAACCTCGAGGAATTCACCCGCACCAAGGAGGGGATCGAGTTCCTGAAAGCCTTCGCCGACCGACTCGACGAATATTTCTCGGGCCGCGGCTGCCGGCTTTATCGCTTGAGCCTCGCCAGCCTGGTGATGACGGTGGCAGATCAGGAGGTGCTGGTTTCCGGCATCCTCTCCGACACCAAGCTGCAACTCCTGCGCATGATCGGCCGGCAGTTGCCGGACTATTTCGGCGCTGTCGACGTCAACCGCATCACCCAGATCATCGATCTCCGGCGCGACCGGCCGCGCGCCCTCGATCTGGTGCGCCGTCTCGCAGCCCAAGCCGCCAATGTCGATCAAGTCTCGCACATGATGGACATGCTGCTGCTTGAGCACATCACCAAGATCGAGAGCGCCTACAAGCAGCTGGGCGATGCGCGCTTTGCCGATTTGTTCCTGCGCAGCCAGCAGATCGCCATTCACGAGGAGGGGAAGCCCCTTCACCCGGTGATGAGCGAATTCTTCGCCAGCATGGCGTCCCTGCGCCAGCATCTGCTGGTCGGCGTCGACATGCGCCACAACAAGAACGTCTTCAACCAGATGACGGTGACCCTCGACCGCATCATCTTGAAGGCCATCGAGGGCATCAAGCGCCCCGAACAGCGCGCTTCCCTCAACATCAACATCGAAAGCGTGTTCTCGAGCGATTTCGAGACCTTCGAGAAACGCTCGCTGAATTCGCTCCGCCGTTTCAATTTCGAGTTCCGCATCGGCGACATCATGCAGAACTTCAACGAATTCCTGGCGGCGCGCGATCTCATCCAGGGCCGCGGCGGCACCGTCGCCGTCGACGGGCTGCTGCCCTCGATCATCAACGTGATCGACCTCTCGCAGTTGAACCCGAACATGATCAAGGTGTTCTGGCAGCCGGGCCTCGGCCCCGAACTGCTGCGCCGGCGCGCGCATTTCGATCGGCTGCGCCAATCCGGCATCGTGCTGGCGCTGGCCCGCGTCGATGACGAAGACGGATATCTCACCGGCCGCGATCTGGGCTTCGGCATGTTCCAGGGCTATCACATCGACCGGCTGCTGAGCACGCCGGCCCCCGTGCCGATGTCGGAATATCGCGGCGTCGGGCGGTAGCTGTTCACTCATCGTCATGGTCCGCCGTCGGCGAAGGCCGACATTCGTCGGCTGCGGCGGACCACCCTCCCAACTCGTCAGGGTCCGCGAAGGCGGACCACCCACGAGTTACTTTCTTCGTGACGGATAAAAATTCGTGG
>NZ_CAMDRA010000133.1 GCF_945906275.1 Dongia mobilis
CGATCGAGACCGTCAGGAACTGGTATGTGATCTTCGAGGCGAAGGCGTGATGATGCGCCGGAGCGTCAGCACTCAGGGCCGCCCACGGCATGCGGTGAGATAGCGATGGCCGCTTCGGCATCGGGCCTGCGCGTGCTCGTGATCGACGAGCAGAGTGTGACCCGTCGCATGGCGGCGAAGATGGTGCGTGACGGCGGCGCCACCGAAGTCCTAGAGGCGGAGGGTGTCGAGCATGCGCTGGTCCTGCTCGACGCGCAGCAATTGCCGGTCGACCTGGTCATCACGGATATCAAGGCGGGCGCTTCGTCGGGATCGATGGATGCCGTGGCGTTCGTGCGCCGCATAGCCGAACGGCGCCTGGCGGCTCATCTCATCATCGCCTCGGCGCTCGAAGAGCCGATCATCCGCGCGGTGGAAGCGATGGCCAACGGCTTCGGCCTGGACGTGGCCGGACTGGTGCGCCGCCCGATCAGCCCGGAGACTTTGCGCCCCGTCATCGTGCGCCTGGTGGCACGCCGCGCGGCTGCCCCCTTGCTGCGCTCACGGTCGGTCCATCTCACCGTCGAAGACCTGCGCCATGCCATTGCCGACAAGCAGTTCGTGCCCTATTTTCAGCCCCGCGTCCGCGCCAGTGATGGATCGGTCACAGCGGCCGAGGCGCTCATTCGCTGGGCGCATCCGGAGCGCGGGCTGGTGCCACCCGGCGCCTTTATCCCGCTGGCCGATCGTACCGGTCTCATCGACGGCATCACCGACGTCGTACTGGAGAAGTCGATCAACTGGGCGCGGGTGTGGCGCGATGCCGGCATCGACATCGCGGTCTCGGTCAATCTCACCGAGAACGCCCTCAATCAGCCGCGCCTGCCAGAGCGCATCGCGCAGCTTGCCCGGCAGCATGATGTGGCCCATGGGCGCATTGTCCTTGAGGTCACGGAATCCGCCGCCATCACCGATAAGGCTTCGTCGCTCGAAGCGCTGGCCCGCCTGCGCATCATGGGCTTTGGGCTGTCGATCGACGATTTCGGCACCGGCATGGGCACGCCGGAGCAGTTGGCAAGGACCCCCTTTACCGAAGTGAAGATCGATCAGGCGCTGGTGACGGGCGTGTGCGAGCAGCCGCAATTCTTCGGGGTGCTGGAATATTCACTGAAGCTTGCCAAGCAACTCAACCTCAAGACAGTCGCCGAAGGCGTCGAGACCCAGGCCGATTGGGATCTGTTGAACGACCTTGGCTGTGACGAGATGCAGGGCTATCACGTCGCCCGCCCGATGCCGGGCGAGGAGATCGAAGGTTGGGCAAAGGGCTGGCACCGCGAAGCGCTGTGACGCCCGCTCACCCTAGTCCTTCTTGTGCGAACAATAAATCGCGGCCATCACCGCCCCCTTGAGATAGGGCAGGAGCGCCAGCGACATGACCACCGTGAATGGCAGCCAGATGGCCAGTTGCACCCAGGTGGGCGGATGCGCATAGCTTTCCAGCATCAGCAATCCGCTTACCAGGAAGTGGCCGACGATGAAGATGGTGAAATAGGCCGGCGCGTCATCGGCCCGCAACGGCTCAAACGGCAGGGCGCAGGCGCTGCACTGCTCGGCGATGCTGAGATAGCCCTGGAACATCCGTCCCTGGCCGCAGCGCGGGCATTTGCGGCACCAGCCGCGCGCCAGCGCCGTGCTCCATTTTGACGTATCTTCAAGCGGCGACATCGCAGGGAACATCCTCAAGGTTCAAAGAGAGATAGACCATAGTGCTGGCTGCCAAGTCCACCATGCGGCCCAATGTCACGACCCGATATCCGTCATTCTCCCAGGGAAATCAGACTTTCGGCCGCTGAAATGGGTGGCTTTGCTCAAAAGCGCGGGCGGCGTTGAGCACGGCACGGTCGGCATAAAGGGGGCCTACGATCTGCAGGCCAATGGGGAGGCCCGCGCTAGTGAGACCACATGGCAGCGAAATGGCCGGTTGGCGGGTCAGATTGAAGGGGTAGGTGAAGGGGGTCCAATCCGACCATTGCTTGTGTGCAACATGGGGCGGGAAGTCGTGCCCCGCCTGGAAGGCCGGGATCGGCATGGTCGGCGTCACCAGCAGGTCATATCGCTGATGGAACTGATTCATCCGGGTCCCCATCGCGTCGCGGGCTTTTGCCGCGGCAAGGTGGTCCATGAGCGAGATCCTGCTTCCCAATTCGACCACCTGGGCAAGGCCAGGGTCCAGCAGCTTGCGTGCTTCTTCCGGAAACTGGCTGACGAGGAAGGCCGCGCCGCCGAACCAATGCGTCTGGAAGGTGAGCAGGCTGGAATCGAGCACATGTTCGACCAGATCGACCTTGGCGCCGAGGGCCTCGAAGCGTGCCACCGCCTTTGCCACGCTGGCGGCGATTTCGGGATCCACCATGGCGCCCGACAAGGTGGGCGAGAAGGCAATGCGCCAGCCGGCGATGTTGCCGTTGAGGGTCTCATGATAGTCGGCCGGTTCCGGCGGCAGGGCATGGCAATCGCGCGGGTCGGGCCGCGAGATGACCGAGAACATCAACGCGGCATCGGCGACCGAGCGAGTCATCGGGCCGACATTGGCGAGGCTGCCGAAGGGTGAGAGCGGAAAGGCCGGGACGCGGCCGAAGGTTGCCTTGAAGCCGACGATGCCGGTGAAGCTGGCCGGAATGCGGATGGACCCGCCGCCATCGGTGCCGATATGCAGCGCCCCCATGCCGGTGGCCGCCGCGACCGCTGCACCACCACTGGACCCACCTGGTGTCATAGCCGGATTCCAGGGATTGCGCGTGATTCCGGTGAGGGGCGAACCCGTCACACCCTTCCAGCCAAACTCCGGCGTTGTGGTCTTGCCAAGGATCACGGCGCCATGGGCACGCAGGCTGGCGCTGCTCGGGGCATCGTCGGTCCACGGCTGATCGGCATCGACCAGCAGGGAACCCCGTCGCGTCGGCAGCCCCTTGGTCATGACCAGATCCTTGACCGACACCGGCACACCGTCAACCAGGCCGCAGGGTTCGTTGCGTTGCCAGCGCGCCTCGGATGCCAGCGCCTGTGCCAGGGCGCCGTCACGGTCGATCTGACAATAGGCATTGAGGGTGGGATTGTGACGGGCGATGGCGGCCAGCGTTGCTTCGGTGACCTCAACCGGCGACAGCTTATGGGCCCGGTAGAGCGCGATCAACTCGACCGCTGTCAAAAACGCGAGATCATTCATGCCGTCCCCCCAAAGGACCAATTAACCTTCTATCAACCGCTATTCCTGCATGGTTACGCCGCCTTGTTCAATGCCGCACCTGGATTGCTGCAAATTGAGTGGGGATTCGGTTCGGCGCTCGACAATGGGATGTGCGATGAGTTTGCAAGGAACCTGGGAATTGTCTTTCCTGGTGGATCTCGCCGGCCGGATTCTGGAGGGTCGCGGTGCGTGCAGCGAACATCTCGGTCAGAGTCTGCAAAGCCTGATCGGCTGTTCATTCTTGACCTTTGTCGTACCGCAGGAACGACCGCATTTGCGACGTTTCATCGGGCAATTGCATCGGCCGGCGGCCAAACGTGCGGCGCTCATTTCCCTGCAGACACCCGGCGGCGGCGTTCGCGCCTATGCGATGGAAGCACAGGCGGGTCGATCGACTGACGACAATTGGCTGATGTTCACGCGCGACGTTGCCGGTGGCGACGGGCTTGACGATCTCGATCTGCCGCTGGTGATGGCGGATGAGGGCCAGTTCCTGCGCCTGGTGGAACTGGCCGCTGCGCAATCGCGCGAGTCGCTGGACCTTACCACCATCGAGATCGGCGGCCTCAGCGATACCAAGCAATTGACCGGCCTGGATGTCGATGGAATCGCCGCGTTCGAACGCAGCATTGGCGAGACCCTCGCCGGCAATGCTCATGAAGGCATTCTCTCGAACCCGTCACGCGGCTTCTACAACCTGCTCCACGATCCGGCCAAGGGTGGCGATGCCATTGCGCAGGACCTCACCTCGGTTGCCACCCGGCACGGGATCAGTGCCGAGCAGGCCGGCATCGCCCATGCCACCATGTCGGTGGCGCCAAACACCGCGCTCAGCGACATCCGCGCCTCACTCAGCGTCATGCAGAAGCGCATGCCTGGCTATCAGGGCTGGGATCAGCCGGCCAAGGCTAGGATGAGTGAAGGGCAGATCGCCGCTGCCATCGGCATCGGCGCCTTTCTTCTTGGCATGGTCGCCATTGCTGTCTGGCTGATGATGTAGCGGGACGGGGCGGTGGTTCAGGCCGCTCAGGACCGCTGCAGCATGTCGGCAAACTCGGCGCGGGCCTTGTCGAAATTATCCGCCCACCACTGACTGTCGACGATCACCTGCTGCGAGAGATTGTCCGGTTGCGTCGGGTCGTAATCGCGCAGCGCCTTGGGCATCGCCGCCGTCGCTGCCGGGTTGGCTGGACCGACGCGCTGCAGATTGGTGAATTCGATCTGCCGGGCCGGTTCCTGCATGTGGCTGATCAGCTTGAAGGCATCGATACCGCCGGGGTTCCCCTTCGGCACCACCCAGACACCGGGATGCAGGATGCCGCCGGCCCAGGTGAAGGCGATCTTGCCTTCGGATTACTTGGCCAGTGCCACCGCGCGGGTGTGCCAGATACAGGCCATGGAGATGGTCTTGTCGACAAACATCTGCTGCACCTGCTGGCCGCTTTCCCAGGTCTGTAATTGAGGCCTGAGCTTGTAGAGGCGGTTCACGGCGAGGTTGATGTCGATGGGGTATGGGTTGGTTGGCTTGTCGCTTGCCGCCATCATCGCCGCTTCGAAGGCGCCGTTCATCCAGCGATAGACCGCGCGGCCGCCAGGGAAAGCCCTGGTGTCGAAGAAGTCCTTCCAGCTCAAGGGTGGACGCCCGGCAAACCGCTCGGTGTCAAAGGCGAGCACATAGGAATAGGCATAGCCGCCCGCGCCATGGGTGAAAGCGAAGGGCGGCATGATCTTGGCGGGATCCACCGTCTTGTAGTCGATGGCGCTGAGATGGCCGGAGGTGCCAAGCCGCAAGGCAGTAAAGCCATCGGCGTCGCAAATGTCCCAGGTAACATCGCCGGAATCGACCAGCGCGCGAATAGCCCCTTCGGTGGGTCCGGTGCCATCGAACAGGATCGAGGTACCGGTCGCCGTCTCATAACTCTTGCCAAAGGCTCGCGTGAGACTCTTGATCTCGTCGCCGCCCCAGGTCGCAAAGACCAGTTCCTTGGCAACCGCCCGTGACGATTTGGGCAACAGGCCAACACCGGCACCGCCGGTGAGCGCAGCCAGCATCTGCCGGCGCGACCAGCCGCGCTGGCGGGCGAGGGCGAAAGCGTCCTGCAAGAAAGGCGAGATGGGCATCGGGACTCCGGAAAACGAAACAGCTGGATGGGGTTTATCCGATCCGCAGTCGCTGTGTAAGGCGTCTGCCGCGCAAAGTCGGTTGGGCGCTCGGCATTGTTGTGATTTCAAGATAATTTTATGCCAAATACACTTTTCCGTTGCCATGGTGGGTGAATTCAGAAATGTTAATGCGGCTCGGAGGCGCTAGGACAATTTTCTGTTCCTGCTAGAGATACTTTGAATCCCCAATGGCTTAAGCGATCCGACGGGCGTCTGGTGGCGGGTAGTGCCAGTATTATTTGAATAAATGGAGCATGCGGATGGCTAACAAGAAAGCGACGATCTCCGGCACCAACACCGGCCTCGCGGTTGAGGAAAACCTTCTGCTGACGAACGGCACCCTCGTCGTCGTGGATCCGGATTCCGGGCAGTCCTTCATGCGGGTCGTCTCCGGCGCCAGCGCAAAATACGGGACGTGGTCGATCGACGCCAACGGCGCCTGGAACTACGCCCTCGATAATCCCATCCGACGATCCAGGCGCTGGGTGCCGGCAAATCAATTACCGACACCTTCACCGTGACCAGCCTCGACGGATCGGCGACCAAGACCGTCACGGTCACCATCCACGGCACCAATGACGAACCGGTCATAACCGGCCAGACGACCGGCAGCATCACCGAAGACGCGACGGCACGTACAACCGGCACGCTGAGCGTTGTCGATGCGGATACGGGGCAGTCGGGAACCACGGCCGCGTCCAACGTGGCGGTGGCGCACGGCACATGGTCGGTCGATGGCAGCGGTCACTGGAGCTACAAGCTCAACAATGCCGATCCAGCCGTCCAGGCCCTGGTCGCGGGCGAGACGCTCACCGACAGCTTCACGGTCTACAGCAAGGACGGTTCAGCCAGCCAGGTCATCACCATCACCATCAACGGGCGCGACGATGTGCCGGTGATCAGCGGTGAAGTGACGGGCAATGTGGTCGAGGACGGCACGCTCATCGCCACGGGAACGCTCGTCGTCACAGACAAGGATGCCGGGCAGTCCCATGCCCTGGCGGCCAGTGGCACGGCGAAATACGGCGCCTGGTCGATAGATGCCGACGGTCAGTGGAGCTATCAGCTCGACAACGGCAATGCCAAGGTCCAGGCGCTGGGGGTCGGCAAAGTCCTTACGGATACCTTCATCGTCGTCAGCGAGGACGGTCTTGCGCAGAAGACGGTGAAGATCACCATCACCGGCAGCAACGACATACCGACAATCGCCGGCACGGCAACCGGTGCCGTCACCGACGGTGGGGTCCTCAAAGCAACCGGCGTCTTGACCATCAGCGACCTCGATGCCGGCCAGTCCTCGGCGAAAGCCGTCAGCAATATTGCTGCGACCTACGGGACCTGGTCGGTCACCAGCGGCGGACGCTGGACCTATCAGCTCGACAGCCTCAATCCGGTCATCAAGGCGCTGCCGATCGGGCAGACGCTGACTGACACGTTCGAAGTGCAAAGTTCCGACGGATCCGCGGCCAAACTGGTTACAGTCACCATCGCCGGCGGCAATCATGTCGCAACCATCACCGGTGACACATTCGGCCAAGTGATCGAGGACAACCAGCTCCATGCCACCGGCACACTCGTCGTCAGCGACGCCGATGCTGGCGAAGCGCACACGCAGGCCGCCAGCAACGTTACTGCCACCTATGGAACTTGGTCGGTCGACCATGACGGGCATTGGAGCTACGATCTCGATGAAGACAACGCGGTGGTGCAGTCGCTGGGTGTTGGACACAGTATCAGTGATGTCTTCACCATCAGCAGCCTTGATGGCTCGATACAGCAGACTGTCACCATCAATATTGGCGGCTGGAATGATGCGCCGACGACGCCAGTTGACGGAGACGCGGCGGAGAATGCAATCAGGGCCAGTGCGGCGGCAGGTGCTGCCGTCGGTATTACTCTTCAGTCGAATGATATCGATAACGATAGTGTCGCCTACGCCTTGACCGATGATGCGGGCGGGCGCTTCCAGGTCAATCCGTTGACCGGCGAGGTAACCGTAGCTGCCGGGGCGCCGCTTTCCGCCGGCACCTACACGGTGACCGGTATCGCCTGGGACGGCGCGGCTCACTCAGCGCCGCAGAGCTACACGATCACAGTCGAGGAGCCCAATCAAGCGACGGTGCTGTCTTCCAACGTGACTGCCGTTGCCTTCAGCGCGGCAACTGTGGATGGTTGGGGCGTCTGGATCGCGCCGAATGGCGGTGCGCCGGTCCAGGTCGCGACCTTCGGCTCCTTTCCGCAGTACACGATGCAGGTCGGCAACAAGCTCTATTTCACGGGCAGCGACGGGCAGCACGGCAACGAGCTTTGGTCGTACGACATTGCCACCGGCCGGACGCATCTTGCCGCCGATATCTGGGCCGGCAACCAAAACGGCAATCCGGCTTATCTTACCGAACTGGGGGGCAGGTTCTATTTCAGCGCCTATGACGGGGACCATGGCGCAGAGCTCTGGGTCTTTGACCCAGCCACTGAAACAGCAAGTCTTGCCGCCGACATCTACCCCGGGTCAGGCGGATCGTCCCCGCAATACTTGACAGCCGCTGGCGGCAAGCTCTATTTCGAGGCTTATAAACCGTCAAATGGGGGCGAGCTCTGGGTCTACGACCCGGCGACCCAGTCCGCCAGCTTGGCGAGCGATGTCTGGCCAGGGGCCAGCAGTTCCTATCCGAAATTCCTGACCGAAATCGATGGCAAGCTTTACTTCAACGCCTACGATAGTACGCGTGGCGCTGAGTTGTGGATCTACAACCCGGCAACGCACAGTTCCAGCGTGGTCAACATCATTCCTGGAACCTCAGGTTCCTACCCGATGAATTTCGTGGCGTTGGGCGGTAAGCTCTATTTCTCGGCCATGGATGCCACGTTCTCGTCCAAGCTCTTCGTGTACAATCCGGCGACCCAAACGACGAGTGTCGCGGTTGGATCGCCAAGCCCCTTCTCCGCCGAGATGACCGTCCTCGACGGCAAGATGTACTTCTCGGCCTATGTCAACGGTAGCTACCAGCTGATGGTGTATAACCCAGTCGCGCAGCAGACCGTTGTCGCGAATGACCAGCCGTTCGCTGGTGCCCTGGCCTTTGTTGAGGCGATCGGCGGCAAGCTATACTTCAGCAGCGAAGACAGCACGCATGGTCGGGAGCTTTGGGTTTACGATCCGGTGACCGGCCATTCTTCGGTCTATGCCGACCTATTCCCCGGGTCGCATGCTCAGGTCAGCAATCAGGGCGTCGAAGTCGGCGGCAAGGTCTTCTTCCATGCCTACGACGCAGAACATGGGACCGAGCTTTGGGCATATGACCCGGCAACCAATACGGCGCAGCTCGTGGTGGATCTCTGGCCCGGCCCCAACGGCACCTACGAGAACGCGCAAGTGGCATTGGACGGCAAGTTGTACTTCGCCGGCTCCGACGCGACATCCGGGACGGAGCTTTGGGTCTACGACCCGGCGACGGGTACGGCAGCGCTTGCGGCCGACGTGTGGCTGGGCGGCAGCTCCAATCCGAAGTTCCTGACGGCGGTGGATGGCAAGCTCTATTTCAGCGCCGATGATGGAGCGAACGGGGCCGAATTGTGGGTCTTTGACCCGGCAACCGGCACGGCGACCCTGGCCGTGGACATTCTCCCGGGCAGCATGGGCGCGTCACTGCAATCGCTGACGGCGATGGACGGCAAGCTTTATTTCAATGCCGACGACGGTGTGCATGGCAGTCAGCTCTGGGTCTATGATCCCTCGGCTCAGAGTGCTGCCATGCTGACGGAAATGGGCACGAGTTCTTGGCCGATGGGCTCGAATCCAAGCAACCTGACGGCTCTTGGCGGAAAGCTCTACTTCAATGCAATTGGCGAGGTAGATGGCCGGGAACTGTGGGTTTACGACCCTGCTACGGGCAATACCAGCCTTGCGGCTGACATTCTTTCAGGCCCTTACGACGGCAATCCCCAAGACATCGTAGTCCTGGATGGAAAGCTCTATTTCAGGGCCTACAACGATGTCATCGGCACGGAACTTTGGACTTATGATCCGGCAACCGGGGTCGCCAGCTTGGTGCAGGATATATCGCAACAGGCGTTCGGCAGCTTTCCTGCCGAACTCACGGTTCTCGGCGGCAAACTCTATTTCGTGGCGTCGGACGTCGCCCACGGCAATGAGCTGCGCGTCTATGATCCGGCAACGGACACTGTCAGCCTCGTAGCGGATTTGTCGGTCGGCGGCGGCAATTCGAATCCGAGGCATTTGACGGTCAACGGCGACAAGTTGTTCTTTGTCGCCTCGGACGGGACGGGTGTCGACCAGTTTTGGACCTATGACCCGATGTCGCACACGACGACCTTGGCCAATGTAGTGGGAGGAACACCCAACAGTTCCAATCCGCAGCAGATCGCGCCGGTCATCAGCAATGGCCTGGAACTGAACTCGATCTCCGCAGATCCGACGTCCAACCAGGGTTCATTGGTTGCGGCGATCCTTGGCCTTCATGTCACGGACGCCAACGGCGACCCTCACGGCGTTGCCATTGCGGGCGCCGATACCAGCCATGGGGACTGGCAATACAGTCTCGATCACGGTGTCACCTGGATCACGCTGGGAGCGGTTAGTGACAATGCCGCGACCTTGCTTGATGCAACGAGCAGCATCCGGTTCGTTCCCGATGCCGGCTGGTCCGGAACGGCCGAGATCACCGTTCGCGCCTGGGATCAAAGCGATGGACACCATAGCGGTGACAGCAATGTCGACGTATCTCTGAACGGTGGTGAAACCGCCTTCAGCTCTGCGGCGCTGGACGCCGTCATTGATGTGACGGCAATCCACGCGGTCAACGGCAGTGGGAATGGCGAGACACTGATTGGAACCTTGGGTGCCGACATGATCGATGCCGGTCTGGGGGACGATATCCTGGTCGGTGGCGCCGGTGGGGATACCCTGATCGGCGGTGCTGGGGCGGACCAGTTCAAGTACGCCCTGACCTCCCATTCGACGCTGAGCCATCTCGACGTCATCGGTGATTTCAACGCAAGCGATGGCGACAGCATCGACCTCAGGGCGATCGGTCTTTCCGGAGGCATCACGGATGGCGGGCTGGTTGGGAGCTTTGGTAGCGGACCTGGCAGCTCATTCGGTGGCAACGGATTGATCGTCGAAACCGACGGTACGAATACCCGCATCTATGCCGACAGCGATCATTCCGGCACGTTCAACGCCAATGCCGACATGGTCATCCAGCTTACCGGCAATCACCTCAATGAGCTTGTGACGCAGCCGGCTGCCATTCTCATTGCCTGACCGGCAATAGTTGGGAGCCGCTGGATATGAAAACGGCCGGATCGAGCAATC
>NZ_CAMDRA010000134.1 GCF_945906275.1 Dongia mobilis
TCATACCCCTCCTTGTAGGTCTGGTGCCCATCCTGCAGCGGGAACCAGCCGCGATAGACGTTGGCGTGGGGCCCCGCGAATTTCTGGCGCCAAAGACGGTTTGTAACCTCTTGCGGCAGCGCGAAAATCTTCAGCAGCCGGTCAATTGCCACGGGCTGGATCGGGACCCAATCCGGCAGATGGCGCAGCGTCATGAACCCGCTGTCGGTGGCCGCCATGAGGATCGCCAGATCCACCGCCCCGCGCGCGGCACCGGGCGGTCCAAAGAGCGGGCTGGCATCGATGCTGGGAATCATGGGACCCAGGCTAAACCGCCAAGCCGATTGGACAAGCGCCTTTTGTGGATCGCTCATCCGATTTTCGCTATAGTGCCGCCCCGCCTGCTTTTTTTGAGAACGCCCATGTCCGACGCCGCCCAATCCCTCGACCGCCTGCTCGACATCATGGCGCGATTGCGCGATCCGAAATCGGGCTGCCCCTGGGATCTCGAGCAGAATTTCAGCAGCATCGTCCCCCATACCATTGAAGAAGCTTACGAAGTCGCCGACGCGATCGAGGCCGGCGACATGCAGGCATTGGTGGGCGAATTGGGCGATCTCATGTTCCAGGTCGTGTTCTACGCCCAGATGGCCTCGGAGGCTGGCGATTTCGCCATGGCCGACGTGCTGGATGCCATCAATAACAAGATGATAGAGCGTCATCCTCATGTATTTTCGAGCGTCGAGATCAACTCCGCCGCGGCCCAGACCGTGGCCTGGGAGAGCCATAAGGCGGCGGAACGCGCCAAGCTTGCCGCCACCGCGGGGCGGGCGCCCTCGGCCCTCGACGGTGTCATCACCGCCCTCCCGGCCCTCGCCCGCGCCGACAAGCTGCAGAAACGCGCCGCCCGCATCGGCTTCGACTGGCGAAACGCCGCCGAGGTGACTGCGAAGGTCGAGGAGGAACTGGCGGAAATCCGCGCAGAACTCGATGGCGCGGCGCGGAAATCGGCGATCGACGAGGAGGTCGGCGACCTTCTCTTCTCCGTCACCAACCTCGCCCGCCACCTCCAGGTCGAGCCCGAAGGGGCACTCCGCCGGGCCAATGCCAAGTTCGAGCGCCGCTTCCGCCGCGTCGAGGCGATCCTGCGGGCCCAGGGCATTGACCCTGCCGACGCCGGCATCGACCGGATGGAAGCCGCCTGGAACCAGGTCAAGGCCGAGGAACGGGCCTAGCCTCTCCGCCGGCAATTGAATGAAAACAAGGCCCTGATCAGCGCTTCGATGGCTGACGCGAAGGCAAGGTGTCCCATGGGAGATTCTCCTCTGCATTAGAACTGGGGATGTTTGATAGACGGTGCCGCTACTAGGCGGCTGACCTGCAGCCCGGTGTCAGCGGGCAGCTCTCCTGCGGACAGGCATGCTCGTCACATAGACGGCAGGCGGTTTCCGCCGACAGTTCGTCAGTGGTGAGGCCGGCCAGCATTTTCTCAAGCAGGTTGCCGAGGGTCTGGCGTTCATCGGTACCAAGTGTATCAAGGGCTTGGGCGAGGGTCTTCTCACGGCCGAGCAGCATGGCGCGGACCAGGCGCTGGCCGGCCGGCGTCAAGGCAAGCGGCCGCGCGCGGCGGTCGGCGCCCTGCTGGCGCTCGACCCTGCCTTCCTCCACCAGCCGGTTGATCATGCGCACGGCACCCGGCTGCGACAGCCGCACGATGCGCGCCAGGCGATCGACCGTGATGCCGGGCGATTGGTCGAGCACGATGAGCGCTGCCCAGTCACTCTCGCAAATGTCGGTAAGGTCGCCGAGCTCCTTGCCGACGGCATCCATCATCATCAGCGAGAGGGCGCCAAGCAGGTTGGCGGTGCGGGCATCGGACTTTTTCATGGCTGCTGTTCCTGCAATGACGCGATCACCAGTTGGGCAAGGCGCCTGCCATCGCGGAGGCCCGCATCCTTTTCCGGATTGTAGCAGGCGAACGAGATCCACAGCAGTTGAGGTGATTGTGCCAGCCCTTTGAAAAGACTGGCAAACGACTCCCAGCTCAAACCGCCGGGCATCAGATAGTCGGTGGCCAGAAAGGCGGCCTGGTCGATGATGTCGACATCAACGGCGAGCCAGAACGGCAGCCTTGCCGCTTCAAATCCGGCACGCACATCGGCCGCGACCTGGGCAGCCCCTTCGGCCGCGATATCCTCATTGGTCCAGAGTGGGATGGCGGGAGAGAAATGCTCCGGTAGGATAGAGCCGCGGCTGGCCGCGTCCTCGACATCGCGCGGTCCCAGCAGTGCCACATCCTCCGGGCGCAGGCTGGCGCCGCCGGCAGCATCGATCAGCTTCTTCGCCCCATGCCCGAGGGCCGCCGCCAACGGCATGTCCGCAGCCTCCCCCGTCGGTGAGGTAACGCCGTCATAGAGATCGAGGTGGCCGTCGAGATAGGCGACACCCGTCCGGCCGATGACATCGCGCACGCCGGCGAGCGCACCCACGATCTGGGTGCAGCAGCCGCCCAGCAGGATCGGGCGAAAGCCCTCATTGAGGCAGGCCGCCACTTCGCGCCGCAAGACCTCGGTGACATGGATGACGTCGCGGGCACCGATGATACCGGTCTCCGGATCCCGTGCCCGGTCACGGATGTTGATCGGCAGGTCGCCACGATCCTGCTCGGCGATCTCCGACCAGGACCCCAGATCACGCAAGCGCGCTGGACTGAGTTCGGTGCCGCCGGACCCGCCGACTGAATCGATCGGCACGCCGATCAGGGCGAAGGGCAAAATGGCTGGTACGATGGAAGTCATGGCTCGACTCGCATGGTAGATTACATGCTTCATTTATATGCATGACGCATGCATTAGTCAAGCGCAACAACGATCAACATTATGATCAGTATTAATTATTTATATTAAGAAGATTAACTGATATTATTAATGTTCGACATTAACTATGTACTGATTTCCATAATCAGAGAATTAAGTTTCCCAAGATGTTCCAGCTGCCGGAAGCGCGGGGATCCAACGGGGGCTTCGCTATGCTCCAATGCCCAGGTTAATTGATGCGGGATGTAGGCGGCCCAACTCCCCGCCTCGATTGCCGGGACGATATCGGATTTCAGGGAATTGCCGACCATCATGCTGTGGGCAGCGCCATCGCCGTGCCGCTTGAACACGGTCTGGTAGGTGGTCGGGGATTTCTCGGACACGATCTCAACCGCGTCGAACAAGTCACCCAGGCCTGACTGGGCAAGTTTGCGTTCCTGGTCGAAGAGGTCGCCCTTGGTGATCAGAACCAATCGGTAGGTTCCGGAGAGAAGTTCCAGCGTCTCGCGCGCGTGGGGCATGGTTTCAACGGGATGGGTCAACATCTCGCGGCCGGCCGACAGGATCTCAGCGATCACGGGTGCTGGCACCCTGCCCCCCGTCAAGGTGATCGCGGTCTCGACCATCGAGAGGGTGAAGCCCTTGATTCCGTAGCCATAGAATTGCAGATTGCGCCGCTCGACCTCCAACAGATGGCCGGAAATCGCCTCGGGCGGTGCATGGTCGGCCAGCAGCGCTGCAAAACGCGCCTCGGTCAGCCGGAAGAAATGCTCGTTCTGCCAGAGCGTGTCATCGGCATCGAAACCGATCGTCGTGAGTTGACGTCCCATCACGCCCCGCTTGTTCTCAGTGCCTCATCCTTGATCCACCGGGCAAACGCCCGAATGCTCGGCTCCGCCGCCCGTCGGGTGGCATGGACCAGCCAATAGGCGAACGGGTCCGGGACGGCAATCGGAAAGGGCTCGACCAGCCGGCCGGCAGCAATGTCATCGGCCACCAGAATGCGCGGCGCAAGGGCAAGCCCCCTCCCCGCTGCCGCCGCATCGATGGCGAGATGCGAGGAGCCGAAAAGCGGACCGCGCATCGTCGATGAAGCGATCGTGGCGGGATCGATCCCCGCCGCTGCCAGCCAGGCCGACCATCCGCCAAGCTCGGTGCCAGCGCCGCCTGCAGCCTGTTTCCCAGCTTCGCGCCTGGCCGGCAGGGATGTGCGCAGCAGCGGATGGTGCAAGACATCCATTGGTGATCCGAGGCTGCCGCCCTGCGCCAAAGTCGGGGCACAGACGACCACGATCTCGCCCGGCAGCCAGAGCTGCGTTTCGCTGACATCCGCGCCGTAGTGACCGGTGCCATAGCGCAGGGCGACGTCAATACCGGAACCGCTGGTGACGTCGGCCAACGCATCGCCGGATTGCAGCCGCAGCTCGATTGCCGGATGCGCCGCCTGGAAGCGGTGAAGACGCGGTACCAGCCATTTGGCTGCGATCGACGGCGCGGCACTGATGGAAAGCATCGCCGATCCATTCGTCAGCCCAGAGGCATCGAGTTCGCGCAGTCCCGCATCGAGCCGCGTGAATGACTCCATTGTGACCATCGCCAAACGCTGGCCGGCCGAGGTCAGGCGCAGGCCGCGATTGAGCCGGTCAAACAGGGTCGTGCCGAGGCGCTTCTCCAACCCCTTGATCTGATGGCTGACCGCTGCCGGCGTCACCGATAGTTCGAGGGCGGCCGCCTTGAAACTGCCGTGTCGGGCAGCGGCATCGAAAGCGCGCAAGGCACCGAGCGGCAAGGTTGGAAGCAAGCGACGATCAGTCATTGGCACATTCATTATATCAGGTGAGCAAAACTATCCTGAAGCGCAAGGAATGTCGTTTGTCATTTTCGCACCAGCCAGCGAGTTTGCGGATCAAGTTGATCATTTCATTTGAGGAACGCTCCGATGACCGAGGCCCAACGCCATTTTCTGTTTCTATCGTCCAGCCGGCGCAAGGACGGAAACACGGAGACTCTGGCGCGGGAAGCGGCCAAGGCCCTGCCGGTGTCGGTCAAGCAGATCTGGTTGCGCCATGCGGATCTGCCCTTGCCGGATTTCAATGACATCCGGCATGCGGGCGATGGCGTTTATCCGATGCCCGAGGGGAATGGCCGCGTGCTCCTGGATGCGACGCTGGCCGCCACGGATCTCGTTTTCGTGGCCCCGGTCTATTGGTACGCCTTGCCCGCGGATGCCAAACTCTATCTCGACCATTGGAGTGCCTGGATGCGTGTGCCAGGCATCGATTTTCGCCCCCGCATGGTGGGCAAGACGATGTGGGCCGTCACCATGTTGAGCGATCTCGATACCGCGCAGGCCGACCCACTGTTAGGGTCACTGCGATGGACAGCGAAGTATCTCGGCATGCGCTGGGGCGGGTCGTTGCAGGGCTATGGCAACAAGCCCGGGGACATCATGGCCGACAAGAGCGCGCTGGCGCGGGCGGCGCAGCTGTTCGCGGTTTAAGCCGGGGCAAGGCCTATATCTTTTCCGCCAGGAACCGGGTCAGCCCATCAACCGCGAAAGCATGATCCTCGGCCTGAGGCAGGCCCGAGATGGTGACGGTGCCGACGACGCCCGTGCCCGCGACGATGATCGGGAACGACCCGCCTTGCGGCGCGTAGCGCATCGGATCGAGCAGATAGCGCGTGCAGAAATCGACGCCCTTCGCGGCCGTTGAGCGGCCCATATAGAAAGATGAATGGCGCGAAACGCATCACCGTGGCGACCTTGCGCTTTACCCATTCGTCATTGTCGGCGGAGGTTCCCGGCAGCGCCACGTGGAACAGCTGGTGCCCGGCACGGGTGATATCGATGGTGACTGGCAACGAGCGCTGCCGCGCCATATCCACCAGCAGAAGGCCAAGGGAGATCGCCGTGTCATTGTCAAAGCGCGGAAAGACCAGCCGCTTTTCCTGAGCCAATAACTCATCGAGGAATTCCTGGCTGGTATCGTCGGTCATAGGAATTCCCTCAATAGCGCGCGTGGCTTATGGTTTTGATAGCGGCTGCATCAGGGACGAGGTATCCCAGCGGCCGCCGCCGCGCTTCTGGACGCGGGCGTAGAACTGGTCGACCAGGGCCGTCACCGGCAACTGGGCGCCGTTCCGTTTCGCTTCAGCAAGGCAGATGCCAAGATCCTTGCGCATCCAATCGACGGCAAAGCCGAACTCAAACTTGCCCTGTAGCATAGTGAGCGCGCGATTTTCCATCTGCCAGGATTGCGCGGCACCCTTGGAGATCACCTCGACCACCTTGGCGCCGTCGAGGCCAGCTGCCTGGGCGAAGTGCATGCCTTCCGCGAGTGCCTGGACAAGGCCGGCGATGCAGATCTGGTTGACCATCTTGGCCAGCTGGCCGGAACCGACTGGCCCCAGCAACTCGCAGGCGCTGGCATATGAATCGATGACCGGCTTTGCGCGGTCGAAATCCTGTTGCGCACCGCCGACCATGACGGTGAGCTTGCCGTTCTCGGCGCCCGCCTGTCCGCCCGAGACCGGTGCGTCGAGGAAACCGAAACCGGCGTCGCGCGCCGCTGCATCCAGCTCCCGGGCGACTTCAGCCGAAGCCGTGGTGTGATCGACGAAGAGCGAACCGAGGCTCATGCCTGCAAAAGCGCCCTCCTCCCCATAGATGATGGAGCGAAGGTCGTCGTCATTGCCGACACAGGCGAAGACGATTTCGGCGCCCTTGGCAGCCAGAGCCGGTGTCGCTGCGGAGGTGCCGCCATGAGTCTCGACCCATTTCACGGCTTTCGTTGCCGAGCGGTTGTAAACCGTGACTGCATGACCGTTGCGCATGAGGTGCCCAGCCATCGGGAAACCCATGACGCCTAGACCCAGGAACGTGACTTTCATTTGCCGCCTCTATTTCTCGCCGAAGAGTTTGCTGTGCACATCACGCCAAGTGTCGTGGCTGATGGCGGCGAGAATGCCGGCGGCCTGCAGCGCCTGGCTCGGACGATAGCTTTCGTCGCCGCGGATGTAGCCAATATGACCGCCAAGTTCGCGGATGACCATGGCGCCCGGCGCATGATCCCAGGGCATGATGCCGCTGAAGTAGGTGAAATCGATCTCGCCTTGCGCCATGCGCACATAGTCGATGCCGGCGGCGCGTGAACTTTTCACCTGGTTGAGGCGGGCGCGACGCTGATCGACCAGTTCAGCGATGCCGGGGACACCGCGCGACCCATAGGCGAGTACGCCCTTCGGCTCGGCGACCGGCTTGAAGGGCGCAATCTCCCGGCCATCGATGGTAACGCCCTCACCCTTCAAGGCGATGGTCATCTGGCCGGTCACAGGATGGAAGATCCAACTCGCCAGCACATCATCGCCCTGGATGAGCGCCAGCATAGAGACAAAACCTTCATTGCCGCTGGCGAAATTTCCGGTGCCGTCGATTGGATCGACGACCCAAACCGGCGCCGTGCCGGCCAGTGCCTTCATGACATCGGGGTTCTTGGCGGTCGCTTCCTCGCCGACCACCACGGAACCGGGCAGGATCGCGAGCAGACCTGGCGTCAACGCCAGTTCCGCAGATTCATCGGCGATGGTGACGAAATCGCCGGGCGATTTCTGGCGCGTATCGCCTTCTTTCAGATTGCGGAAGCGCGGCAGGATCTCGGCGGCGGCCACCTCCCGGATGAGGTCGGCTACGGCTTCCTTGTTGACCCTGGGATGCATGGATGTTGTCACTTGCGCCCTTCGATCCATTCCTTGATATCGTTCTCGCTGTGCAGGTAGGCCTCGCCGGATTTGACATCGAGGCTCGCCGCCAGGCGCAGCAGGTGCCACATCTCTGGGTCGACTGCTTCCGGGTCTTCGCTTTCGATATTCTCCTGCACCTCGGCAGCCCATTCGGCAGCCGCGAGGCGACTGCTGGTGCCAGCGAGCACAGCCAGCAACAGGTCGACGATTTCCTGTCGTGTCGGTACCGGAATTCCAGTCATCAACGATTATCCTTGTTCATTGCATTCGCCTTGTCGCTGCGTTGGCGCTCGAAGCGCTGAACGTCTTCGGGCGCGAGACGCACCGTGATCTCCGTGACGTCCTCGTCATCGACGCGCTCCAGCACTTCGCCATGGCTGTAGAGCCAGGCTTGCGCGGCACCTTCGTCATGGCCGAGGCGATAGGTTTCGACCCTGCGCTGTGCGGCAAGGCGTGCATCCACCGCCGCTAGCAAACCGTCGATGCCGGCGCCGGTCAATGCCGAGATGGGCATCTGGCGTTGATCGCGGCTAGCCTGCGTCAACAGGGCGTCGCGTGCCGGTTCGTCGAGGAGATCGATCTTGTTGAGGATCTCGAACATCGTATCGGTCACTTCGTGGCCAAGGCCGAGACCAGCCAGCACGGCTTCGACATCGGCTTTCTGGCCGTCCGTCTCGGGATGCGCCACGTCGCGGACATGGAGGATGACGTCGGCTTCCAAGACTTCTTCAAGCGTCGCGCGGAAGGCTGCCACCAATTCGGTGGGCAGGTCGGAGATGAAGCCCACGGTATCCGACAGGATGATCTCGCGTCCCGAGGGCAGATGCACCCGGCGCATGGTTGGGTCGAGCGTCGCGAACAGCAGGTCGGCTGCCATCACCGAGGCGTTGGTGAGGCGGTTGAACAAGGTCGACTTGCCGGCATTGGTGTAGCCGACCAAGGCGACCACTGGATAGGGCACGCGTTTCCGGGCCTGGCGATGCAGGGCGCGGGTGCGTTTCACATCCTCAAGGTCCTTCTTGATGCGGACGATGCGTTCGTCGATCAAGCGGCGATCCATTTCGATCTGGCTTTCACCAGGGCCGCCGATGAAGCCGAAGCCACCGCGTTGCCGCTCAAGATGGGTCCAGGAACGGACCAGCCGGCTGCGTTGATAGGACAAGGCTGCGAGTTCGACCTGCATCTGGCCTTCTCGGGTGCGGGCGCGCTCGCCGAAGATCTCGAGGATAAGCCCGGTACGGTCGATGACCTTGGCCTTCCATTCGGTCTCCAGATTGCGCTGCTGCACCGGGGTCAGCGATGCGTCGAAGACAATAAGGTCGATCTCCTCCGCCTTGACGCGCTCGGCGATGCGCTCGACATTGCCCGAGCCCATGAGAGTGTTGGGCTTGGGATCGTTGATGCGCACGCATTCCGCGGCCACGACATTCAAGTCGATGGCGCGGGCGAGGCCACAGGCTTCCTCGAGCCGGGACTCCGGGGTGCGACCGCCGCTGTACTGGGCGCGCGGTCCGGTCTTGAAGACCGGATGGATGACCAGCGTGCGGTCGCCATGGCGAATACCGTCGAGGTCGAGATGCGCCCCGCCGGCCTGTTCAATGGTTGCCGTCAATTTCCAACTTTCGTGGCTAAATAGCCGCTCACGAGTTTCAACCTGTTCAGGCTTCGTCGCCCTCTTTCACGGGCTCGAACAGTTGAATCGGCGTGCCCGGCATGATGGTCGAGATCGCGTGCTTGTAGACCAGCTGGACATGTGAATCGCGGCGCAGCAGCACGGAAAAATTATCGAACCATGTGACGATGCCCTGCAATTTTACGCCATTGACCAGGAAGATCGTGACCGGGATCTTGTTCTTGCGGATATTGTTGAGGAAGACGTCCTGGACGCTTTGTGATTTTTCGTTTGCCATCGTCCTATCCTTTTCTCGTTGGGCCCATTTTAGGCCATTTCGTTATTTGGCTGTAATTCATGCGGGGCCAGGGCACGATTGCCACGTCCGGACCATGACCCTGACCTGTTGCTTGGTTAACACAGAACTTGACAGAATGAAATCTCTGTCAGCCGGCACGGCGGCTGGAATCGGGCTAGAGCGCCTGGAGGGCCGCCTGCAGTCCTGAAAGTGCAGGAAAATAGTGCTGTGGGGCTGCCGGACCGAATTCGCCCGGATGCGGTGGCTGGGGTCGGATCAGGACCGGCACACAGCCGTTATTATGGCCGCAAATCAAATCGATATCGGTATCACCGATGAACCAGACATGGGCTCCGGGCTGCAGGTTGCCGGGATCGAGAGCGAGTTGAACATGTTCGCGGGCAGGCTTGTCCCTGGCCGCATCGCCGGCGCCGGCCAGGGCCGCAAAGTACTTGTCCCAGCCAAGATGCGTCGCTTCCTTGCGCAGATAGGCGCCGCGCTTGTTGCTCACCACGCCAAGGTAGAAGCCCGCTCCGGCCGCCCAGGCCAACAAGTCGGCAGCGCCCGGCAACGGCACCAACTGATCCATGTGCAACCGTTCGAAGGCAGCATAGAAGATCCTCTCGGCGTCGTGCCACCGCTCGCCGAACAGGCTCGGGAAGCTGTCGCGCATCGACGCGCGGATGCGTGTCTCCGCTTCCGAGCGCGACCAGCGCGGATGACCCATGGCCTCCAGCGTCTCGTTCATCGCGGCGTGGATGACGCTCCAGGAATCGACCAGGGTATTGTCCCAGTCGAACAGCAACGCGGCAGGCCGCGCCGTCATGAGGCGGCTCTGATCTGCCGGTCGACGCCCTCGACATAGATCTCGCGGAGCTTCTGGGTGATCGGGCCGGGCTTGCCATTGCCCACCGCCTTGCCGTCAATCCTGGTCACCGGCACGATGAAGGCCGATGACGAGGTCAGGAAGGCTTCGCTGGCGGCGAACGCCTCTGTGACAGTGAAGCTGCGTTCCACCAGCTTGATGCCAGCGCTCGTGACCAGCTCCAGGAGTGCCTGGCGCGTGACGCCGCCCAGGATGTCGTGGTTCCTGGCATGGGTCACCACCTCCCCTGCTTTCGTCACGATCCAGGCATTGGTCGAGGAGCCTTC
>NZ_CAMDRA010000135.1 GCF_945906275.1 Dongia mobilis
GGCATTACGACATGTTTGAGACGGCACTTCCCGATCTGAACGGGAAATCGATCCTGGTGACGGGTGGGACTGGCTCGTTCGGCAAGGCATTCATCCGGCGCGTGCTCAAGGATTGGAAGCCGAAGCGCCTGATCATCTTCTCGCGCGACGAGTTGAAGCAGTGGGAGATGCAGCAGGACCTCAGCCAGGAGAAATACCCCAGCCTGCGCTATTTCATCGGCGACGTGCGCGACGGGCAGCGGCTCGAGATGGCGACGCGGGATGTCGACTACATCATCCACGCGGCGGCCCTCAAACAGGTGCCGGCGGCGGAATACAACCCGTTCGAATGCATCCATACCAACGTGATCGGCGCCGAGAACGTGGTGCAGGCGGCGATCAAGAACAAGGTGAAGCGGGTCGTGGCGCTTTCGACCGACAAGGCCGCCAACCCGGTCAATCTCTACGGCGCCTCGAAGCTCGCCTCCGACAAGATCTTCATCGCCGCCAACGCGCTTTCGGGCGGCCATGACCCGATTTTCTCGGTCGTGCGCTATGGCAATGTGATCGGGTCCAGGGGCTCGATCGTGCCGGTCATTCAGGAACTGGTCGCCAAGGGCGCCAAGACCATCCCCATCACCGACGCGCGCATGACGCGCTTCTGGATCACCCTCGACCAGGGTGTCGCCTTCGTGCTCTCCAGCATGGAGATCATGCGCGGCGGCGAGATCTTCGTGCCCAAGATCCCCTCGATGAAGGTGACCGAACTGGCCAATTGCCTGGCCCCCGGCCTGCCGCACAGCATCATCGGCATCCGCCCCGGCGAGAAGCTCCATGAGGTGATGATCACCGAGGATGACAGCCGATCCACCATCGAGCTCGAGGACCGCTATGTAATCGAGCCGGTCTTCACCTATTGGCACCGCCGTTCCTTCGCCCAGGACGGCGCGGCAAGGGTGGCCGAGGGTTTCCGTTTCGCCAGCGACATCAACACCCAATGGCTCGATGCCGCTTCCCTCAGGAAGATGATCTGAGCAGGCCGCGGTGATCGACGACGATACCCTTAAAAAAAGTCAGGATGGTTCCATAATTGCGATCCGACGCCATCTCGCGGTAAATAGCCCCGCCGCCCCGGAGCATGGGGCATAATCGAGGGTCAGAGACGTTTTGAGGACCTTGGCCGGGATGGTTTTGACAATAGTCCCGGGACGGCTGGCAGACGGGGCTGACGGGACGGTGCGATCCTCAACGGATGCCGAGCTAAGATTATGACAAATAAGGGAAATTCTCTTGTTTACTACGCCATCAGCAGCACCAGGCACAGCTAGCGCGCCGTCGGCCAGTTTGCGGCGCATGCTATATCTTCCAATGGAAATTTCGTCTCGCGAACTCGATTCGCGGCTGCTGCTCGCGGTGCTCGCCCTGGCGCGCGGCTTTGAAGTGATCCTCGGCCAAAAATGGCTGATCGAGCGGAACGTCGATTTCATGCCGCCCGGCATCTATCTCTCCAAGAGCCTGACCCAGCGCGATGCGCGCACGATCATGCGCGTGCGGGAACTGGGCTACATCGTTGCCGCGATCGAGGAGGAAGTTCCCGGACTGGTCACCAAGCCCGATGAACTGCGCTGGATCGCCGACGACGCGGTCCGCCACACCGATGCGATCTTCATCGGCGGCGAAACCAACACCGGGTCAATGCGGCAGCGCTTTCACTTTGCGTCAGACCGCATCCACATGACCATCAATCCGCGCTGGGACCTGTTGCGCGCGAACATGCGCAGCATCCATGAAAGCGACGTCAACGCGATCCGCAAACGCTTTGGCCGCTTCCTGCTGATCAATACCAATCTCGGCTGGACCAATTCCGAGAAGGGGCCGGTGGACTTCATGGTCCAGGACCAGGCGCGCCAAGGCAAGCTCGACCTCGCCGACCCCGCTGCCCGCCTTTTCATCGAGAACTATCTCGCGATGGAAGAAGATAACCACCGCGCCGTGGTCAGCATAATCCAGCAGCTGCTCGAGCGCCTGCCGGATATGTCGATCATCCTTCGGCCGCATCCGAGCGAGCGCATCGACACCTGGCTCGATCACTTCAAAGGCGAAGCGCGCCTGTCGGTGGTCCGCGAGGGACCGTCGATTCCCTGGATCCTGGCGTCGGAAGCCCTCATCCAGACGAACTGCACGACAGGTGTCGAAGCCATCGCGCTGGATCATCCTGCGCTCTGCGTCATGGCAACCAAGAGCCCGGCGGTCGGGCGCTATGTCGCGAACCGTGTCAACCCGGTCGCCCATTCCGTCGAACAGGCGATCGCCATGCTGGTTGATCATCTCGCCGGCAAGCCGAGCCTTGACTACACCGCGCAGATGCGCGAGGCCTTCGTTACCAGCATGAGCTACGACGCTGACCGCATGGGCGCGCAGACAATCATGGACCGGCTCGACTCAATGCTGTCGGCCAGGTCTGCGCGAGGCGGGCCGGCGGACGATGGCGTCAGCAATTGGCGCCCTGGCTGGGGCTATCAATGGAGCCTCAAGGACAAGAACGTCCGTGGCACACTATTTCCCGATTTCGATCACGACCAGATCATGGCGCGGCTTCACCGCATCGCCAAGGCACTCGGCATCGCGGTCGATCCGACCATTCATTCCTGCGGCACGAAGGTTGCGCTGCTGACACAACAGAACATCAGCATGCCGATCCGACTGCAGCAGTTCGTGCGCAGCATACTGGCATAGGACGGCACAACCGCGATGGACCTGCACGACATCGAACTGCATTGGCGGAACTGGGCCAGGTCCTACGGCAAGGATCTGCGCGCGACCACCAAGGGCCGTACCGCCATCATCGTCCAGGCCCGCAAGGGCTCGTCGCGCCTGCCCGGCAAGATCCTGCAGCGGCTTGGTGACAAAACAGTCCTCGAACATGTGATCGGCCGCCTGCGGCTGGTCAAGAACGCCGACATGGTCGTGATCGCCACCACGACCCAACCAGCCGATGACGAGGTTGCCGCCCTTGCCGAAAGCCTCGGTGCCGTCGTCTTTCGGGGCGACGAGCATGACGTCCTCGGCCGCTATCTCGGAGCTGCGCAAGCAGTCAATGCCGATGTGATCCTGCGCGTCACCAGCGACTGCCCGCTGATCGATCCGGCGTTGTGCGAAGCGGTCATTGCGGCACGGGCCGACAATGATGCGGATTTTGCCGCCAACAACATGCCGCGCCTGTTTCCTCACGGACTGGATTGCGAGGCATTCACCCGGACTGCGCTGGAACGCGCAGCCCACGACGCGACCGAAACCTATGACCGCGAGCATGTCACACCGTGGCTGCGTCGCAGTCCCGAAATTCGCCGCGCCAGCGTGATCGGTCCCGGCTGGCCAGCCAATCAGCAGCGCTGGACGCTCGACTACCCGGAGGACCTTGCCTTCTTCAGGCGATTGTTCGCCGCGTTGCCGCACGACCGGGTGCCGAACTGGCAGGAGGCCCTGTCACAGATCAACCAGATCCCCGATCTCGCTTTGGCCAATGTGCAGCACCGCGTGCGCTCGGCCATGGCGGCCGATCCGGCTGCCGGAATTGCCGTGTTCCGCTCGACCGCCAGCGAAGCCATCGGCATGGGTCATGCCATGCGCTGCCATGCCCTCCTGATGCGTCTCGAGGGATTGGGCTGGCGTTGCTACTGGGCGGCGACGCGGGAGTCGATCGACTTCCTCGACAGTAATGTGCCCGACCATTCCCTGATCCGCCTGGAGGGATACGATCTCGCCGCTCATGCCGAACAGATCGGCACCGTCGTCGGCCACTGCGACGTCCTGGTGATCGACGACTACGATGTGCCGGTCGACTTCGCTGCGCGATCTCGCCGATTTGCCGATCGCATCGTCTATTTCGACGACCTTGCAAATCGCCGGATGGATGCCGACATCATCATCAATCCGACCCCAGGCATTCCGCCGTCGCGCTACCAGTCATTGAATGCCCGGGCCGGCCGCCTGCTGCTCGGCCCCGATGTCGCCCTGCTGCGCCAACAGTTTCACGCGCGCCGCGCCACGCGGACCCAGGAAATGAGGGCCTCGGAACCCGCCAATCCGTTGCAGCGGGTGCTGGTTGCCTTCGGTGGCGTGGATCCGCTCAATGGAACTGGGCTTGCGCTGGACGTGCTGGCGCAAGAAGACGGACTCGACGTCGATGTCGTTCTGGGCGGCCGCGCACCCCATATCGAGACAGTGAGGGCCCAGGTCGCAGGCATGGGCGATCGAGCGCGCCTGTGGACCGATGTCGCCGACATGGCCGGCATGATGGTGGCGGCCGACCTCGCCATCGGCGCACCCGGTACTTCAACCTGGGAACGCGGCTGCCTCGGTCTCCCCACTTTGCAAATCGGCATCGCGGAAAATCAACGGGACAATGCGGCGATCGTGGCACGGGCCGGCGCCGGCCTTACCGCCGGCTTCCTGACCGACGAACCGCGCGCCTCGGTTGCCGTCAAACTGACAGAGCAGCTGCGTGCCTTGCGGGCCGATCCGAAGCGGTGCCGCGAAATGGCACTGGCCGCGACAAGACTGTGCGACGGCCGCGGCACACAGCGTGTCGTCGTCGCCCTGCTGCCGCCTTTGGCGTTGCGCGATGGCCGCAAACTGCATCTGCGCATTGTCGAGGCCAGTGACGAAGCGCTGCTGATGGATTGGCAGCGTGCGCCGGAGACGCGGCGCTACGCCCTCAATCCGGCCGTCCCTTCGCTGGAAGAGCACCATCACTGGCTCAATGAACGTCTGTCGGCGGTCGCCGACTGGTTTCTGATCGCTGAGGTCGACGGCGTTCCCGTGGCCTATGTGCGTCTGGATTGGATCGGCGAGGACAATGGCCGGCCGGAATATCTGATCTCGATCGCGACCGCGCGGTCGCATCACCGCCAAGGGATCGGCGCCGTCCTCCTCAAAGCAGTGCGGCAACTTGCGCCCGGGGCACATTTTTATGCCAAAATCCTGCCCGATAACCTAGCTTCACTGTCACTCTTCATTCGAGCAGAATACAGCCTGGCCGCGGATGGGTATTTCCACTCCTACCCGGCCCAGCGCAAGGAGGCCTGATGCAGCGCGTTACCATTGCCGGGCGGGAGATCGGTCGCGACCGCCCACCTTATGTCATCGCCGAGCTCTCGGCCAACCACAATGGCAGCCTGGAGCGCGCCAAGAACATCCTGCGCGAGGCCAAGAAGGCCGGCGCCGATGCCTTGAAGCTGCAGAGCTACCGGGCCGACACCATCACCATCGACCATGACGGTCCGGATTTCCGCGTGAAGGGGGGATTGTGGGACGGCGCGCGCCTCTATGACCTCTACAAGGAAGCCGCCATGCCCTGGGAATGGCATGAGCCGCTGTTTGCGCTCGGTCGCGAACTGGGGATCGCTGTGTTCAGCTCGCCCTTCGATCACACGGCCGTCGACATGCTGGAGCAGTTGGGAGCACCCGCCTACAAGATCGCGTCACTGGAACTGTGCGACATTCCGCTCATCCAGTATGTGGCGAGGACCGGCAAACCGATGATCATGTCGACCGGTGCTTCGGAACTGGGCGAGATCGCCGATGCCGTGGCGGCCGCGCGCGGTGCCGGCTGCAAGGAACTCATCCTGCTGAAATGCACCAGCGGCTATCCAACCCCGCCGGCCGAGAGCTATCTGAAGACCATTCCGCATCTGACCGAGATGTTCGATTGCGTCGTCGGCCTCTCGGATCACACGATGGGCACGGCGGTGCCGGTGGCGGCGACCGCCTTGGGTTCAGCCCTGGTCGAGAAGCACTTCACCCTCGCCCGCGCCGATGGCGGCGTCGATTCCGCCTTCAGCCTGGAACCGGCGGAACTCAAGCAGATGATCGAGGCGATCAACGTCGCCTGGGAGGCCGTAGGGTCGGTGCATTATGGCCCCAGCGCGTCGGAAGCCGGCATTCGCCCGCTGCGCCGCTCACTCTATGTGGTCAAGGATGTGAAGGCCGGTGATATCATCGGGGCCGAGCATGTACGCTCGATCCGGCCGGGCAAGGGGCTTGCCCCAAAACACCTGCCAGATGTGCTCGGCCGCCGCGCCGCGCGCGATTTGAAGCGCGGTACCGCCGTCGATTGGACCATGCTGGCTACCACCAACTAGAAGCACATACGAGGCGCCCATGCCGGATTCCAGTAACGCGACATCACCCTGGATCCCGGCCGGGGCCGCTTCCTTCATTGAACGGCATGCCGCGCGCTTTGACGGCATGACGCTCGACGCGCTGGATGCCGAAGCGCACCGGCTGATCGCAGCACATGAGCAACTGGTCGATCACGACTGCATCAACCTTTACGCCGGCACCAACATCCCCAATCCGCGCGGCTCCGCCCTGCTCGCCTCCACCATCGGCAGCCGCCCGAACCTCGGTCATCCCGGCGCCAAGTACAACAAGGGCATGCAACATGCCGAGCAACTGGAGGTCATGCTCTCGACGCTGTTGAAGCGACTCTTCAAGGCATGCTTCGTCGAGCATCGCGTCGGCAGCGGGTCGCTTGCCAATCTCTATGCCTATATGGCGACGTGCCGGCCGGGTGATGCGATCATGGCTTTCCCGGATGCCGCAGCTGGCCACCCGACTCATCACGCCATTGGTGCGGCCGGCCTCTATGGCCTCAAGGTCCACGACGTGCCGTTTGATATCGCGCGCATGGATGTGGATGTGGACGCACTGCGCGATGCGGCCAGGCGGATTCGGCCCAAGCTGATCATCGTCGCCGGCAGCATGTGTCTTTTCCCCTACAACCTTGCCGCCGTCCGCGCGGTGGCGGACGAGGTCGGTGCCTACGTGCTCTATGACTCCGCGCATATGGGCGGACTGATCGCCGGCGGGGAATTCCAGCAACCGCTCATTGAGGGTGTCGATCTCATGACCGGCTCGACCTATAAGTCCTTCGGTGGGCCGCCCTCGGGCATGATCCTCACCAACGCGCCGGAGCTTGCGGAACGCCTCGACCGCATCGCCTTCCCCGGCCTGACCGCCAATTTCGATCTTGGCAGAACGGCGGCGATGATCATTGCCGTGCTGGATCTTCTGGAATTCGGACCAGCCTATGCCCAGGCCTGCATCGCCAATGCCCAGGCCCTGGCGGCGGGACTGGATGCTGCGGGTGTTGCGGTGTTCAAGCCAGGGCAGCGCGACCAGTTCACGATGTCCCAGCATGTGGCGCTGAATGCGATTCCCTATGGCGGCGGCAATGCGGCCAGTGCACGGATCGAACCGGCCAACATCCTGTTCACGAGCATCGGCCTGCCGCTGCCCGAGGTGCCGGGCGATGCCAATGGCATCCGCATCGGCACGCAGGAGATCACCCGCTGGGGTTTCGCGCCCACGGATATGGTCAAGATTGCGGAATTGATTGCGCGCGTGCTGGTCGGCAACGAAGCAGCGGAATTGATTGCGCGCGTGCTGGTCGGCAACGAAGCACCGGAAAACGTCAAAGGCGACGCAATTGCCTTACGCCGCCTCTTCCAGAATCTCCACTATATCCGGCGCGTTTAATCCCCGGATTAACGGGGCGCGTAGTCCATCGAAGCGGCCCAGAAACGCTCCAGGCGACGGAGGGTCAAATTGACCCCATCGAGTTCGCCATCCTTGAAGGTCTCGGTATTGAGCGCCTGGAGATGCTTGTCGTACATGTCATGCATCTTCTGGACGACGGCCAGGGCCTTTTCCGACAGGCGGACATGGACCGCGCGCCGATCATGGGGCGAGCGTTCCTGAATGAGATAGCCGTTCTCGACCATCTTTTTCACGTTGTAGGAGACGTTCGAGCCGAGATAATAGCCCCGGTTCGTCAGTTCGCCGACCGACAGCACGTCGCTGCCGATGTTGAACAGGATCATCGCCTGAACGTTGTTGAGATCCCGGATGCCCTGCCGATCGAGATCGGCCTTGATCACTTCAAGGCACTCGCGATGCAGGAGCTCAACCAGCGCAATAGTTTCCAGATAGGCTTTTTTCACCGCTAATCCCCAATAGCGCAGAATCACGCCAAAAACGGCCGCGATTCGGACTCAAGCTAGCTACCCATCGTAAAGCAATGGTTAATCCCGCGCCAGCCCAGTGAAGGGCGATCTCCAAAATTTCCCGGCCTTCCGGGCCCTTAGGGCTGCCGGGCGCCCTTCAATGGACCTGCGGCGCCCAATCCTTGATGCCGGGCATGGGTCCGAAACAGGCCTCGACCATGTCCGGCGTGACGGCGGCGAGGTCGGCCGGCTGCCATTTCGGGCTGCCATCCTTGTCAATGAGCTGCGCCCGGACACCCTCGAAGAAATCGGGGGCCGCCATGAAATGCTGGACCAGCCGGAAGTCGGTCTTGAGGACCTCGGCCAGGGTCTGCCCGCGCGCCCGCGTCAGATGCGCGAAGGTCACCCTGAGGCTGGTCGGCGAAAAGGCCCGCAGGACCTTCAATGTCTCGACCGCCCAGGCATCCCGCCTGGCGCTCATGACCGTCATGATTTCGTCCAGGGTCTTCAGGCCGAAGACCCGTTCGATGTTGGGGAGCAACTGGTCGAGCCCGGCCGCATCGACCGGGAGATGCAGGGCGTCGAGGTTGTCCAGCGCAATCTCGGCGACACGCCCGCTGCCGACGAAGTACTTGGCGAGGCCGGCGCGGATCACGCCCGGGCCGCGCAAGCTCAGGCCCAGGAGGCCCAGCGCGAGGGCCAGGGCCGGCTGGCAGCGATTGAGAAAGTGTGCGGCGCCCACATCCGGGAACAGGCCGATGCGGCATTCCGGCATGGCGAAGACCGTCTTGTGCGTCACCACCTGATGCGAGCAGTTCATGGCAATGCCGGCACCACCACCCATGACGATCCCGTCCATCACGGCAATGATCGGCTTGCCGTAGGTGGCGAGGCGATGATTGAGCGTGTATTCGCGGCGATAGAAATCCTCGAGCAGGCCGAGATCGCCGCGCTGTTTGGCCGCGTGCACGGCCTTCACATCGCCCCCGGCGCAGAACGCCTTGTCGCCGGCACCGGTGATGATGACGGCCTTGATATCGGTGCGCATTTCCCAGGCCGCAAGCTGCGCCGCGATCGCATCTATCATGTCGAGGGTGAGCGCGTTCATCGCCTGGGGCCGGTTGAGCACGATCCGGCCATGGCCATTCTCGATGGAAAACAGGACGTCTTTGAAGGTGCTCATGATCCGGCCGATTGCTGGGGAAAGGGGCCGGACTCATCGGCCATGTGAGCCGCCTCGTCAAGCGAACTTGACAAGCCTCCCTGCCCCGGATCATTCTGCGCCCGCGCCGATTTGAAGCTCAGCTTGCGGGCGCGTTATAAAAACTGACAAATTTCTTGTCGTACGACATCCGACACATATATTTCAATGACTTAGTGGCCGTGTCGTCCGACAGTTTCCGACAATCCGACACCTAAAATGGGTCGTTACGCGCCAGTCTTGCGCTGTGTCAGAACGGTGCCCAGGAAGTCTGGGCAGTGGTGCCCGTAGACCCTCAAGACGGTCGACAGGCTGTCGCCGAGCAGCGCCGCAACGTGGTAGGGATCGACGCCGTCCTGAAGCAGATGGGTGGCCCGGGAGTGGCGCAGCATATGGGCGTGGCCGGTCAGTCCGGCCCGCGTCAGGGCGTCCTGGAACAGCCGCCAATTGTCGCCGCCGGAGCCCAGCACAAAGTCACTGTTGGTGGCGTTAAGCGCCTTTTCCAGCAGCGGGCGGATCTCGGGCACGATCGGCACGATTGGCCGGCGCTTCTTCGTCTTGCGCTCGCCGTCTTTGGCCAGATTGATGCGGCCGGTGGCCAGATTAACCTGTCCCCGGGTCAGCGTCTCGATCGCCGCCCTGCGGGACGCCGTGTAATACGCCAGATCGACAAAGATCGGCAGACGCAGATAGACGCCGCCCTTCTCGTCGGCCAGTTCCTGTGCGGCTGCGCGGATGCGATCGAGCTCCGGCTTAGTCCAGTAGCCGACGAGCCTCACATACTGGTTCTGCGGCATTTCCAGCACCGGCACCATGTCTAGGGTCATGTGCTTCCACATCACGGCGTGCTTGAAGGCCGCAGCCAGTGTCGCCAATTCGCGCCGGATCGTGCTGATCGTCACCCCGTCGCCTTGCCGCAGATCCACATAGGCGCGGCAGACCGGCACGTCGATTTCGGTCGGCTTCAGCGCCCCGAAATGCCGCTTAAGCTGTACGGTCGCGAATTTGTTCCTAGCGTGGTCGGCGCATTTTTTCTCGCTGTGCTCTTTGAGGTAGCAGTCGAGCACCTTGTCACAAGTTACTTCAGCAGTGCCGCTAGTACGGCGCTCGCCGCGGTTGAGCCAGTCGGCGAAGCGCCTTGTTGCGACTTGGGCGTCGTTCGTTTGAAGCGATTCACGTTTGGTGCGACGCTCTTTTGGCTCGTACCAAGCGACGTAGAAATTGTCGCCGCGGATGTCGATCCAAGGGACAGTCCTTGCTTTGCGAGGCATAATTGCTCCTGCGAGAAACGGGCGTGGCCGCCAGGGGTCAGTGTCAACGCCGGAGACAAAATGCATCGGTACGCCGGAGTAAAATTGCATCAGTGAGGCTGGCAGGAAGGCCCCCCGCGGG
>NZ_CAMDRA010000136.1 GCF_945906275.1 Dongia mobilis
CATGCCGACCCGGTCTATGTCGTCGACGGCGTGATCCATTACTGTGTTGCCAACATGCCGGGCGGGCTCAGCCGCACCTCGACCTTCGCCCTCAATAACGCCACCCTGCCCTTCGCCTTGGCGCTGGCAGACAAGGGTGCCAAGAAGGCGCTGGCCGCTGATCCGCATCTCATGAACGGTCTCAACGTCCATGAAGGCAAGATCACCTACAAGGCCGTGGCCGACGACCTGAAGAAGAAGTACGTACCGGCGGCGGAAGCCCTCGGCCTCTAAGAAAATCATCCGACTTTGCGAAAGCGGCGGGGCCAATTGGTCCCGCCGTTTTTGTTTTCGCCCAGTTCTAGGGCAGCGTGATCCCGCCATCCTCGGATAGCGGAAAGAACGGGTTCCACGCGATCTCCCAGGTATGGCCATCGGGATCGGCGAAATAGCCGGAATAGCCGCCCCAGAACACGTCCTCCGCCGCCTTCAACAAAGTGCCGCCAGCGGCCACTGCCGTCGCGATGACGCGGTCGACCTCGGCCTTTGATGCGAGGTTCTGCGCCAACGTGATGCCGCCGAAACCGGAACCGGCATCCGAAATATGCGCATCCTCGGCGAGTGATTTGCGGCTGAACAGACCAAGGCCCATGCCGCCTGCCAACTGAAAGAACACCACATCGTCATTGCCGGCGCTGGAGGGCCTCCAGCCCAGGCCCGTTTCATAAAACCGTCTCGCACGCGCGAGATCGCGGACGCCCAGGGTGATGAGGCTGATTCTCGGTCGAATTGACATCGCTTTCTTCCTTCACAGACGGACAGCTATTCCATTTGCCCCATCGTTAACGCGAAGGCCAGCCTCGCATTGGGTGCATATCGGCCCGGCTTGGACAAAAGGCCCGTTCTAGGCTAGTTTCTGCGGGCATTGCCGGCCGCTTTGGTTGGCGCACAAGGTCATATCCGACCATCACATTTGAGATATATGGTTCTTTGTCATGAAGTATATAGACGATTGGATTGCCGAACGAAAAGTGGATGAGGTCGAGTGCCTCGTCCCCGACATGAACGGGATACCGCGCGGCAAGATCCTGCCCGCGACCAAGTTCATGAAGGGTGTCCGCGATGACGGCCTGCGTTTGCCGAGTTCCGTGTTCCTGCAGACTGTCACCGGCGACTATCCAGATATCGAGGAAGACACGATGGGCTCCTTCCAGGACCCGGACGTCTATCTGCGCCCCGATCCCAACACGATCCGCATCGTGCCCTGGTACAAGGACCCGACCGCGCAGGTCATTCACGATTGCTATGACGTCAACGACAAGCCCGTGGAACATGCCTCCCGCTATGTGCTGAAGCGTGTGCTCGAGCTTTATGACGACAAGGGCTGGAAGCCGGTCGTGGCACCGGAACTGGAATTCTACCTGGTCCAGGTCAACACCGACCCCGACCTGCCGCTGCTGCCGCCGATCGGCAAGTCCGGCCGCGCCGAGACGGGCAGCCAGGCTTACGGCATCGATGCGGTGAACGAGTTCGATCACATCTTCGAAGACGTCTACGATTACTGCGAACGCTCGGAAATCGACGTCGACACGCTGGTCCATGAATCAGGCTCGGCGCAGATGGAGATCAACTTCAACCACGGCAATCCGCTGGAACTTGCCGACCAGGCGTTCCTGTTCAAGCGCACCGTGCGCCAGGCGGCGATGAAGCACGGCATCTATGCCACCTTCATGTCGAAGCCGCTTGCCAACCAGCCGGGTTCCTCGATGCATATCCACCAATCGGTGGTGGAGAAGCGCACCGGCAAGACACTGTTCGCCGATTCCAAGGGTCGCGATTCAGCGATGTTCCGCGCCCATGTCGCCGGCCTGCAGAAGTATCTGCCGCAGCTCATTCCGATGCTGGCGCCGAACGTGAACTCCTACCGTCGCCTGCGGCCGCAGTTCGATGCGCCGATCAACGTGCAATGGGGCGTCGACAACCGGTCGTGCGGGTTGCGGGTACCGGTTTCCAGCGGACCTGGCCGGCGTATCGAGAACCGATTGGCAGGCGCCGATGCCAATCCATACCTTGCCATGGCAGCGTCGCTGGTGGCGGGTTATCTCGGCATGGTCGAACGTTTGAAGCCGACCAACCTGATCACCGGCAGTGCCTATCGCATGGCACACACGCTGCCCAAGACGGCGCAGGAATCGCTGCAGCGCTTCATGGCCTGCAAGCCGATCCGGCCGCTGCTCGGCGACAAGTTCATCAAGGCGCTGTGGATCGTCAAGATGGCCGAACTTGAAGCCTATCAGGACGTCATCAGCTCGTGGGAACGCGAGCATCTGTTGCTGAACGTCTGAGAATGCAGCGGTCGACCGGAACATACTCGGCAAGTACCGCCGCCTCCCACGAGGCGGCGGTCAGCTGGCTATCGCGCCGGAGCGAGATCCTGATCCTGACGGCACGGGTGAACTTCAACCCGTGAGGCCTGGCTGAGCGCACTTCATCCAGCTTACCGTCGACTTTACAAAGGATTTCCACCATGACCGCACAAATCAAGCGCAACAGCACCGCAGAATGGCAAGCCCAGGACCGTCAGCATCTTCACCCCTTCAGCGACCAGAACGAGTTGGTGAAGATCGGCGCCCGCGTTATCGCCAGGGCCGAAGGGACCTATCTCTTCGATTCCGACGGCAACAAGATGCTCGATGCCTTCGCCGGCCTGTGGTGCGTCAATGTTGGCTATGGCCGCAAGTCCATCGCCGATGTCGCGCATGCACAGCTCCTTGAACTCCCCTATTACAACACCTTCTTCAAGACGACCCATCCGCCGGTGGCCGAGCTTTCCAAGCTGCTGGTCGACATGACCCCGAAGCAGTTCAATCATGTTTTCTACGGCCTCTCCGGCTCGGATGCGAACGATACCATCGTGCGCATGGTGCGGACCTATTGGAACCTGAAGAAGCAGCCGAAGAGGAAGACCATCATCAGCCGGTGGAACGGCTATCATGGCTCGACCATGGTCGCGGCATCGCTCGGCGGCATGAACTACATGCATGAACTGGCTGACCTGCCCCTGCCCGGCCACGCCCATATCAAGCAGCCATATTGGTATGGCGAAGGCGCCGGCATGACGCCGGATGAATTCGGCCTTGCCGCTGCGAAAGCGCTTGAGGACAAGATCCTCGAACTGGGTGCCGAGAATGTCGCGGCCTTCATCGGTGAGCCGATCCAGGGTGCCGGTGGCGTCATCATCCCGCCCGCGACCTACTGGCCGGAGATCCAGAAGATCTGCAAGAAGTATGATCTGCTGCTGATTGCCGACGAAGTCATCTGCGGCTTCGGCCGGACCGGATACATGTTTGCGTCGGCACCGTTCAAGATCGAAGCCGATTTCATGACGCTCGCCAAGGGCCTCACCTCCGGCTACATGCCGCTCTCGGCCATCATGGTCGCCGACCGCGTCGCCGAAGTGATCAACTCCTATGGTGATTTCAACCACGGCTTCACCTATTCCGGCCACCCGGTTTCGTGCGCTGTCGCGATCGAGAACATCCGCATCATCCGCGAAGAGAAGCTGGTCGAGAACGTCCATGACGTGACGGGTCCATATCTCGCCAAGCGTCTCGAGGAGTTGCGTGACCATCCGCTGGTTGGCGAAGTCCGCTCCATGGGCTTTGTCGGTGCCATCGAGTTGGTGAAGGACAAGAAGTCTCACAAGACTTTTGAACCGCTGGGGCAGACCGGCACCATCTGCCGCGATCATTGCGTCAAGAACGGCCTCGTCATGCGGGCGACCCGCGACACCATGCTGATGTCGCCGCCGCTCACCTGGAACAACGGCCATGTCGACGAGTTCATGAAACTCGCCAAGATTGCCCTGGATGCCACGGCAAAGGATGTCGGCGTAAAGTAAGCGCCGGAAGAACCGACGATGCGATCCCGCGGCCGTTCTAGATCATCCCCGAACGGTCGCGGTTTCATTTGAGGTCTTCGCCGTGCCGGACGATTTCGCCTTCACCTATGCAGCGCAGAAGACCGGCGACGTCCATATCCATTACCGTGGCAAGCTCGCCGCAAACGATGTTCAAGCGAATGACGCTCAGATGATCTTTCGCGCGCGCAGGCCGGCAATCTCGCCATCTTCCATCGATAGCAGTTCGCGAAGCACGTCGTCGGTATCCTGCCCGCAGACCGGCGGCGCCAGGCGGTAATCGACTGGCGTCTCGGAGAGCTTGATCGGGCTGCCGATGAGATCGACATGACCGGAGCCGGCCGCGGCATGCGGCATCGAGATCTTCATCTCGCGTGCCAGCACCTGCGGATCCTTGAAGACCTGGTCGATATTGTTGACCGGCCCCACCGGCACCCCCAGCGCATTGAGCCCGTCGATCCAATATTGCTGCGGCTTCTGCTCCGTCAGCGCGTTGATCATCTGATAGATCAGCACGCGGTTGCGCACCCGCGCCGGGTTGGTGGCGAAACGCTCGTCAGTGGCCCAGTCCGGCACCCCGGCGAAGCCGCAGAACTTCTCGAACTGGCTGTCATTGCCGACGGCCAGGATGAAGAAACCATCCGAGCAGCGTACGACCGAATAGGGAACGATGTTGGGGTGTTCATTGCCGAGGCGTTTCGGCAATTCGCCGGAAGTGAGGTAATGGAGGCCGACATTGGCGAGATAGCCAACCTGTGAATCAAGGAGGCTCATGTCGCAGAACTGACCGCGCCCCGAAATCGTCCGATGATGGAGAGCGGCCAGAATCGCCACGGTCGAATAGATGCCGCAGACGATGTCGGTGATGGCAACGCCGACCTTGGTCGGCTGCCCGTTGGGATCTCCGGTGACGCTCATGATGCCGCCCATGCCCTGGGCCAGGAAGTCATAGCCGGCGAGCGGCGCATAGGGGCCGGTCTGCCCGAAACCGGTGATCGAGCAATAGATCAGGCGTGGGAAATCATACTTGATCTGATCATAGCTCAGGCTATAGCGCGCCATGTCGCCGACCTTGAAATTCTCGACGAAGATATCGGCGCGCGCGATCAGCCGCTTGGCGATCTCCTGCCCTTCTGGCTTGGAGACATCCAGGGTGACCGACCGCTTGTTGCGATTGATGGAGAGGTAATAGCCGCTTTCATGGGTATCCTTGCCGGCGGCGTCCTTCACAAAGGGCGGACCCCATTTCCGCGTATCGTCGCCGGCGCCCGGTCGCTCGATCTTGATCACATCGGCGCCGAGGTCGCCCAGAATCTGGGTCGCCGTGGGTCCCGCCAGGATACGGCTCAGATCAAAAACGCGAATACCGGCAAGCGGTCCAGACATGGATATCCCCGACATTGATTGATTGAGCCAATGTCGGGGTCGATGCGGTCAAAAGCAAGCTGGATTTCGACGATTCAGACCAACGGCAAGGGGAGCTTTAGCCGCAGGATCTTTGTTCTGGCCCCTTCGATGCCGAAATCATTGTCGTTGATGATCACCAGTGTATCCGGCGGAATGATTGCCACACCTTCGATCTTGCTGGGAATATCATCGCGTTCGGTACTGTCGAGCCATTTGACCTTGGTAAGCGGCTTAATACCGATACTTACGAGACTGACCTGTTCCAGGCTCGGCATGGTCGAGATATCGTCCCATTTCGTCCCCAGGATGTTGCTGCCCGAACTTAGATTGACCGCGTAAAGCTTGGTCGTATGCGTCACCCGTTCCAGCACCACCAGTTTATCCGCCCCGAAGGCGGACAGTTCGCTGATGCGCACGTCGGATTGCTTGTTGGCGTCGCTGTCGTCGGTGAAGGCCTGATGCGGTTCCAGTTCATAGACATACTCGCCAACCGGCTTGCCCGTTGCCGCCTCGATCTTGAAAAGCCGTGTGGCCTTGGCGCGCTTGTAGGCAGCCACATCCGGGTTGGCGAGCGGGTTCTGCATCATCGCATAGAGAAACCTCTCATCCGGCGAGACGGCAATTCCTTCGAAACCGCGATTGAGATGACGCCGGGCGAGGATCGCCGGCAGTGCGGCACGGATGCGGTAGCTGGCATTGGCGAGGTCGACTTCGATGCCAAATAGCACGAGCCGCTCGATGATCCTGCCATCGGACGCCACATGCACCAGGCTCGGGCCATACTCGTCGGCCAGCCAGAATGTCCCATCGGACAGTCGTACGAGGCCTTCGGTGTCGAGCCCATTTGGATCAAGGGGCAGGCGCACGCCAAATTTGTCAAAGGCGAGTTCGGTCCTGGCATTTTTCAATGGATTGGGGAATCCGGTGATGGGTCTGCCTACTGCATCACATATGTGGATCATCAAGACGACGTGGAACTTGCCGTCGCTGCCAAGTTCGATGCGCTGGATCGATGGCGCAAAATCCGGCTGCGGGAAGGTCTTAGCCGTGGACTCATCGCGATCGATATTGGGGCCGCGATCGGTCACCGAATAGAAGACATTCTCTGGATCGCCCGGCATGTGGAAAAGCGAGCTGCCGATGCCGCGCGTCAATTTGCCGGGAAGAGAGAGTGCTGGATCGTCGCTCGTGAAAATCGCCCTATTCTCCTGATGATCATCGCCTGAGGCTGTCTAACGCCCCCTGCAGGATGAAGGCCGCGGCTGACTGGTCAACCACTTTCGCACGCTTGGCCCGGCTGAGGTCGGCGCTGATCATGTCGCGCGTCACTGCGACCGTCGACAGGCGTTCGTCCCAGAACGTCATCGGCATGTCGCGGATCTTGGCCAGATTGCTCGCAAACTGGCGCACCGACTGGCAGCGCGGCCCTTCGGAACCATCCATGTTGAGCGGCAAGCCGATCACGAGGCCACCCACTTGCCGTTCATCGATCAATTTCAGCAACGCCTTCGAATCCTCCGCGAACTTCGTCCGCCGGATAGTCGTGATGGGTGTCGCAATCATATGTCCCGGATCGCTAACCGCGACACCTATGGTCTTCTCGCCCAGATCCAACGCCATCAGCCGACCATGGCGCGGCAGCAGCTCGGTTACTTCCTGGATCGAGGCAATGATCACGGCAGTAACTCGACCATCTCGCGCTTGAACGGCAGCGCATCGCCGATCTCCGGCGCATCGAACTCCTCCGCATACCGCCGCCCCGCATAGGTGGCAGCCGCAATGGTCGAGGGCGCCCAGCAATCGCCGATCCCTTTGACGCCGGCAATTCCGGCATCAAGCCACTGGGCCTCTTTCGCTTTGAGGTCGAGATAGAGTTGGTCCAGCGGCAGGCGCGCCGTCACCAGGACCAATCCGTCCGACGCAATCGGTCGGGTTTTGCCGGTGAACACGCAGGCCAGCTGCATGTGATCGACCTGTGCCGCATCGACGACATGGCTGACGATCACGTCGACACCCATGTTGAGGAGGCGCGCCTGGATCTTGTCCTGTTCCAACGTGTTGCGCGTCCAGGTCGAGACCTCCGGCGCCGGCGTCACCAATGTCACGTGATGGCCGGCCTTCACCAGCAATTCGGCGCAGATACCGCCCATGTAATAGTGATCGTCATCGTAGAGCACGATGCGCCGCCCCGAAGGACGCTGGCCCGCCATGAGATCATCGGGTGTCAGCACCGCGACATCGGCTGCAATCGGCATGGCGGAGAGGTGATGGTGTGCGACGCCATCGCGCCGCCAGACGCTGCCGGTCGCCACGACCACCTGGTCGAAGCCGAACTCCAGCACCTGCGCCGCATCGAGCCTGCTGTCGAGATAGACGCTGACATTGGGCATCTTGTTGATCTGGCCGACTCGCCAGTCGCGCACCCGACCCCAGGCGCTTAAAGTCGGCAAGCGGCATTCGCGGGCGACACGGCCGCCAAGCTCGGTACCGGCCTCGGCGAGTGCCACCTCATAGCCGCGCTGGCCAAGGGCGCGCGCGGCTTCGAGGCCGGCGGGTCCAGCGCCGACCACGAGCACTCGGGACTCGCTTTCGCGCACGCGGATGAATTCGGGATGCCAGCCCTTGCGCCATTCCTCTCCCATTGCGGGATTCTGCGTGCAGCGGCTGGGCGACATGGTCATATCGCCTGAGACGCAGATATTGCAGCCGATACATTCGCGGATATCGTCGATGCGGCCTTCGTCGATCTTCAAGGGCAGGAACGGGTCGGCGATCGAGGGCCGCGCCGCCCCGATGAGATCGAGAATGCCCGATTTCACCTGCCGCACCATGAGATCGGGCGAGGTGAAGCGGCCAACACCCACCACCGGCTTGGTGGTCAGGCGCTTGATGCCACGCACGAACTCTTCCTCGGCACCTTCCTCGGTGAAACGCGAGGTACGGGAACCATTGCTCCAGTCGGAGAGCGTCACGTCCCACAAATCCGGCGTCTCTGCCATGCGGCCGATCACGTCCTCGATCTCGGCCGTATGAAGGCCGCTCTCGCCCATCAGCTCGTCCACCGCGATACGCACCGCGACCGCGGCCTTGTCGCCCACCGCATCGACCGTATCCTCGGTAATCTCGCGCAGCAGACGCATGCGGTTCTCGAGGCTGCCACCATATTCATCCGACCGCTGGTTGAAGCGGCGCGACAGGAAATGCTGGATAATTGAAAAGCCATGTGCTGCGTAGACATAGACGATGTCGAAGCCCGCGCGCTTGGCGCGGATCGCCGCGTTCTTGTGCCAGCGGCGCAGGTTTTTGATATCGGTCGCATCCATCGCCCGCGCCTGCACCGGATCATAATAGAAAGTGGCGATAGGCAAATGCGAGGGGCCGAGCGGCACTTCGCGGGTATAGTTGTTGGACCCGTTGGGGCCGTTGTACGCAAGTTCAATCCCCGCCAAGGCATTCTCGGCATGGATCGCGTCGCTCATCTTGGCCAGCGCCGGGATGTCGCGATCATCCCACAGCCGCAATTCGATGAAGGGCGTGATCTCCGACGTGTGATGGATCTCGGCCTGTTCGGTGCACAGGACTCCCCAGCCACCAGCCGCCTTGTTGCCGCGCATCCTGGCCACGGCCGAGGGGTCGCGATAACCTTGGCCGTTGCAATGCGGCACCTGATAGAAGCGGTTCTTCGCGGTGACGGGACCGATCTTTACGGGCTCGAACAGAATATCGTAACGCGGATCACGCGCCATTTTAAGGTACGCCTTGAATGTGGGCCGACCTCAGGTCAGGCGGCCGGTTGATTATTCAGTGAGTGGCCCGGGCGCGAGATAGGTGCGGTCGCAATAGACCAGAGGCTTCACGTTGCGATGGGCGGCACCAACGACACGGCCGATGAAAATCGTGTGCGAGCCTGCCTCGACGATGTCATGAATGACGCAATCGAGATTGGCGACCGCATCGACCAGGGCCGGTGAGGCGGTCGAGAGCGTTACCCAGTCGGCGGTCGAGAAGTCGAAGGGCTGCCCATAGCTTGGGCGGCCGGCAAAGGTATTGGCAAGCTCGCTCTGCTCGGCGCTCAGTGCGTTGATGCAGAACACGCCATTCTGGCGGATGGCGGCGACCGACGGGCTGCGGCGGTTGACGCAGGCAAGCAGCAAAGGCGGCTCGGCCGAAACCGCGGTCATGGCGCTTACCGTGACGCCGGTCTTGCCGCCGGGGCCGTCCGACGTCACCAGATTGACCGCCGCCGCCTGCACCCGCATGGCGCCCACAAACGTGTCGACATCGACGCTGTCAAACAGGTTTTCCGTACGGTCGACCAGAACTTTGGTCATCAATTCAATCCCTCACTCCAACCCCGGCAATTCCTCGGGGGCCGATTCCCTATCGTGAAACCGATCATGGGTGACAGTCTGCCGCAGGGGAAGGTATTTAGGAAATCGAATTCATCGAGGGTTGGCATTAAGATTTTCTATTCTGCCAGGGAGCCCGACCTCACGAGCGCGGCATGTCGGGCACCGGACCGCAGGAATGCAAGGGCGGCCAAAGTCGCCAACAATGCCACCAGGGCACCCACCCCGAAAACGCCCAAAGACCCGCGCGCCACAATCGCGCTTGTAAGCGGTCCGGCAAAGCCCGCGGCATTGCCGATCAGCCCGACAGCCGCCGCACCGATGGCGCCACCCAGACATTCCAAGGTCGGGATGGCCGTGGCGGTGGCATCCTCCTGCCCCTCCGGCGCCGCTGCCATGATCCGCTGGTTGATGAAGGAATGCGAAACGCCGAATCCAATGCCGACGAGCGCCAGCGCGATACCGACATGCACGATCGGTCCGCCGGTCATCGTGACTGCCTGGATGGCAAGGCCCAGCGCCAAGGTGGCGGGACCCGCGAAGATCACAAAGCTGTGCCAGCGCGGCGCCAGCGAGGCGACGCACAGCGCCGACAAGGACCAGGTGAGCGCGTGGATGGCGCCGAAATAGCCAGCCCAGGTCGGCGTCATGCCACGATCGAGCTGTAGCAGATAGGGCGTATAGCCTGCATTCCCCAAGTAATCGGCTGATTTCTCTGTCCTGAATGTAGTATTTTCTATATAAATCATGATGTTGTTGGCTTCTAGGGGCGCGTTTCATGGATCACCCAGAGGGTGCGGGTTCCCAGCGGGGTGATCGGGTGGATTTCGA
>NZ_CAMDRA010000137.1 GCF_945906275.1 Dongia mobilis
CAGCAGCTTGCCGCTGCAATACTGACCGACATCATTGATCTCGGTCAGCAGCAGCAGATAGAGCAGCAGGCCGTCGCCGCCGCCAATGGGATTTCCATCGGTCGGCAAGGCCAACAGAAAGGCTGCGTGGCTCAACGAGAACACGGCGATCATCAAGCCCCAATGCACGGTTCCTGCGGCCTTGATGAAGCCCTGCGTTTCGCCGGCCAGGACCATGCGGAGCGGCAAGGCCAGGAAGATGTAGACCGGGATGAAGATGATGAACATCCCGTACCAGCCGATCGATACCCAGCAATACTGCAGCGGGATCGAGAGATAGGCCCAAAGCAGCACGCGATGATCGGCGCGGCGCGTCGGAATGAGGGTCACGAACTCCTTGAAGGCCAGGAAACTGATCAGGCCGAAAAGGGCGATGGGAACCCAGGACGGCAGGGCGATGGAAAAACCCAGCAGCAGGATGATGACCCACCAGGTACGGGTGCGCAGCCACAGTTCATGCTTCTTGTGGCGCTGCGGCCAGGCGACCGCTGTGGCGATGAACAGCAGGACCATGATCGCCGCCAGCGCGACGGCGACGTTGTGGGCAAGGTCGAACATCATTTCGGTGTCTCGGCAAGAGCGCGGCGCGCACGATTGAGAAGGGTCACGATGCCGAGCAGGGTGACCGCGACCATGGCCCAGTTGATCCAGCTGCCGAACGGCAGCCCAAGGCCAACAAGAAAGCCAATGATGCCAAAGACCGCAGCTCGGTCGCTCTTGCCCATCGGTCCGTCATAGCGTCGGCTGGCGCCAATGACCTGGCCAAGGACACCCGTCATCTCGCCGACAATTGCGACAATGACCGCCAGCACGACCCACAGGCCATTGACGCCTGCCAGCAGGGCAAAGGGGAGATAGAGCGCGGCATCCGAGACGACGTCGCCCACTTCATTGAGAATCGCGCCAAGCCGCGACTTCATCGCGAACTCGCGCGCCAGGATCCCGTCAATGGCGTTGGCTGCCATGCGCAGGAACAGGAACAGGGGCAGGATCAGCCAGAGCCTCAGGCAATCCGGCCAGATGGCGAGGATGATTCCGACCAGGATTGATCCAAGCATGGCCGCCAGCGTCACGGCATTGGCAGTAACACCGCCGGCGGCGAGGCGGGCTGCGATGGGTCGGAGCAATGCCACGAAGCGCGGCTTGAGGTCGTAGATGGATGCCATGGCGCCACTATAGCTGGCGCGCGCACTCCGCCAAGGCCTGAAACGGCGAGTCGGCTGTGTCGGCCGTCACGCGCAGGTTCGAGAGGCGCTTCAACCCCTCCCTCCCCCAGCGTTCCTTGATCGCGGCTTCTATCCAGGCCCGGGTCTGCGCCATCCGTTTGGTTCGGAGCCGATTGCCGGTCGCCAGCCAAACGGCATGATCCGAGACCGCCTCCATGAGTCTGTCGATGCCCTCGGCTGCATTTGCCGAGACGATCAATACCGGTGGGTCCCACCGTTCGCCACCCCGTGACTGTTCGGCAAGGCCAAGCGCGCTCTTTACGTCAGCCCTTGCACGCGTGGCAGCACGGCCGAGATCGCCCTTGGTGACAGCGACGATGTCGGGAATTTCGACAATTCCCGCCTTCATGAACTGGAGCGCGTCACCGGACCCCGGCTGGACGCAGAAGACCACCGTATCGGCGGCAAGCGCGATGTCGGTTTCCGATTGTCCGACGCCCACCGTCTCGATCAGCACGATGTCGTAGAGAGCGCGCATCAACACCATGGCGGCAAAGGTGATCTCGGCAAGGCCGCCCAGCTGGTCGCGCGCCGCCATGGAGCGCACGAAGATGCCGCTATCCTCCGGATCTGTTCGAAGCCGCGTGCGATCGCCCAGCAGCGCGCCGCCGGTACGTTTCGACGAGGGATCGATGGCGATGACCGCGATGGTCCTGCCAACTTGGCGACAGGCCGTGATGAGCGCACCGGCGAGCGTCGATTTGCCGACACCGGGCGGGCCGGTGAGGCCGATTGTTTGCGCCGTCGGCGCTGCATAGGCGGCATCGAGGAGTTTGACGAGATCGGGATCGTCCGGAGCTGTTTCCAGCCGCGCCAGGACGCGGGCAAGCGCCTGCTTGCCGCCCCCGCGCAGCTCGGCGAGGCTTGTCACCCCTCGCCCTTGCGGCCGGACTGGTCGCCGGTGAGTGCTGCCTGCGCCGCCGCGAGCTTGGCGATCGGGACGCGATAGGGCGAGCAGGAAACATAATCCAGTCCGACCGAGGCGCAGAAATGGATGGAGGCCGGATCGCCACCATGTTCACCGCAGATGCCAAGCTTGATGTCCGGGCGCGTCTTGCGACCACGCTCGGCGGCCGTCTTCACCAGTTCGCCGACGCCTTCGACATCGATCGTGATGAAGGGGTCACGCTCGATAATGCCCTGGCGTTCGTAGGACTGAATGAAGCGTGCGGCGTCATCACGGCTGAGACCATAGGTCGTCTGAGTGAGGTCGTTGGTGCCGAAACTGAAGAAGGCCGCATCCTTGGCGATTTCGCCGGCCAACAGAGCGGCGCGCGGCAATTCGATCATCGTGCCGACCGAATAGGGAATCGGGTTGCCGCTGCTCTTGGCGACTTCTTCGGCGACCCGGTCGATGATCGCACGCATAAGGCTCAGCTCCTTGGGGATACTGACCAGCGGAATCATGATTTCCGGTTCGGCGGTTTCACCCAGCTTCGCCTTCACTTCGGCAGCAGCCTCGAAGATGGCGCGGGCTTGCATTTCGTAGATTTCGGGATAGGTGATGCCGAGGCGGCAGCCACGATGGCCCAACATCGGGTTCGATTCCTGCAGCTGCGAGGCACGATGCTGCACAAGGTCGACCGAGATGCCGGCAGCCGCCGCCACTTCGGCCATTTCGGCGCGGCTGTGCGGCAGGAATTCATGGAGCGGCGGATCCAACAGTCGGATCGTGACCGGCAGGCCCTTCATGATGTGGAACAGTTCGACGAAATCCTGGCGCTGCATTGGCAGGATTTTCGCCAACGCCTTCTTACGGCCGGCCACGTCCTCCGACATGATCATCTCACGCATGGCGATGATGCGGTCGCCGTCAAAGAACATGTGCTCGGTACGGCACAGGCCAATGCCCTCGGCGCCGAACTGGCGCGCGGTGCGGGCATCGAGCGGCGTTTCCGCATTGGTGCGGATCTTCAACTTGCGGAAGCTGTCGGCCCAGCCCATCAGTGTCGCAAAATCGCCAGATAGAACTGGCTCGATCGTGGCCACGGCGCCCAGCATCACTTCGCCGGTGCCGCCATCGATGGTGATGATTTCGCCTTCGACCACCTTGTGGCCTTTGACCGTCATGATCTTCTGCGCCGCATCGACCCGGAGATCGCCGGCGCCGGACACGCAGGGACGCCCCATGCCGCGTGCCACGACCGCGGCGTGGCTGGTCATGCCGCCGCGCGTGGTCAGAATGCCGACGGCCGCATGCATGCCGTGGATATCTTCCGGGCTCGTTTCGACGCGCACCAGAATGACCTTTTCGCCTTTGGCAGCGCGATCCTCGGCTTCATCGGCGGTGAACACCACCTTGCCGCAGGCAGCACCGGGGCTAGCCGGCAGGCCGCTCGCGATAACGTCCTTCTTCGCCTTGGGGTCGAGCGTCGGGTGCAGCAGCTGGTCGAGCGAAGCAGGCTCGATGCGCGCAACTGCGGTCTTCTTGTCGATGAGGCCTTCCTGGCAGAGATCAACGGCGATCTTCAGCGCCGCCTGGGCGGTTCGCTTGCCGTTGCGGGTCTGCAGCATATAGAGCTTGCCCTGTTGCACCGTGAACTCGATATCCTGCATGTCGGTATAGTGCCGCTCCAACTGGTCGCGGACCTTCAGCAGCTGTCCGAACACCTCGGCCATGGTCTCTTCCATCGCCGGCAGGGTCGAATTGTTGGCGCGTCTGCCCTCGATAGTGAGATGCTGCGGCGTGCGGATGCCGGCCACGACATCCTCACCCTGGGCGTTGATCAGATACTCGCCGTAGAATTCCTTGGCACCAGTTGAAGGGTTGCGCGTGAAGGCAACGCCGGTCGCGCAATCCTCACCCATATTGCCGAACACCATGGCCTGAACGTTGACGGCCGTGCCCCAATCCTCGGGGATGTTGTTGATCTTGCGATAAGTGACGGCGCGCGGGATGTTCCAGCTGCCGAACACGGCACCGATGGCACCCCAGAGCTGGTCCTTCGGGTCCTGCGGGAATGGCTTGCCAAGTTCTTCTTCGACTTTCGCCATATAGTCGGCGATGACTTTCTGCCAATCCTCGGCAGTGAGTTCGGTGTCGAGATTGGCGCCCTTGTCCTGTTTGTGAAAGTCGAGAATATCCTCGAAATTGTGATGCTCCACACCCAGCACGACATTGCCGAACATCTGGATGAAGCGGCGGTAGGAATCATAGGCAAAGCGCGCTTCGCCCGACTTCGCGGCGAGGCCCTTCACCGTCTCGTCATTGAGACCAAGGTTGAGCACCGTATCCATCATGCCCGGCATCGAGACGCGGGCGCCTGAGCGCACCGAAACCAGCAACGGTGCCTTGGCATCGCCGAACTTGAGCCCGACAATCTTCTCGATATGCGCGATGCCGGCTTCGACCTGGGCCGCAAGATCGCTCGGGTACTTCTTGGCGTTGGCGTAGAACTCGGTGCAGAGTTCGGTTGTGATGGTGAAGCCCGGCGGCACCGGCAGACCCAGCGACGACATCTCAGCGAGATTGGCGCCCTTGCCGCCCAGCAGATTGCGCAGATCGGCCCGGCCTTCCGCCGAACCGCCACCAAAATGATAGACCCACTTCGCCATGGTAAAACTCACCCTTCGATTTTGGAGAAATCCGCCACTGCGGACATTGTCTTTGTCAGTTGCGAAAGCAGTCTCAAGCGATTTTCGCGGATGAGAGAATCGCTGTCGTTGACCTGAACATTCTCAAAGAAGTCATCAACGAATGGACGGATACCGGCCATAGTTCTCATTGCATTGGCAAAGTTCTCATCAAATAGATCATCTCTTGCAGCCATCTCGAATCCCTCAACGAGCACGTTGAAAAGATTGATTTCCGCGTCGCTCAACAATAGCTGCTGATTGACGCGGCCACTGTAACTCAAGCCATCTCGCTTTTCTTCGATTCGCAAAATGTTGGCTGCACGTTTGAAGCCCGCAAGCAGATTGGCCCCGTCTTCACTATCCACAAAGGATTTGAGCGCCTCAACTCGCGCCAATAGGCGAGTTAAATCGTCTTCATTTCCTATTGCAAACACAGCGCTGACGAGATCATGGCGAACGCCTTGTTCCTTCAAAGCCACCTTCAAACGATCGGCGAAGAAGTCCATCAGATCACTAGCGACCTCTTCCTTCCAAAGATCGGCGGTCTCAAGGGCACGTGTGAAATACCCTGGCCGCCTCACATACATTTCCGCTGTTGCTTTTGGAGTATGAACGCTGATGTTGGCGTGCATCAGCAAATCACGCTCTTCCTTCATATGTGGTAAAGCGCACTGTCGATTGGCCTCCAATGAAGTTTTCAGCAGCGGCTTCATGCCAATGCGCAGCTTATTGTCAAGAATGAGGCGAATGATGCCGAGGGCCGCGCGGCGCAGCGCAAATGGATCCTTCGACCCGGTCGGCTTTTCGTCGATGGCGAAGAAGCCGGTCAAGGTGTCGATCTTGTCGGCAAGAGCCACCGCGACACTCACCGGTGCACTCGGACAGGTGTCGTTGGGGCCAAGCGGCTTGTAATGATCGGCGATAGCATCGGCGACGGAGTCCGGCAGTTTCTCATGGCGGGCGTAGTAACGCCCCATGATGCCCTGAAGTTCCGGAAACTCGCCGACCATGCCGGAGACGAGATCCGCCTTGGCCAAGGCGGCGGCTTCGTTGGCGAGGCCTGCGTCACAACCGGGGATGAACTTCGCTAATTCCCGCGCCAGCGCCTTCACACGCCGCGCCTTGTCGCCGACCGATCCCAGCTTGGCATGATAGGTGATGGAATCCAGCTGTAGCACGCGTTCGCCGAGGCTGGTCTTCAGATCCTGGTCCCAGAAGAACTTGGCATCCGAGAGACGCGCGCGCAGCACGCGCTCATTGCCGTGGATGATCGCCTTGCCCCCATCGGTTGCCTCGATATTGGCGGTCACCAGGAAACGCGGTGCAAGCTGGCCTTGTCTATCCAACAGCGCAAAATACTTCTGATTGACCCGCATTGAGGTGGTCAGCACCTCATGTGGCACCGACATGAATTCGTCATCGATCTTGCCCATCAGCACAGTCGGCCATTCGACCAGACCCGTCACCTCATCGAGCAGGCCGTCATCGGCCTTTACCGTGAGGCCTTCCTTGGCGGCCGCAGCATCAGCCTGCGCCTTGATGCTGGCGCGCCGCTCTGCCTGGTCGAGAATGACCTTGGCGGCTTTCAGCTTCGCCTGATAGTCAGCGAAACTCGTGAACGTGATGTCGCTAGGCGCCAAGAAACGGTGCCCGGTAGTGCTGCTCCCAATGGAAACTCGTTCGCGACTCTTATTTTGAACAGTTCCCAGTTCAAACTCAGACCGACTTGATGCCTTGCCGTCGAACATTAGAATGATACTGCGCAACGGGCGAACCCAGCGAAAGTCATTGCCGGCCCATCGCATCGACTTTGGCCACGCGAAGTCCATCAGTACGCTATCGATAAAGAGGTCGACGACAGTTGCAGTACTGGCACCCTTCTTTTCAATCACGGCAAAGTAGAATTCCCCCTTGCCGGTATCGCGCTTTTCGCATTGATCGAGCGAGCTGAGACCATGTTTCTTGAGGAACCCGTCGATTGCCTGCTGCGGCGATCCAACCTTCGGTCCTTTTTCTTCTTTAGCTTCGTCCGCTGACCGCAACGGTAGACCATCAACCACCAGAGCCAAACGCCGCGGTGTCACATAGGATCTGGCCGACGTGAACGTCAGGCCAGCGGCCTTCAGCTTGTCGGTGACCAGCCGCTGGAGATCGTCGGCAGCACGCGCCTGCATGCGGGCGGGGATTTCTTCGGAGAACAATTCCAGGAGAAGCTCGGCCATGGTTCAGGCTCCCGCTTTCTGGGTGGCTTCCCAGGCTTCGCAGCAGCCCTTGGCCAGTGTGCGCACGCGGCCGATATAGGCCTGGCGCTCGGTGACCGAGATGACGCCGCGGGCGTCCAGCAGGTTGAACAGATGGGAGGCTTTCAGCGCTTGGTCATAGGCCGGTAGCGGCAAAGCCTTGTTGCCGCCCAGGAGCGCAGCACACTCCTTCTCCGCATCCTCGAAATGCTTGAACAGCAGATCGGTATTGGCGCGCTCGAAGTTGAAGGTCGAGTATTCCTGCTCGGACTGCAGGAACACGTCGCCGTAAGTCATTCCGTGACCGTTATAGTCGAGGTCATAGATGCTCTCGACGCCCTGCACATACATGGCGAGGCGCTCGATGCCGTAGGTGAGTTCGGTCGAGACCGGATTGCACTCCAACCCACCGACTTGCTGGAAATAGGTGAACTGGCTGACTTCCATGCCGTCGCACCAGACTTCCCACCCTAAGCCCCAGGCGCCCAAAGTCGGGCTTTCCCAATCGTCCTCGACGAAGCGGATGTCATGCAGCAAGGGATCGATGCCGATGGCCCTCAATGATCCCAGATAGAGATCCTGGCTGTCGGCAGGCGACGGCTTCATGATGACCTGGAACTGATAGTAATGCTGCAGCCGGTTCGGGTTCTCGCCATAGCGCCCATCCTTGGGCCGGCGAGAGGCCTGGACATAGGCGGCGCGCCAGGGCTTGGGGCCGAGTGCCCGCAAGGTGGTCGCCCAATGGAACGTGCCGGCGCCAACTTCCATGTCATAGGGTTGCAGGACGACGCAGCCTTGCTTCGCCCAATAGGCCTGCAGCTTCAGGATGAGCGCCTGGAAACAGGTCTCGGGATTCGGTTTCCGGACAACAGCACTCGCCTCGGCGGGCATGATAGGTGGACCCCCTAAAATGATCATCCCGGACGCGCGCCGGAACCGGCTTCTTGGTGCGGCGCAACATACCGACGCACCGACAGTTAATCAAGCCAAGCCTCGGGGGTGGAAGGGCCGTAAAGCGCCGAATTCAGCCAAATTTGTGTGACTTATCTGGAGAAACCCTGCCGGGGCCCGTGAGAGAAGGCTCAGCGTGACGCCTGGCCGCAGGAGCAGCCGGTCTTCGCCGAGACATAGGCGCCGCAGGCCTTGCACTGGACCATGTCTTCGATCGGCTTCTGGTTCGGGGCATGTGCCTGCTTGCCGCGCCCCGAGGGGGCGTTCGTGTCGCGGTTGGCGTCGCCGCCGCGCCGCGCGGCCTGACCGCGACGCCACATGTACCAAACCACCGCGAGAACCGCGGCGATCAGCATCAATTTTACAGGACCGGGTAAACCAAACATCGATCAGGTTTAGCGACCTCGACGCATATCGGTCAAGGGTCAGTCCTGAATGGGCATCGCGGCCATATCCCGCAAGACCGCTTCCGTCTCGGCCGTGAAGCGGCCATCGCTCTGGTGGAGCACCCAGTTCCTGCGCCCGCGTAATGTTACCGTCGACCCTCTGATTCCCTGCAGGATGACTCGCTTGGCCATGGCACCCACGCGCGGCAGCAGATCGAGCCAGGCAATATCGCCCAGGCCCTGCGCCAACAGCGCATGGAGTTCGTCACCACGATCAGCGCGATGGATGAAGCTGACGCTGCCGCCCGGCCTCACCGCTGCAACGGCGCAATTCACCCAATCCGCCAGCCCGGCATCTCCCTCGACATTTGCTTTTGCCTTGATCGGGTTGGGCGAGATCGATGCCGACCCACGCGTCAGATAGGGTGGGTTGACGAGAACATGGTCGAACCCCGTCTCTGAGAAATTCAGAATGTCGCCACATCGGAACGCGACGCGCGCTGCAAGGTCATTGGCAATGGCGTTGCGAGCTGCAAGCCTGATGAGATCGCGCTGCAAATCAAGGCCGGTAACACGCAGGCCCGGGACGCGCGCCGCAAGACAGAGGCCAGCCGTCCCGACCCCGCAACCAAGATCGAGCGCATGTTCACCCGGCTTCGCCGGCACGGCCGCCGCCAGCAACACCGGATCGATCGCGGCCCGGTAGCCGTCTTGTGGCTGCAGCAATGTCAGCCGCCCGCCGAGCAGCCGGTCGCTGCTGACCGGGAAATCGAACTGCTCCTCCATCATCGGCGCCGGGGATCCGGATCCAGTTGCTCGGCTTGAACCAGCACGGCCTGCGCCAGCACAAGATCGTCATCCGCCACCATGAGGCGCTGCGGCAGAATGTCGAGGCTGCCCTGCATGACGCTGCTATGCGTATCGAGGATCAGTGACTCGATGCCCGCATCAGCCAGCAGGGCCGTCAGGAAGGACAGCCTAACCGGGTCGCCGGATCGGACCAGTTCGCGCAAATCCTTGTTCCCCCGCGTGTTTTTGGACGTGCACCCGCGCCGATATGTCGCGGGTGTCGTGCCGCCTCGGCTTGACGGAAAGCTGCCAGCGGCTATGCTCCCCCGGGATTGGGTTTTTCTCAAGGATTTAGGTAGGGATATCAGCGTGGCCGTTATCGTCAATCTTGAAACCGGGCGGACAAAGGACAGCAAGGGGGATGCGCTGGACCGGCTGACCGAACTGGTCAGTGCCGATCTTGCCCGCGTCAACCAGCTCATCATCCAGCACATGCAGAGCGATGTGCAACTCATTCCGCAGCTCGCCGGCCACATCATCGCTGCCGGCGGCAAGCGACTGCGCCCGCTCCTTACCCTCGCCAGCGCCCATATGTGCGGCTATCAGGGCGAGCGCGCCGCGGGCCTCGCCGCCTGCGTCGAGTTCATCCACACCGCTACTCTCCTCCATGACGACGTGGTCGACGAAAGCGCCCTGCGCCGCGGCGAAGCTTCCGCCAATGCCGTCTGGGGCAACAAGGCCTCGGTCCTGGTCGGCGATTTCCTGTTCAGCCGCGCCTTCCAGCTGATGGTCGCCGATGGTTCGTTGCGCGTCCTCGAGATTCTCTCGGGGGCTTCAGCGATTATCGCTGAGGGCGAAGTGCTGCAATTGATGACCAGCAACGACACGACGACGACGGAACAGGCCTATCTTGAAGTGATCAAGGGCAAGACCGCCGCTCTCTTCGCCGCCGCCTGCGAAGTCGGCGCTGTCGTGGCGGCTCGGCCCAAGCTCGAAGAGCAGGCGCTGCAGAGCTTCGGCCTCAATCTCGGCATCGCCTTCCAGCTGATCGATGATGCGCTCGACTATTCCGCCAAGCAGGAGACCCTCGGCAAGACCGTGGGTGACGATTTCCGCGAGGGCAAGATCACCCTCCCCGTCATCCTGGCCTACCTGCGCGGCGATGCCGAGGAGCGCAGCTTCTGGCAGCGTACCCTGGAAAAGGTCGAGCAGGACGATGCCGACCTTC
>NZ_CAMDRA010000138.1 GCF_945906275.1 Dongia mobilis
ATGAAAAAGACTGCCAACGGGCCGAAATCGACCAGGAATTTTAGACCTTTAGGTGATTTCGCGGCGGCCATGGTGTCTGTCGGTCCTATTGTTCTGATGCAGCGGCGCATGGTATGCGAGGGCGGCGTTCCTGCCTAGTCCCAGGTCCATAACCCAAGGCTTATCATGTCCGAAAAGACCCATGCCGAGGTATTCCAGCGCAACCGCCGGTGGGCGGAGCGGCAAGTCGCCGCCGACCCCGACTATTTCAAGCGCCTCGCCGAACAGCAGGCACCGAAATATTTCTGGATCGGCTGTTCCGATGCACGGGTCCCGGCCAACCAGATCCTGGACCTGCCGCCGGGCGAGATTTTCGTCCACCGCAATATCGCGAACCTCGTCTACCACATCGACACCAATTGCCTGTCGGTGCTGGAGTTCGCGGTCAATGTGCTGAAGGTTGAACACATCATTATCTGCGGCCATTACGGTTGCGGTGGCGTGCGGGCGGCCATGGGCAATTCGGAACTTGGCCTCATCGACAATTGGCTGCGGCAGATCAAGGATATCTACGCCGCCAATGCTGAACTGCTGGAAGCCGAAGCGAATATGGAGAAGCGGCTCAACATGCTGTGCGAGCTCAACGTCCGCCAGCAGGTGCGCAACATCTGCCACACGACCATCGTGCAGAACGCCTGGAAATCCGGCCAGCAGCTCAGCGTCCATGGCTGGGCCTATTCCGTGCGTGACGGCCGCCTGCGCGATCTCGACTTCTGGGCCGACGGCGTCCACGACGTGGACCCGATCTACCAGCTCCTCACCTTCGACGAGACTCCGAGCTTCTAGTCCCGGGTTTTCAACATTGGGCTATTCCGGCAATGCCGGGTTCTCCGGCACGATCGCGGCCTTGCCTTTGCGCGCGTGATGTACCTCGCGCTGGGCGATGTAGAGATTGGCGGCGATGATGATGCCGGCGCCGATCAATGTCTGCATCGTCGGCAGCTCGCTCCACAGCGACCAGCCGAAGAACAGGGCCCAGATCAGCGCGGTGTACTCGATCGGCGCCAGCATCGACGCTTCGCCGCTGCGGAAGGCGCGGATCATCGCGAGTTGTGCCAGCGCGCTGCTGGTCCCCTGCAGGATCATGATTCCCCAATCGGACCCGCTCGGCCATCGCCATTCCAGGGCAGCCAGAGGGATGACGAAGATGAGCGTCGCCGCCGAGGTGTGGAACAGGATGTTGTGCGAACTGTCCTTGCCGGAGATGCTCCGCAGGGTGATCAGCACCAGGGCATAGAGAAGGGCGGAAGCCAGCACAAACATGGCCCCCAGATTGAGGTGCGTGAAGAAATTGCCTTCATCCTGCGGCACCGCGATGAGGGCGATGATCACACCGACGAAGCCCACCAGCACCGCCATCCAGCGCCTCAGGCCAACCTCCTCGCCGATCAGGGGGCCGGAGAGAGCCGTCAGGAACAAAGGTGCGGCGAAGGCGATGGCGATGCAGTCGACCAGCGGCAGCAGGCGCAGACCTTCAAAGAAGGTGTAGCCAGTCGCCATGATCAACACGCTGCGCAGGGCGTGGATTCTGAAATGGCTGGTCTTCAGCCGGAACGGACTGCCGGTCGCCCGAAAGGTGAGGTAGAGCGCCACGAACAGGGCCGGCAAGCGACCGACCGCCAGGATCTGCCAGGTGTCGTAGCCGGCCGTCAGCCATTTGGTACTGGCATCGGCGACGCCAAACAGAAACACCCCCACCGCCATGAAGAACATGGCGCCCATCGGCGACATCAGCTTGGCGGGTGGTTGCAGCTTCATGCCTTTCGCTTCATGGCTTCACGGTGCGCGATGTAGAGGCTGGCGGCGATGATAAGGACAGCGCCGCCGATCACCTGGATGGTCGGCAATTCGTCCCAGAAAATGTAGCCGAACAGGCCCGCCCAGACGAGGGCTGTGTACTCAAGCGGCGCCAGTAGTGAGGCCTCGCCAACTCGAAAGGCGCGGATCATGAAGATCTGGGCGACCGTGCTGCACAGTCCCTGGATCAGGAACAGCAACCAGCCCATCGGTGTCGGCCACTGCCATTCGAGGAGCGCCGGCCACATCGATGCGAGCCAGCTGAACAGCGTGCCGTAGAAAATGATATTGTGGCCCTTCTCGCGGCCGACCAGCGGGCGCAGCCATATCTGGCCCATGGCGTAGGTGAGGGCGGCACAGAGCGCCAGGATGGCACCCACACCAATGCCGTGCCGGCCAGGCTCGACGGCGATGACGACGCCGACAAAGCCGATGATGACAGCGCTCCAGCGGCGCCAACCGACTTTCTCGCCCAGTATGGGGCCGGACATCGCCGTGATGAACAGCGGGGCGGCGAAGGCGATGGCGATCGCATCGGCGAGCTCGATATAGCGCAGGCATTCAAAGAAGGTCCAGGTGGTCGCAATGACCAGCACCGAGCGCATCATATGCGTGCGCAGGAAGCCGGTGCGGAAAGCGAACACGCTGCGATGCTGGTAGCCGACGCTGATCACCATGGCCGTGATCGTCACCACGCGCGACAGCATGATGATCTGCCAGGTGCCGTAATCCTCGGTGAGCTTCTTGGTGACCGCGTCCAGGATCGAGAAACAGAACACGCCCAGCACCATGTAGATCATGGCGTGAATGAGGGCTTTGGAGCTGGGAGCGGTCATGGCGCGGGCTGCACGGCGGTTTCGGGCTCAGACCAAGCGGACCGGACCTCTTATACACCTGAATAGCATGACGGCCGTGCGGGGAGGGCTTCGATTAACGCGTGCCGGTCATGCGGCCGGCTTTTCGCGTTGCAGCAACGAAATGGGCCCGCCTGTGTGGACGGGCCCGTTCGGTTTGATCCGGTGGTGGTCAGTGCGCTTTGATCGCGAGCTTGTAATCGCGGCCGATCAGCCAGAACCATTGCCACAGGTAATCGGCAAAGCTTTTGAGCACATAGATATCGAAGCTGGGCGCAGCGTCGGTCTGGTCCAGCATGATATTGGCCTTGGTGAGGCCGGTCTGGGCGCATTGGCCAGGGCCGAAGACGCGCGGGTGGAGATCGAGGCTGCAGCCGCGCGCCAGCATGTCACGTGCCTTGGTGCCCGACAAAGTGATGACGGCGCGGCTCTCTGAGACGTCGATCACGGCGGCGTGCTGGCCGATGAAGGCCTGGCGCAGATCGGCCACCAGCTTCTCTTCCGCACCGCTGGTGGTGACGACCCACCATTCGGTCGGGCCCAGCCACAGGATGCGGAAGGCGCCGGCCTGCGCCGTGGTATTCGGCTTCACCGGCAGATCGACGCCGGTCACGGATCTGACGGCGGCCTTGAACGCCTCGCCGCCATCTCCTCGGATGTTGACGATGGCTCGGTGGGCGGATTCACCGATGAGAACCTCGGCGCCGGCTGCGTTGCTCTTGGCGGCGGCAGCGGTCAGGCCGAAATGCTGCAGCGGGCTGCGGCGGGTATAGGCTTCAGCCATTTGCGGGGGCTCCATCCTCAAGGAAGGTCGGTTTGCTGATCTTGGCCGCGATCACCTTGCCGTCATAGGGCAGGTAGACCGTCTGGCCCATGCGGTTGCGGCCATTCTTGATCACCGCCATGGCGATCGAACGATTGGCGTTCGGGCTCCAGTAGCTCGACGTCACGTGGCCGATCATGGTCATGGGCGGCTTGTCCTTGACGTGCTCGACCACCTGGGCGCCTTCCGCCAGCACATCGTTCGGGTTCTCGGTGAGGAGGCCAACCAGATGCTTGCGGTCGGGCCGCTTGGTATCAGAACGGAGATGCGAGCGCCGTCCGATGAAATCCGGCTTCGCTTTGCCAATGATCCATTCGAAACCCAGATCCTGCGGCGTCATCGTGCCGTCGGTTTCCTGGCCGACGATCACGAAGCCCTTTTCGGCGCGCAGCACATGGAGCGCTTCGGTGCCGTAGGGCGTGATGCTGAACTCTTCGCCGGCCGTCATCAATGCGCGCCAGACATGAAGCGCGTAGCTCGGCGGAATGTTGACTTCGTAGGAGAGCTCACCGGTGAAGCTGATGCGATAGATGCGTGCCTTGACGCCGGCCACCGTGCAGTCGCGCCAGGTCATGAACGGAAAGGCTTCTTCCGAAAGATCGATATCCGACACGACCTTCTCAAGGACTTTGCGGGAGTTTGGCCCGTTGAGCGCGAACACCGCCCATTGCTCGGTGACACTGGTGAAATAGACCTTCTTGTCCGGCCATTCGCACTGATGCCATTCCTCCAGCCAGCTCATGACGCGCGGTGCGCCGCCGGTGGTGGTGGTCATGTGGAAATGGTTTTCCGAGATGCGGCTGGTGACGCCGTCATCGAACACCATGCCGTCTTCGCCGCACATGAAGCCATAGCGGCATTTGCCGGGCTCCAGCTTGGTCCAGGCATTGGTGTAGACCATGTTGAGGAACCAGGCGGCGTCCGGCCCCTGGATATCGATCTTGCCGAGCGTCGAGGCGTCGACGATGCCCACAGAGTCGCGGGTTGCCTTCACCTCACGATTGACCGCGGCATGCATGTCCTCGCCGGCCTTCGGATAGTACCAGGCGCGGTGCCACTGGCCGACGCATTCAAAAGGCGCGCCATGCTCGGCATGCCATTGATGGATCGGTGTCTTGCGGATCGGGTCGAGGAAGTCGCCCTTGTCCGAACCGGCGAACACGCCGAAGGTCACCGGCGTGTAGGGCGGGCGGAAGGTGGTGGTACCGACTTCCGGGATCGAGACGTTCTTCAGGCCCGCCATGATGGCCAGCGCATTGACGTTGCTGGTCTTGCCCTGGTCGGTCGCCATGCCCATGGTGGTATAGCGCTTCAGATGCTCGACCGAGACATAACCTTCGCGGTGCGCCAGCATCACGTCGGCGGCGGTGACGTCGTTCTGGTAATCGACGAAATGCTTGCCGCCCTGGCCGACCGGCACATTGGACGGGATGATCCACAGCGAACGCAGCGGCTGGGCATCGGGCTCGGTTTCGGCACTCGGCGCATTGCCGGTCACATTGCTGAAGCCGAATTTCGCAGCCGCCTCAGCGCCGGCATTGTGGCCTTCATTGAGCGCCTCGTTGAGGCCGAAGGCGCCCCGTGCTGATCCGACCGAGCGGTTGTTCTGGCCGGGCATGATCGGGCCGGGCACGAAGGCCTGGATGCCGTCATCCCACAGCACTTTGGCACGGGTCTGCGAATGGAGATGCACGGTCGGCTGCCAGCCGCCTGAGCTCAGCACCGTATCGCAATAGAGATGGCGCGCACTGCCCGTGACGCCCTTGCCGTCGCTGGTCAGCGTCTGCACGTCGACTTCGCGCACCTGCTTGGTGCCCTTGACGTGGGTGATCGCCGAATTCTCGATGATCTCGATACCCTTGGCGCGCGCTGCTTGCGGCAGTGCACCGGTCGGGTTGACCCGCAGATCGACGATGGCCGCGACCGAGACACCGGCCGCGGTGAGATCGAGCGCCGTCTGATAGGCGGTGTCGTTGTTGGTCATGATGACCACGCGCTGACCAGGCGTCGCACCATAGCGGTTGACATAGGTGCGCGCGGCCGAGGCCAGCATGCAGCCCGGGCGATCGTTGTCGCTATAGACCAGCGGTCGTTCGATCGAGCCGGTTGCCAGGATCACTTCCTTGGCGCGGACACGCCACAGGCGCTGGCGCGGGCCAGAGGCAGTGGGGCCGATATGATCGGTCAGGCGCTCGACGCAGCTCAGCATGTTGGCGTCGAGGTAGGCAAACGCGGTGGTACGCGTCAGCACGCGCACTTCCGGCATGTTGCCAAGTTCGGCACTGGCGGCAGCGACCCATTCGGCGGCGGGCTTGCCGTCGATCGTGCGGTCGCGTTCGGACAGCAGCGAGCCACCCAGTTCCGATTGCTCGTCGACCAGCACGACGCGGGCACCGGCTCGGCCGGCGGACAGAGCTGCGGCGAGGCCGGCGGGGCCAGCACCCACAACCATCACATCGCAATGGGCATAGAGCTTGTCGTAGCGGTCGGGGTCCGTTTCCGTCGATCCGGTGCCGAGGCCGGCCATGCGGCGGATGAACTTTTCATAGAACATCCAGCCGTCTTTGGGCCATTTGAACGTCTTGTAATAGAAGCCTGACGGCAGGAAGCGGCTCACCGCGGAATTCACCGCGCCAAGATCAAAATCGAGGCTCGGCCAGCGGTTCTGCGAGGCCGTGACGAGGCCGTCATAGAGCTCGATCTGCGGCGCGCGCGTGTTGGGTTCGCGACGAGCACCGGTGCCCACTTCCATCAGGGCATTTGGCTCTTCCGCACCGGCCGAGATGATACCGCGCGGGCGGTGATATTTGAACGACCGGCCGACCAGCGTCACGCCATTGGCGAGGAGCGCCGAGGCGAGGCTGTCGCCCTGATAGCCGTAATAGGTCTTGCCGTCGAAGGTGAAGCGGACCGGCTTCGAGCGGTCGATGCGGCTGCCGGTGGCAACGCGGTTCTTCTGCGCGCTCATGTTACTTCTGCTCCAGCTTTGGGGCAGGCTCGCCCATCGGATAGACTTTGATGATCTCGTGGGTCACCGTATGGCGCGCCACGTTGAACCATTGGCGGCAGCCGCGCGCATGCACCCAGCGCTCGAAATGGACACCCTTGGGGTTCTTGCGCATGAACAGATAGTCGGCCCATTCGGCGTCCGTCATGGTGTTCTGCTGTTCCAGCGTCGGGCGCGCGATATGCGCCTCATGGCCGTAGGCGAACTCATGCTCGTCGCGGGGGCCGCAATGGGGGCAGGAGATGAGAAGCATGTGATTGTCTCTCTAAACCGATTAGTGCGCGACGCCGGCGGCGCCGTGCTCGTCGATGAGGTAGCCGGTGGTGAAACGCTCCAGCGCGAAGGGCTGCGCCAGCTTGTGCGGTTCGCCGGTGGCGATGGTGTGCGCAAAGACGTTGCCCGAACCCGGTGTCGCCTTGAAGCCGCCGGTGCCCCAGCCGCAATTGAGGAACAGGTTCTCGACCGGCGTCTTGCCGATGATGGGCGAGGCATCCGGGCAGGTGTCGACAATGCCGCCCCATTGCCGGAGCATGCGCAACCGTCCGAAGCAGGGGAAGAGGTCGGTGAGCGCGTTCAACTGGTTCTCGATGATGAACGGCGAGCCAACCTGCGCATAGGACGTGTAGGCGTCGATGCCCGCACCCAGCACCAGCTCGCCCTTGTCGGACTGGCTGACATAGACATGGACCTGGGGCGACATGACGACCGTGTTGAGGATTGGCTTGATCGGTTCGGAGACGAGCGCCTGCAGCGGATGGCTCTCGACCGGCAGGCGGAAGCCGGCAAGGCCCGCCATCACGCCGGAATGGCCGGCGACGACGATGCCGACCTTCTTGCCGCCGATGAAGCCGCGATTGGTCTCGACGCCCTTCACGACGCCGTTGACGATCTTGAAGCCGGTGACTTCGGTGTTCTGCAGGATATCGACGCCGCGCTCATCGGCCTTGCGGGCGAAGCCCCAGGCGACGGCGTCATGGCGCGCGACACCGCCGCGGCGCTGCAAGCTAGCACCCATGATCGGATAGCGCGCGGAAGCCGAACAATCGAGGATCGGCACCATTTCCTTGATCTGCTCGGGCGTCAGAATCTCGCTGTCGATGCCGTTCAATTGAATGGCATAGACCCGGCGGCGCAGCGCCTGCATGTCATGCTGCGTGTGCGCAAGATTCATCAGGCCGCGCTGGCTGAACATGACGTTGTAGTTGAGGTCCTGGGTCAGGCCCTCGAACAGCTTCAACGAATGTTCGTAGAGATGCGCCGATTCATCCCACAGATAGTTCGATCGCACGATGGTCGTGTTGCGGCCGGTATTGCCGCCGCCGATCCAGCCCTTTTCGAGCACGGCCACATTGGTGATGCCATGTTCCTTGGCGAGGTAATAGGCCGTCGCCAGACCATGGCCGCCGCCACCGATGATGATGACATCATATTCCGGCTTCGGCGCTGGGCTGCGCCAGGCCTCCTGCCAGCCTTGGTGGTAGCTGAGGGCATTCCGGACCAGGCTGAAGATCGAATAGTTCTGCTTCATAGCATTCCCAGATTTGGGGGTTTCCCCGTAAACGGCTTAGCAGCGGGGCATATGGACATTTACGGTGCCGGATAATGCCAAGGCAAGAAACCCGAATCCGCCAATCGCGCGCCATCTATTGTCGTGTTAACGCCCTGGGTCAAGCTGATACATTTCATGCTGTTTTGAGATTTTCGCGATCAAAACCATATGCGCCCTAGGGATGCAGCTATTATTCGCGCGTGGTTACAAGAAATTGGCGCAATGGCGGAAACTCGGGCATTTCTGACCGACAGGACTAAGCAATATCGTGACAGCGCCATTTTGCCTGTGGACGACATTTTGGAAATGAGATATTTCCCCTCGACGACTTTGGGTCAATCTCACTCATATGTAGAGGGAATGCTGCCGTGTTCGGTGATTTGCCGGTGAAACTGCCCCAGGACATCGCCTTCCTGCTGGTGCCGAATTTCTCGATGATAGCCTTTACCTCGGCGGTCGAGCCGATGCGCCTCGCCAACCTCGTGGCCGGCAAGGAGCTCTACCGCTGGCATCTGTTTTCGCCCGACGGCAAGCCGGTCCAGGCCTCGAACAACATCCCGCTGACCCCGGAAGGATCGCTCGATCAGATCGTCAATTACGACACCATCATGCTGTGCAGCGGTGTCGACGGCCATCTCTATGAAGACAAGAACGTGTTCGCCTATCTGCGCCGCGCCGACCGGCAGGGGGCCGATATCGGGGCGCTGTGCACGGGTGCCCATATCCTGGCGAAAGCGAACATGCTCAACGGCTATCGCTGCACGATCCATTGGGGAAACCTAGCCAGCTTCGCGGAGAATTTCCCCGAGATCGACGTGACCTCGGAACTGTTCGAGATCGACCGCAACCGCTTCACCTGCTCCGGCGGCACCGCCGCCCTCGACATGATGCTCAACCTCATTTCGCAGCAGCATGGCCACGAACTTGCCGCGGCTGTGTCCGAGCAGTTCATCCATGAGCGGATCCGCGGTCGTCACGATCATCAGCGCATGGCGCTTACCGCGCGCCTCGGCGTGCGCCACCCGAAGCTTATCCAGGTGATCCAGCAGATGGAGGCCAATCTGGAGGAGCCGCTCGACCGGGGGGAACTCGCCGATGCGGCTGGGCTCTCAAGCCGCCAGATGGAACGCCTGTTTGCGAAATACCTGCACCGCTCGCCGGCGCGCTATTACGTGGAATTGCGCCTGCACCGGGCGCGATTGTTGTTGCTGCAGACAAACATGTCGGTGATCGACGTGGCGCTGGCCTGCGGCTTCGTTTCGGCCTCGCATTTCTCGAAATGCTACCGCGACTTCTTCGGCAAGACGCCGCGTCGCGAACGGGCGACGCCAGCTGCCAGTCCGCGCCTGCAGCTCGGCAGTGTCGCCGCTTAGCAGTCCAGGGATTTGTTGCGGTTGAGTTACGGCTCTTCGATCTCTTCGGCCTCAACCGGCGGCGTCGTGCTGGTCGTGGCGGGCTGCTGTAAATAGTCGCTGAAATCATAGGCATCGCCGTCGCGGTCGTTCTGCGCGAGGTTCTCCTCGAACAGCGTTTCGACCGGGCGCGACGCGTCGTTGATCTCTTCAGTGGTGCCGCGCAGCGGTTCGGCATGGCCTTCATCGGCGAAGGCGAGACCGGCGCCCACGAAAAAGCAGATGGCGATCATGACCAACGTGGCGATGCTCATAATGCGGAACATGGCGGACCCCTCGATGCGACTTACTGGCGCGATATTGTTGGCGCCGTTTCGATGCGCAAAAGGTAGCCGGAAGAGGAGGTCCAGGTCTGTGATCTGGGCCACAGCCTTGAGTTAATCTATCTAATTGATATTGCTAAAATAAATGTCCAACTGTGAAAAATCGCACAGCGATCGGCCAAGCGGATCGGGACTGAGCGCTCTTGTTCAAGCCATCGCGAATCAGTCGCTAATCCTTCACCCCGACCGTGGCCTTCCAATATTCCAGCGAACAGCTGACTGCCGTCGGCAGATTGGGATGGCGGTCTTTCATCGCCTGCTCGGCAACGGCGCCGCCGGAGAGGTTCTGCACCAGGGAGGAGGCGAGGTCGTTGCTGCCCGATTCCTGGGCGATCGTCTTCTGCTCAAGGGCATCACAGGCGCTTGTCGCCGACTCAACCACCTGCGGCGCCCAGATGAAGCCAATTGCCAGAATAACGAGGGCGAGAAGGAAGCGTCTCACGCCCCGATACCCCTATCCGCGGGCCGCGCGCGGCCGAAGGGCGGCCTGTCGAACAGGCGGCGTACCATCGGCTCGAACTGCTCAATGGGC
>NZ_CAMDRA010000139.1 GCF_945906275.1 Dongia mobilis
TCCAACTGCCGTTCGAGATGCGAGCGGAAACCCCAAAGCAGCAGTACACCCGCCAGCAGCAACACCGGCAGAGCCCAGATCGCCGCCGCCGCCATCAGGCGCAGCTTCAAGGAATGGGGGAAGAGCGTGCCGATGAACTGCTTCATAACGCCAGCACATAGCCCTGGCCCCGGCGCGTCTCGATCACCTCGGCACCGATCTTCTTGCGCAGGCGATTGATCAGCACTTCGATCACATTGCTGTCGCAGTCGAAGCTCTGATCATAGATATGCTCGGTGATTTCGGTCTTCGAGATGACGGCGCCATGCCGCATCATCATATAGGCCGTGAGGCGGTATTCGAGCGGCGTCATGACAATCGGTCGTCCGTCCCGAAAGACCGTGCTTTGCGCTGTGTCGAGTGTCAGCGGGCCGATTGTCAGCACCGGATTGACGATCCCCTTGGCGCGGCGGATTAGGGCTTCGATCCGGGCGATCACCTCCTCCATCTGGAAGGGCTTGGCGACATAGTCATCGGCACCGGCGCGCAGGCCCTTGACCTTCTCGGTCCAGGAATCGCGCGCCGTCAGGATGAGGACCGGCGTTGTGATTCCTTCCTTGCGCCAACGTTCGAGAATCGAAAGTCCGTCAAGTTTCGGCAGGCCGAGATCGAGGATGATGGAATCATAGCTTTCGGTGGATCCCAGATGATGACCATCCTCGCCATCGCCGGCCGTATCCACCGCATAGCCGGCAGAGGTCAACGCTGTGGCCAGGAGACGCAGGATCTCGGTATCGTCTTCAACGATCAGAACACGCATATCGACAATCCCTCAGTCATCGCCACCACCTTCACCACCGCCATCGCCGCCGCCGCCGCCGTCGCCACCACCTTCGCCGCCACCGTCACCACCGTCACCACCGCTATCACCGTCGCCGTCGCCGCCCTCGCCGCCGCCGGAATCACCGCCATCCGAGTCACCGCTGCCCGAACCCTCGCCACTGGAATCATCCCCGCCGGAATCGTCACCCCCGGAGCCGCTGCTGCCCGAACTATCGGTGGCGGTACTGTCGGCGCCGTCATCGCCGAGCGGTTCACTTGAGCGTCCAGCACCACCCAAGCGATTCATCAGCTCGGCAATTTCGGGATCTTCGGGCGACCCTTGGACACGCTTGAGGTCTAGATCGACGAGATCAAAATCAAGAAGGGCCACGCTGCCGCTGACGGTCAAAACCTTGACTTCGTAGACCCATACGCAGCTGCCGCCAATGGATTGCGCCGTGATGTCGACCGACAGCGGCTCGGCGCTGACGGTCGCTGCCAGTTCGCCATAGAGCGCCGAGGTGCCCGCGGCACCGGACGGGCCGGCAGTTGCCGCGCATTCGCCGGCGTGGGCCTGGCGCATTCCCCAGGGCGCCGTCATGCCGGCGACGCAGACCAGCGCCGCCAGCGCCAGGCGTGGGCGCGGCGGGAGATGGACCGGCCGAATGACGGCATAGGGCAGCAAGGCGATGGCTCTCGATCAGGTTGGTGACGGCATGTCGCAGGGTGTCAGGTCCCAACGACCAACCCTGCCTTTTGCCAAGGATATAGCAAGCCCTTTCGCACCTTAAGCCAAGCTTAAAGATCGCATCAGGCTTGTGTCAGGTGACAGTCCCTAATGTCCGTCCTGTCAGTGCGGCCGTGTGAGCCGCCAGCAATCAGGAGGAAGTGACGATGACGATGAAATTCATATCGGAACGCGTTGGCGAAGGCACTGTAGCGGTCAGCCTGGCCAAGCGCCTGCTGCTCGGCGGCACCGCGACCCTGGCTTTGGTGGCGGCGATCAGTGCCGCGCCGGTCAATTTCGAGCGCAGCCTGCTCGGTGATTTCAGCGGCGCCGATGCCCATGCCGATGGCGGCGAAGGCGGTGGTGATGGCGACGGCGGCGGCAGCGAAGGTGGCGGCGACAGCGATCATGACGGTGGCGAAAGCGGCAACAGCGGTAGCGACGACAGCGGCGAAAGCGGCGAAAGCGGCAGCGACGATAGCGGTGAGAGAGGCAGCGACGATAGCGGCGAAAGCGGTGACGATTCCGCCACTGGGGGCGACGATGACGGCACCCCGGACCAAGGCAGCGGCGATGTTCCCGCAGGCCCGGCCCCGGTGATTGTTCCCACGCCCTAAGTTCCAGGCGAGCCGGTAGAAACCGGGCGATTGCGAGAATGATGACGGGCCCAGTCCGATGACTGGGCCCGTTTTCGTTTGGATCGCCTGGAAATGGCGGCCTTCGATCAGGCGGCCTTCTTCAGTTGCGGCCTATTGGCCAGCGCAGTCTCATAGAGGCCAATCACACGCTTGCGCTCTTCGCCCGACAGCACCATCCGCGGCGCTCGCACGGTTTCCGTGCCGAGGCCGACGATCTGCTGGCCCAATTTGATATGCTGCACCAGCTTGATCTCGGTATCGAGATGGAGGAGCGGGGTGAACCAGCGGTAGATGGCTCGGGCTTCTTCATAGCGGCCGGCCTTGCACAATTGCCACAGCGCCGTGGCTTCGTCCGGGAACACGTCGGAGAGGCCCGAGACCCAGCCATCAATGCCGAGCACGGCACTTTCCAGCACCAGATCGTCAACACCCGCGAAGATCTTGAAGCGTGTGCCCGTTTCATTGTGGAGATCGGTGATCCGGCGCACATCGTCGGAAGATTCCTTGATGGCGACGATGTTATGGACGTCGCCATAGGCCTTGAGCGCCTCCGGACGAATGTCGACGCCGTAGACCAGAGGGTTGTTGTAGATCATCACAGGAAGACCGCTGGCGCCGGCCACCTTGGTAAAATGGTTGAGCGTCTCGCGCGGGTCCGATTTGTAGACCATGCCGGGAAGGACCATGAGGCCGTCGATGCCGATCTTCTCGGCATCGCGCGCGAACTGCATGCCGGACGCGGTGGTGAATTCGGAGACACCGGACAGGATCGGCACCTTGCCGCCAGCCACTTCCTTGGCGGCTGCGAGGACAGCGCGTTTCTCATCGGCCGCGAGCGAGCAGTTCTCGCCGCAGGTGCCCAGCATGATGAGGCCATTGACGCCGGCCTTCAGCAGAGCCGCGATCTCCTTCTGGGTGGCTGGCAGATCGAGGCTTTCATCTGGCTTGAATTGGGTCGTCACAGCCGGAAACACACCGGCCCAGGTCACCACAACGCTCATTGCTCTCTCCAAGGATTGGGCATAGGATTGAATTGTTAATTTGAATATTGTATACAATATGCGGAAAAGTCAACAGGTCAGTTCATGGCGGACGACACCATCCTGAAGCGCACCATGGCCGAGGAAGTGGCCGATATCCTGAGGGGGCGAATCCTCGCCGGCCGTCTGAAGGCCGGGGAACCTATCCGCCAGGAGCATGTCGCCAAAGAACTGGGGGTGAGCCGCATCCCGCTGCGCGAGGCACTCTCGCAGCTGGCTGCAGAAGGCTTCGTGACCCTGGCTGCCCATAAGGGGGCGGTGGTCGCACCCTTGTCCCTGGCCGAGGTCGAGGAATTGTTCGAGCTGCGCCTCATGCTGGAAGACGGGCTGCTCGCCCGCGCCATCCCGCATATGGGCGAGGGCGATTTTGCCATGCTCGATGCCCTCATCGACGAAAGCCGTGCGCCCGATGGCCTCAAGCGCTGGGGTGAACTCAACTGGCGCTTTCACGAGGTCATGTATCTGCCGGCCGCCCGGCCCGTCACCTTGAAGCTGCTCAGGCGCGTCCACGACAATATCGACCGCTATCTGCGCCTGGAGATTGCCATGTCAGCAGAAGGCCGCAATCGCGGTTATCGCGAGCACCAGGAACTGGTAGAGCTGGCCCGCGCCCGCGACATAGCAGGTGCCCGCAAATTACTGGCCAAGCATATCACCGCCACGGCTGAAAATCTCACCGCCACGCTGAAGGTGCGCGCGGAAACCTGACACCCGCGTCAATGCGCTGTCGACTGGACAATCTCGGCGCGGGCCGGTAGCTGCCGGTCCATGGGTTGATAGAGCAGCCCCACATAGGAGCGCAGCAGCAGGATCTGTTGGGCCAGTACCTGCGGTTCCTTCAGCACTTTCGACACCACGATGCCACCTTCGACGACCGATGAGATCATGTCGGCAAGGGCATCGACGTCGACCAGTTCGCGTGGCGCATGCCGCGCATGGATGTCGCGGAACATCCCCGTGAAACGACGACGCCACGCCAGCACCGCCTGGCGGTTGAGATCCCGCGTCGCTCGATCAAACAGACGCTCGTTGTAGCAATAGGTCGCAACGAGGCAGCCGGGATGGCCGTTAGGCAGGTCGAGCATCATCTCGGCGAGCAGTTGGAGCCCAATGAGAAGGACCTGCAGCGGATCGTCGCTGCGATCACGGGCACGGCCGAAAATGTCGTCCAGGATTGCTTCGTCCTGCGCCAGATGCCGCTGCAGTAGTCCATGGGCGAGCGCGTTCTTGTCCCGGAAATGATAGAAGAAGCCGCTCTTGGTGATGCCGGCCGCGGCGATCAGTTCCTCGATCGAGGTAGCGCCGAAACCTTTCTGCAACACTGCCGTCTCGGCAATGTCCATGATGCGCGCGCTGGTCGCCTCACCCTTTCCCATGTTGAATTTCCTCCGTCTGGGCTCGCTGCCGGCAACTGGGCCGGCGGTACAGTCGAACCGAGCTTTGCCATGAGTTGGCATTGGCGCCTGTGAAGCACCTCACAGCAGGGCGGTCGGCCGGCGGATAGGTTGCAAGAACCACAGCAACCGTACCACGCGTCCACTAGCTGGCAGCGCCCCCGGCCCTCTACATCGGCGGCAGGACGGTTGCACCCATCAGCTTGAGACAAGAGAGACAATGATGATCCAGTTTGAGAAAGCCCAGTATCGCCATGCCCTGCCGCAGTTGAAGGGCGGCATCTTCCTCGCCGACGGTGGGCTGGAAACCACCCTGGTGTTCGAGGATGGATTGGACCTGCCCTGCTTTGCCGCCTTCCCCTTGCTGGACACTGATTCCGGCCGGACCACCTTGCGCGGCTACTTTGCCCGCTATCTCGCGATTGCCGCCAGGAATGGCGTAGGCTTCGTGCTGGATACACCGACCTGGCGCGCCAATATCGATTGGGGCGCCAAGCTCGGCTATGATGCCGCGGCTCTCGACAGCATCAACCGCGATGCCGTCGCCTTCATTGCCGATCTGCGCGCGCATCTTGCCAATGCGGGCCAGCCGATCGTGCTCTCGGCGGTGATCGGACCGCGCGGCGACGGTTACGTCGCCGGCACCGAAATGAGCGTCACCGAGGCGGAACACTATCACAGCGCGCAGGTCGAGAGCTTCGTTGCCACCGCGGCCGACATGATCAGCGCCATCACCATGACCAACGTACCGGAAGCAACCGGCATCGTCCGCGCGGCGAAGGCAGCCAAGATGCCGGTCGTCATTTCCTTCACCGTCGAGACCGATGGCAAGCTGCCGAGCGGCACCAACCTGGGTGCCGCGATCGAGGCGGTCGATGCGGCCACCGGCAATTATCCCGCCTATTTCATGATCAACTGCGCCCATCCGACGCATTTCGAAAACGTGCTGAAAGGCAAATGGGTCAACCGCATCGGCGGCATTCGCGCCAATGCCTCGACCAAGAGCCACGCAGAGCTCGACGCCGCGACCAGCCTCGATGCCGGCAATCCGCAGGAATTAGGCCAGCAATATCGCGCCCTGCGCCGATTGCTGCCGCGCGCCACGGTGCTGGGCGGGTGTTGCGGCACCGATCATCGCCATGTGGAGCATATCTGCCACGCCTGTGCGGCGTGAAGGAGTGGTGGCGATGCGGTTTGCAGCCATGGCGCAGACGGCCAAGTACAACACCCTCTCGATCGACCTGCGGCCGGCGGTGCCGGACGACGCCGCCGATCTGGTCGAACTGGTGAATGCGTCGGGCGAAGGTCTGCCGGCGATCTTCTGGCGCTCCATGGCGCCGGACGGCATCGACCCATTCCTGGTCGGCCGGCAGCGCATCTGCCGCGCCGAGGGCGTGTTTTCCTACACCAAGGCGGAAGTGGCGATCGTGGGTGGCGGTGTCGCCGGCACGATCATCGACTATGCGCTCCCCGACCTGCCCGACGCGGTGTCGCTGGAGACGCCGGCGCTGATCCGGCCCTTGAACGAGTTGGAGAACCTTGCCAGCGGCAGCTGGTACATCAATATCCTTGCCGTGGCACCGGAGTGGCGACGGCGCGGCGTCGGTCGGCACTTGCTGCGCGCCGCCGAGTACCGCGCGACTGTGGCGGGGCGCCGCGATCTTGCCATCGTCGTTTCCGACGGCAATTTTCCGGCGCAACGGCTTTATGCCGCCATGGGCTTCGTTGAGCGCGCGCGGCGGCGGATGTTCAAGGGCGACTGGCAGAACCCCGGCCAGCATTGGCGGCTGCTGACCAAACCGATACCGCGCGACTGACATTCCCCTGTCATCATCGCCTTGCATAGATCAGGCATGGCGAATCTGGCAATACATTTACGTCCCAGGAAGAACAGCGGCCACAAGCGACCCATCCCGTTCAGTGCGCGGATGGGTCGCCTTGTGCGCCTGCGCCTCACTGTGCCGCTGCTGCGCGCGCGCCATGCTCCGGAGCAGGCTGCGCGCGGTACCATGATCGGGCTCATCTGGGCCTTCACGCCGACCTTCGGTGTGCGCATGCCGCTGGTCCTGCTCACCTGGCTGGTGGCGCGGCATCTCTGCCGCTGGGATTTCAGCCTGCTGCTGGGGATAGCCTGGACCTGGACGACCAATGCACTGGTCACGCTGCCGGTTTACTATGGCTTCTATGTGACGGGACAGATTCTGCTCGGCCGCTGGCACGACCTTGGGGGATTCAATGCCTTCCAGGCATTGTGGGCGCCGCTGCACCGCGCCGATCCCGAGCCAATTTTGGATCTGCTCCTGGATTGGGGGCTCGTGCTGTGGCTGGGGGCGTTGCCCTGGGCGACCCTCATGGGCTGGCTCGGTTATCGCTGCAGTCTGCAGCTGCTGCGCAGGCGGCAACCGGCGCGCAATCTAACCTAGCGCGCACGGCGCCCTTGCGCCCGGACGTTCCGTCGACCAGATTGCCGGGCATGAGACACAAGACGAAAAAGCCTGCGGCACGGCGCCGCATGAGCTTTCTAAAGAAATGGCAACGCTTGCTGCGCTACCGCCTCATCATGCCGCTGCTGCGTTCGCGCCATGCGCCGGAACACACGGCGCGCGGCACGGCGATCGGCTTTCTATGGAGCTTCACGCCCTCAATCGGCTTCCAGATGCCGGCAGTCTTCCTCACCTGGATTATTGCGCGGCGGATGTTCAACTGGGATTTCAACCTGGTGCTGGCGCTTGCCTGGACCTGGATCAGCAACTTCGTCACCGCCCTGCCACTCTATTACCTGTTCTATGTCACCGGGCAGATCATGTTTGGCCGCTGGCATGATCTCAGCGGCTATCAGAGCTTCCTCAGCCTGTGGCAGGGAAGCTTCAGCGCCGATCAATCGCTGCTCGAGCAGCTGGCGACATTGGGCCGCGTACTGGTGCTGGACTGGGGCATCGCGATGGCTGTGGGGTCGGTGCCCTGGGCGGCCGGCATGGGGCTCCTCAGCTATCATTACAGCCTCAAATTCGTCCGCGCCCACCGCCAGCGCCGCGCCGAGCGCATGCGGCGGCAAAAGTCCCACACGGCTTGATTAAACCCATTTGGGTGGCATAGGGTCGCCCAGTTAATTTGGGATCGGCAATTTGGGGCCGATCCATCAAGGGTCGATCAAGTCTAGGGAATGACCATCATGGCCAGGAAGCCAGCCGCGCAGTACAGCGAATTCGATACGTATCTTAAGCGCTATCCGAAGACACAGGATGTCGATGTCTTTGTCCATGACATGAATGGTTTCCTGCGCGGCAAACGCTTTCCCGTGGCCGAGGCGAAGAAGCTTTGGGAAAGCGGCGTCGAGATGCCGCGCTGCCTGCTGTTCCTCGATCCCACCGGCGACGATCTGGATCCCGGCGGTCGGTCGGAAGCGATGGGTGATCCGGACGGTACCGCGCATCCCATTCCAGGCCGCTTGGCACCCGTCCCCTGGGCGCAGCATCCGACAGCGCAGGTGCTGCTGCAGATGCATGATCCCTTCATCACCGGCGAGACCAATGCCGGCAAGCCCTCCAAATATTGCCCGCGCGCCGCCTTGCAGGGAACACTGGCACGCCTCGGCAAACTGGGTGTGACGCCGATGGTGGCGGTGGAGCTTGAATTCTATTTGCTCGACCCGGCGCGCGATGCCGCGGGCCAGCCGCAGCCACCGAAGAACCCCCAGACCGGGCAAATCGAGACCTCGAAACAACCCTACAGCATGGACGATCTCGACGCCTATGCGACCTTCATCCGGCGCGCGGCCAATCATGCCGAGGCGCAGAACATTCCGGCCTCGGCCGCCATCACAGAATATTCGCCGGGGCAGTTCGAGATCAACCTCAAGCACCAGCCGGATGCGGTCGCCGCCTGCGACAATGCGGTGTTGCTGAAGCGGTGCGTCAAGGGGACGGCGCACGAGCTCGGCTATATTGCGAGCTTCATGTCGAAGCCGTTCCTGCAGGCTGCCGGCAGCGGCATGCATGTGCATGTGAGCCTCGTCGACAAGGCCGGCAAGAACCTGTTCGGAGAGACCGGCGCCAAGGGCGAGCAGATGTTGCGCCATGCCATCGGTGGGCTGCAGGCGACGATGGCGGAATCGATGGCGATCTTCGGCGCCAATCCCAATGCCAGCCGCCGTTATGTGCCCGGCAACAATGTGCCGATGAGTCCGGAGTGGGGCTACAACAACCGCACGGTGGCGTTCCGCATTCCGGCAGGCTGGCCCAAGGCCCGGCGCATCGAGCACCGAGTCGCCGGGGCCGACGCCAATCCCTATCTCGCCATGGCGGCGATCCTGGCCGGCATCGCTCATGGGCTGGAACAGAAACTCGATCCGGGCGCCCCGGCAGAAACCGGCGATTTCAAGCGCCCGCCGGACCCGCGCATCCCGTTCAAGTTCCCGGCGGCGCTGGAGCGTCTCGCCAAGGCCAAGATCCTGCCGCTTTATATCGAGCAGGAATGCCTCGCCCTCTATGTCGATGCGCGCCGCGCCGAGCTGGAGAAGTTTTCCGACGTGATCGCTCCGCGCGAATACGATTGGTATCTGTAGGCGGCTCTGGCGGGGCCGCAGCCCAGCCAGATGTCGGTTGAACCGCGCCAGAGCACGCCAACACCCGTTAGGGTGCTGCAGAAACACGTTTTTTGCTAGAAGAAGCCGCTAATCGATGGCAGTCTGTGGCCCTGTTTCGGCCACCAGCGTGGCACAGTGACGGCACGTCACGGAAAGGGGAAATCCATGTTCGGACGTATCGGCAATTTGCTCAAAGCGTTTCTCAACATTTTCGTCAGCAGCGTCGAGCGGCAGAATCCAGAGGCCCTGCTGCAGCTGGAGAAGGAGAATCTGCGCAAGCAGATCGGCAACTTCAATCAGGGCCTGGCCTCCCATGCGGGCCTCGCCGAGCGCCTGATGGGCCAGGTACGCAAGCTCGAGGCCGACCAGAATGACCTCCGGGCCAAGGCCTCAGCGCATCTCAAGGCCGGCAACAAATCGGCAGCCGGGCAATATGCCTTGCGCCTGCAGACGGTCGAGCGGGAACTGGCTGAAAACCGACGGCAGTTGGAGCAGGCCGAGACCACCTATCAGAACATGGTCAAGGCGCGCGACGTGGCGATTTCCAGCGCCCGCGCCAAGATGGAGAGCCTGCGCGGCGCCATCGCCGACATGCGGATGAATTCGGCCATGGCCGAGATGCACGAAATGGCCGCCGGCATGATCGGCGAGATCGGCGGCGGCGGCGATACCCTCAACCGTCTTCATGAAATGGTCGAGGAAGAACGCCAGAAGTCGGCGGGGCGCGCCCGTGTCGCCAAGGATTCGATCGACATGACCGACATCAACATCAAGGAATCCGAGATGAACGCGCTGGCCGATCAGGCGTTGGCCGATTTTGCCGCCCGCGAAGGGCTGGCGCTTGAAGGCGCGCCGGCGGCGGCACCGGCACCCCGCGCAATGGGCGGCGCCAGCGAAGGCGCCGCGGAGAAGAACTGATGCCCCTGTCGCCCGAGGCACCGGCCTGGGCAGCCGAGATTGTAAGCGCCGGAGCAATAATCCCTCACTGAAGCGGCCGGATAATCTGGTTGCGCCGGAGTAAAAGTCCGGCAGCAGATAGCCTTTTGCCTGATTGGCGGAAGGCGGAGGGATGAAGGGCGTGGAGTTATATGGACGGGTTCGCCA
>NZ_CAMDRA010000140.1 GCF_945906275.1 Dongia mobilis
GATTCGCCGGTCGCGACGTCGACGAGGCCAGAGGCGCCGGCCACCACGCCAAGGGCGTAGGTGATCGTGCCGGCACCGTCGGCCTTGAAGTTCGCCGTGAAATTGTCGGCGAAGTTCGCCGTGGCATTGGTCGTCAGCACCGTCTCGTCGACCGTCAGCGAATCCGCCGCCGCCGACACGCTGATGGTCGGACCATCATCCTTGAACACCAGGTTCTTGCCGATGTTGAGGGTCGAGCTTGCGCTGTCGCCGTCCTTGTCGGTGATCGTTGCCGTGAGGCGGACGAGGGTATCGGCGGAGAGCGTCGTCGGTTCGTCCGGATCATTGGTCGGGTGCACCACGGCACGGACCTGATCCAGCGTCACATCGCCATTGGCAGCGACCGTCACCGTGAAGACGACGACGTTGCCGCTGATGCGGCCTTCGACCGTGGAGCCGTTCATGAACAGCTGAACCGCTTCGCCCGTCGCCACATCGACGAGGCCAGAGGGGCCAGCCGTGACGGCCAGGGCGTAGGTCACCGTACCCGCACCATCGGCTTTGAAGTCGCCGGTGAAGGCCGAGGCGAAGGCTTGCGTCGCGTTGGTGGTGAGAATGGTCTCGTCCACCGTCAGGATATTCTCGGTGCCCGACAGGCTGATGGTCGGACCGTCATCCTTGAAGTTGAGGGTCGTGCCGATATTGGCGGCGACGCTGCTGGTGTCGCCGTCCTTGTCGGTGATGGTCGCCGTCAAGGTGACGAGATCCGCCGCCGTCAGGGTCTTCGACTCATTGTGATTGTTGGTGTCCGGGTGCTGGATGGCGCGGACCTGGTTGAGCGTCACATTGCCCGACCCGTCGACCGTGACGGTGAACACCACGAGGCCGCCGGCCGTCTTGCCTTCGACCGTGCTGCCGTTCATGGAGAGCAGAACCGCATCGCCCGTCGCAACATCGACGAGGCCGCTGGCGATACCACTCGCCTTGACGCCCAGCGCATAGGTGACGCTGGCCGTGCCGTCGGTGCCGCCGGCAGAGGTGAACAGACCCGCATAGCTCTGCGTGTCGTCGGTGGTCAGCACGGTTTCATCGACCGTCAGCGACTGTGTCGCGCCGGTGAGACCGATCGACGGCCCGTCATCCTCGAAGCCGACGCCGATCGGCGCCGACGCGGTGACCGAAATCTTGTCGCCATCGCCATCGGTCGCTGTCTGTGACACGAAGATGCCGCCGCCGGACTGGCCGGTGACCAGGAGCGTCGCCAGATCGTCATGCGCCAATTGGCTGCTGCCGTCATTGTCATGGGCGATCGGCAGTTTCTGTTCAACGGTGATGTCGCCGGTCGCCGGATTGATCCGCACAACAAAGGCGATGACATTCTGGTCGGGGCTTCCCGGGACGTAGGTTCCGACATAGCCGTTCACCTGATAGGCCGACACCGACACCAGGACGATCTGATCATTGGCGTAGAGATTGCCGGCGTCGACGACGGACAGATTCGTGGCGACGTTGGTGGTGCCGATCGAGGTACCAGCGCCACCGGCGTTCTTGAGAATGAGGGTATAGAGCGGATCGGCGCCCTTGCCGTCCGCGCCATAATCAACAGCACCGAACAAGCCGGCCGCCGAGGCGGTCTTCGAGCCGAGCCAGCCGGCCGGGGCCGGTTCGTCGCTCGTCGCATTGGGATCGTTGACGTCGGGCCAGACGGATTCATCGAGCGTGATGGCGAAGGCGGGCTGAGTCGACACATGCGCAACCGGACCGTCATCCTGGATGCTGAAGACGCCCTGGCCCAGATTGATGGCCGCCTGGCTGGTGTCGCCGTCGGCATCGGTCAGGGTCTGCACGATCTTGAGCAGGTCGGCGCTGGACATAGTGAGAGTCTCGGAATCGTCGTGATTGCTGGTATCGTCATGCCAGACATTTTTCGTCTGGCTGAAGGTGACGACGCCGCTGCCATCGACGCTGATACGGAAATATTCGGTCCCGCCGACGCTGCCGACGATGTCGCTGCCCACCTTGTTGAGGACGATCTCGGCACCCTTGCCAAGAGCCGCCATCGGGTTCACGGCGAAGAGGCCGGAGCCGGCATTGCTGCCGTTCAGCGTCAGTGCATAACCAACGCTGCCATAGCCATCCGTTCCAAGATCGAAACCGGCCACCTGGTTGAAATTGTCGGCAAAGGCCGCAGTGACCGAGGCAACACCGTCACCGCCGATGCGCACGGTTTCGTCAAGGGTCAGGGTATCGGCCGCGGCATTGGAGACGACCGCCTTCGGCCCGTCATCCTGAATGCTGAACACGCCCTGGCCCAGATTGATGCTGGCCTGGCTGGTGTCACCATCGGCATCCGTCAATGTCTGCACGATCTTGAGGAGATCGGCGGTGGACAGGGTCAGAGCCTCCGGATCATCGTGATTGTTGGAATCGTCATGCCAGACATTGTTGGACTGGCTGAATGTCACCGTGCCGTCGCCATCGACGCTGATGCGGAAATACTCGGTCCCGCCGACACTGCCGACGATATCGTCGCCGGACTTGTTGAGGAGAATCTGGGCGCCCTTGCCGGACGCCGCCATCGGGTCGACCGCAAAAAGGCCGGACGCGACATTGCTGCCGGTCAGGTTGAGGGCATAGGCGATGCTGCCGGCGCCATCGGTGCCGAAATCCGGGCTGTTGTGATTGAAATTGTCACCGAATTCCGCCGTAGCCGAGGCAACGCCGTCGCCCCCATTGCGGCGCGTTTCGTCGAGGGTGAGCGTATCGGCTGACGCATTGGCGACGACCGCCTTGGGCCCGTCATCCTCGATGCTGAAGACGCCGGCGCCGAGGTTGATCGCGGCCGTGTCGCTGTAGCCATCGGCATCGGTCAGGGTCTGGACGAGCCTGAGCAGATCAGCGCTGGACAGAGTCAGAGTCTCGGGATCGTCATGGTCACCGGTATTGTCGTGCCAGACATTGCCGCTCTGGCTGAAGGTGACGACACCGCTGCCGTCGACGCTGATGCGGAAGAATTCGGTACCGCCGACACTGCCGACAATTTCGTTGCCGACCTTGTTGAGCAGGATTTCGGCACCCTTGCCGGAAACGGCCATCGGATCGACGTCAAAGAGGCCGGAACCGACATTGCTGCCGGTGAGAGCCAAGGCATACGCGACACTGCCGGCGCCATCGGCGCCATAATCGAATCCCGCCACCTGGTTGAAATTGTCGGCGAACCCGGTCGTGACCGAAGCAACACCATCGCCGCCATCGCGTCGGGTTTCATCGACCGTCAGGGTATCGGCCTGCGCATTGGAGACGACGGCCTTGGGCCCGTCATCCTCGATGCTGAACACGCCCTGGCCCAAATTGATCGACCCGCTGGCGCTGTCGCCGTCGGCATCGGTCAGGGTCTGGACGATCTTCAGGAGATCCGCCGAAGAGAGACTAAGAGTCTGGGGATCGTCGTGGTTGGCAGTGTTGCCATGCCAGACATTGTCCGACTGGGTGAAGGTCACCTTGCCGTCGGCATCGACGCTGATGCGGAAATATTCCACACCGCCGGTCGAGCCGACGATATCGTTGCCGACCTTGTTGAGGACGATTTCGGTGCCCTTGCCGGACGCAGCCATCGGGTCGACCGCAAAGAGGCCGGAGCCGACATTCGTACCCTGCAGAAGCAGCGCATAGGTGGCGCTGCCGGGGCCGTCGGTGCCGTAATCGAAACCGCCCACCGAATTGAAATTGTCAGCAAAATCGGCAGTGGCCGAAGCAATGCCGTCGCCACCGGCGCGAAGCGTCTCGTCGAGCAGCAGTGTGTCTGTCGCGGTGTCGGCATAGGTGACGGTCGGGCCGTCATCCTGTACCTGGATGACGAGCGGCGCATCGACATGGTCGCCGTCGAAATCGGTGCCGCGGAAATTGATGCTCTCGGCCCCGGTATCGGTGATCGTCAGGTGATCGATCAGGAGACCCGGGTCGACCGCTTGATCACCTTCATTCATAACGCCGAAGCCGATCTGCACCGGGCCGCTCTGCGTGAAGGTGAAGGTGAAAGTGAGGTATCCGGATTCCTCGTCCCAGCTGAACGTCCCGGTATCCGCACCCGACGCGAGATCGGCATCTCCGACATTGCTGAGGCGGAATACCTGATCGCCGACAACGATGAACCCAAAATCCTGATAGGTGGGCGAATCACCGCCTTCGCCGGAATCGCTCTCAGCTTCAAGGAAGTTGAACGTGACCGTCAGCACCTGGCCGGCACTTACGTTCACCTCTTGCTTGATAGCGCTGCCGTTGGTAGCCGATTCCGAACCGTTGGCGTTGTCGCCGTCATTGGCGATGGCGCTCAACGCGCCGTTGGACAAGCCGAAGAAGGTCTCGATATCCTGTGCCGAATTGCCGCTTGAACCTTCGCCCTCGCCGCCCTCTGAGGGGATGAGCAGCACCTGGCTGAGGGGGTCCGGCTGCGCGTCGCTTGTACCGATATCGCCGACGATCGAGGCATTGCTGCCGCCGAGGCTGGTCCAGCCGTCGAGAGTATCGAAATTGTCCTCGAACACGATCGCGGGCGCGCCGCCCTCGCCATAGACGATCAGGGCCGGCGTCGAATCGTCAGCGTTGCTCGGGTCACCCTGGTTGATCTGATGGAGCTGCACCATGGTGAGCTGCCCGGATTCCGGGTCGAGGCGCAGCACGAAGACGGGCACGTCGGTGCCCGGCACGGCTTCAGCCACCAGTGATTCGCCGCCCTGCTGGCTGTCGAGGACACCGTCGCCATCGACGTCATCCTTGTTGGCGATGCCGATGATGGTATTGGCATCGATCTGAACGGCGCGGACAGTGACTTCGACGCCGTCGATCATGACGGTCCAGTTGGTGGCACCCGCCGTCAGCGGTGCATCGGCAGCACCCACATAAAGCTGATAGGCGGTCGCGTTCGCATCGCCGTCGCCTTCAAAGACCGTCTTGCCGGCTTCCTTGTTGCCGACATAGTCATTGCCTTCGCCACCCCAGGTACCAGCGCGGCCATCCGCGCCGAATCTGACATTGAGCCAGGTCTGCGCAGCGCCGATCGGCTTGTTTTCGGACCAGCCGGCAGCCTGAAGGGCTTCGAAGACCGCATAGTTGGGGTAGGTATAGATCTGGCCGTCATATTCGTACTGGTATTGGACCGGCACATCGTCCTCGGCCGCGGTTTCCTTGGCCGAATCCGGGTCGCCAGCCTGCTGCCCGACACCGCTCTGCTCGCCTTTGGTCTCGTCATGGACGATGCCGGTATCGGTCGGCTTGATGGTCAGGACGTAATCGGATTGCTGCTCGCCCTCGCCGGGGACTTCCTGCCATTCCAGCGTGCCCAGCGACGGCACGTCATCGACGGAATGGAAGGTGAGCGCATCGGCCGGGCTTGGTGTTACCGAGCCATCGGAATCGACCATGAAGAAGGGGACGTCGATGTCGAACATCTCGGAGATGTCGCCATCCGCATCGGGCGTGCCGGCGACATTGTCGATCACGCCATAGATGGTGAAGTCGATGTTGAATTCGCTGACCGGGTCGGCGCCTTCCTGTTCGCGCACGCCGACCGTAAAGACGATCGTGGCGATGTCGGCTTCGATCGGTTGTTCGGTCTCGGAATCCCAGGTCCATTCGGTCGTGATGAAATAGGCGACGAGGACTTCGCCATGGCTTTCATCGACGCCCACGGTGAGCGGGTCGTCGGCCACGGCCGGCAGCAGCTTGTAGTGCAGCTCGTTGCCATGGGAGGTGAGGTTCATCGCCTCAAGCTGCGTCTGCAGCGGAATGTCGGCACCATTCTGGAAGCTGATCTTGCCGGGCACGTCGATATGGAAGTCCACGGTCACGACGGCCGTGCTGGTCAGCGGCTCCGGGTCGGTATCGACACCCTGGCCATTGTCTTCGTCGGCCGGATCGTTGCCGTTCTGGCTTTACTCTTCATGATCGTCGAGGTCAAATTCGTCATTGCCGTCGCCCTGGATGCCGCCCGTATGGGCGCCACCGATGTTCAGCTCGGCGGCGAGTTCCTGGCTGATCTGACCATGATACTGATAATCATCGGCGGGGGCCAATTTGAACGAGCGCTCTTGAAAAAAGCGGGCAAAATCGTCTTCGTTGATGACGGCGCCCTGGCGGATGTTGAGCAGGGTCGGGACGGTATCGACTTCGTCATCCTCGATCAGTTCGGGGAATTCGCGGTTGACCAGGTTGTAGTTGAGTGCCGTCGGGTCAAGGCCGCCCACGGCATTGAGGCCACCGATGCCGGCAGCGGGATCGAAGGGCGAGAAGAGGCCGCCATTGTTATCGACGCCGGCGCCCTGATCGGCGCCCTGGCCGGCGGCGGTCTGGATATCGAGGTTGGGATCGGTGGAGGCGAGAACCGCGGCGACGTCGACCGCGCGGCCATCCGAGCCGAGGAGGATGATGTCGGCCTGGCCGGTGGCTTCGGCATATCCCAGCAGGATGACGGTCACATCACCGACCTTCACCGCGAGATTGCCGTTTTCGCCGAGGCGCGCGACAAGGCCGTCCGTCGGGAACGGCAGCTGCACGGTTTCGCCCGGCGTGACCTGGACCTGGACCACATTGGCGCCCTGGGGGACCTGAACCTGCGAGGCACCTCCCGACTGGGTCAGCAAACCATGATCGACATCGTTCTCGTGGACGATGGAACCGGTGTTGACGGTATCGGACTGGTTGTTGGTGGTGTCGGTAGCCATAAGACGCTCCCCAAGGATTTTCCGAATGCCGGAATCGGCGTGTTCAGACGTAAAGGTTAACGTGCGCGCAATAAGCGCTTGTCAACCCCAGATCGCTCTCACCCAATATTGCGCGTGGATAGTGCCGTCTAGGCAATCGGGAGTCTTGTGACGATTGCCCGGTTTTTTGATCAAATAGTGTGAGTTTTTTAGTATTCTTTGTCTCAACGGAATTAGTTGGAAAGATTCCTAATATTTGAGGACTTTGTTCGCGTAAATAGGCTGCCGGAACCGTCACATGATTGTGATATTTGGCAGGTAAAGCTAACCAGCCTTCCGCATCGGCGTTAACGAATTCAGGTTTGATTGGGCTGTTATTCCCATGCCGGAGATGCAACTGGTCCGCGTCCGATACCCGGTCGGGCGCCAAGAAATTGCAGTGGATGCACGCAGTGGTGGCGCTGGGGTCGCGCAGGGGGGGCGCGACGCGCGGATATGAGCCGGCTGGCTGGTTCGCAGACCAGGTCCTGGCGGATCTAGCTCTTGGTGGATTGGGGGGCGGTCTTGCCGGCGACCGCGGCATCGGCGCTCTTGGCGCGCGTGGTGCGGGTCTTCTTGACCGGGGGAGCTGCCGCGAGCTCGGCACGGTCGGCTGCTTCCTTGGCGAGACGCAGTGCCTTCAGACGCGAGGTCTTCTCGGCGACGATGGCATCGGCCTTGGCACGTTCCTTGATGAGATCAAGTTCGCGCTGGCGGTTCTTCTCGAACACTTCCTTGGCTTTGCGCTGGGATTCTTCGGCTTGCTTCGAGACCGGCTTCAGCATCATTGCAATCCTTCAAGATCAGGTCAGCACAACAGATAGATCAGGGAGCTAACAGGGCGGCATCAGCCGCCCTGCTTTACCCTTTTAGGCCAGCTTCAGATTGCAGGCAGAGCTCTTGCCGCGATCCTGCTCGATGTCGTAGCTGAGGCTCTGGCCCTCATTCAACGAACCGATGCCAGCACGCTCGACAGCCGAGATGTGCACGAACACATCGTTGCTGCCGTCTTCCGGCTGGATGAAACCGAAGCCCTTTTGGGCATTGAACCACTTAACTTTTCCGATGGACATAGAATACCTTTAGAAAGAAACATTGCCGCCGGGCGAAGCGCACGGCGGTCCTGAACGGGAGAACGGATGAAACCGGGTCAAGCTCTCGTAAGAGCGATAATCGGAGCGAGCCGAAATCTAGTTTAGTAAGAGTTATATGGAGCCAATGCCGCCAAATTGCAACATAATCACGAAATATTGGCCAGAATCCGCTCTTTTTGCGCGTGATAATGGAACTTTGTCATGAACGCGGACGATCTCGGCTACCAGGCCGACGATGAAGATGACGATGATGCGCCGCCTGTCCCGGCGGGATCGAAGAACTACATCACGCCGGCGGGTCTGGCCCGGTTGCAGGCCGAGCGCCGCCAGCTGTGGCGTGTCGATCGGCCGGAAGTCGTGCGCGTGGTGGAATGGGCCGCGGGCAATGGCGACCGGTCGGAGAATGGCGATTACATCTATGGCAAGCGGCGCCTGCGGGAGATCGACCGACGTTTGCGCTTCCTCGACAAGCGCATCGCCGCCGCCGAGGCCGTTGATCCCACCCAGCAGACCAGGCGCGACCGGGTCTATTTCGGCGCGACCGTCACCTATGCCCGGATCGATAAGGATGGGGAAGATGACAGCGAGGTCACTGTCACCATCGTCGGCATCGACGAGATCGACAGCGAGAAGAACCATGTCAGCTGGATCTCGCCCATCGCCCGCGCCTTGTTGAAGGCGGGGGTCGGCGACACCGTCATCCTGCGGACGCCGACCGGCCCGGAATCACTTGAGGTGATCGCGATCAGTTATCCTGCTGCGTGAACGACCGGCAGCTGATCAGACCCAGCCGCCATCGACGGTGAATTCCTGGGCCGAGCACATCCTGGAATCGTCGGAGCCGAGGAACAGCACCATGCGCGCGAGATCCACCGGCATGACGCGGCCGGCCAGAACCTGCTGGCGGTCGATCTCCTTCTCGCTTTCGGCATCGACCCACAGCGAAAGCTGCCGCTCGGTCATGACCCAGCCGGGCACCACCGTGTTGACGCGGATATTGTCCTTGCCAACATCGCGCGCCATGCCGCGCGTCAGGCCATGGGTCGCTGCCTTCGAGGTGGTGTAGGCCGGCATGCCGCCTTGCTTGGCCTTCCAGCTCATCGAGCCGGTATTGATGATCGACCCGGCCTTCTTCCGGATCATGCCCGGCAGCACCGCCTGCATGCAGAAGAAATACTGCTTGATGTTGATGGCGACGCGGTCGTCCCAATATTCCGTCGTCACGTCTTCCCATTTGTGGCGCTGGTCATGGGCGGCGTTGTTGACCAGCACATCGATATCGCCGAGCTTTGCCGCGATATCCTTGACCGTCTGCCGCATGGCATCGGTATCGGTGAGATCGCATTTGAAGAACAGCGGTTTGCGGCCATATTGCGCCTGCAGATCATCGACCAGCTTGTTGCTGCTTTCCACATTGACGTCGACGAAGGCGACCTTGGCACCCTGATCGATGAAGGACTCAACGATCGCGGCGCCGATGCCGCTGCCGCCGCCGGTCACGAAGACCACCTTGTCCTTGAGCGAGGGATAGCGACCGAATGACGAAAGATCCATGAAAACACCTTGCAAGAGATTGCCGTAGATTATGAGTAACTGTCGGTAAAAGCCGGTCAGGCCCTGGCGACTTAGGCCATGGCGACGCGGCCACGCTTCTGGGCGGAACTGGTAACCTGCTCCACGACCCGCCCGGTGTCGCGCAACAAACGCCGGACCGCGAGCCGCGCCGCGTTCGGCCTCTTGCCGCGGATGGCCAGCAGAATGCGCTCATGCCCAGGCAGGGTGCGGCCGATATCCCCGCGATGGCTGGCCGTATAGTTGAACATATTGCCGAGCGCTGATTCAATCACCAGCCCCAACGGTACCAGCAGTTCGTTGCCGGCGGCGAGCAGGATCGCCTGATGAAACAACACATCGGCATTATTCCAGGCGATGAGGGTTTTTGCCTCAGCCATGGCCGCGAAGGCGTTCTCGATTTCCGCCATCTGCTCGTCCGTACGGTGGGCAGCCGCAAGCGCTGCAGTCTCGGGTTCGAGGATCTCGCGCACCTGTTGCATATGAACCAGAAAATGGATGGGATTTGCTGCAGCGCAATACCAAGCGAGCACATCCCGGTCCAGCAGATTCCATTGCGAGCGCGGCTGCACCCGCGACCCGATCTTCGGCCGCGACAGGATGAGGCCCTTGGCCATCAGCATCTTGATCGCCTCACGCACAGCGGTGCGGCTGACGCCAAAGGACGCGCACCATTCGGCCTCGTTGGGGAGGAGCGTGCCGGGCGCAAACTCACCATTGAGGATGCGCGCGCCGATATCCTGCGCGACGCTGCGATGCAGGGAACCACGCGCCGGTTTCACCGACGCCGCCGACGCCTTTGCCTTTTTCAGTCCCATTAATTTAGCCGCCTTCTCCCAGGATTTGCTCGGGCCTCCGCACCTGGCGAGGAAACCCTTACGGAATAGCACCTTCTGAAC
>NZ_CAMDRA010000141.1 GCF_945906275.1 Dongia mobilis
CCTCACTGATGCAATTTTACTCCGGCGTACCGATGCATTTTGTCTCCGGCGTTGACATCTGAAGCGCGATGCGGAAATTGTCTATTGGCAAGGTTGTCTGGATGGCAAGGATGAACCCACCTTGCGCGCGGCCCTGACGCAGTCACTGGAGCAATTGGATGACGATTTTGCCTTCGTGGCTGCTTGCAACGAAGGCGGCGAGTTCATGGAGCCGGCAAAGATCGCGCGCATCCGGGAAATTGCCCGGCGTACTTGGCGGCGAACACTCAGCAACCGTGTTGGCATTTCCTATGAAGAGAAGCGGCGCATGGACCGTGTGCCTGAGCCTGTCCTGCCTGTCGAGGAACCGTTGCTGGCAGACCGGGATGACCACATCACGCCGCATGAGGCAAAAGACGTGATCACACAGGACAATCCTTGGGGCTTCAAGGTCGATATGCCCCAGTACAAGATGAACCGGGGCGAGATCTATAATTTGTGCATCGGCCGCGGAACACTGACCGAAGAGGAACGCTACCGCATCAACGATCATATCTCGCAGACGATCATCATGCTGCAGAGCCTGCCCTTCCCGAAACATCTGCGCGCCGTGCCGGAGATTGCTGGCGGGCATCATGAAAAGATGAACGGGACGGGATACCCCAAACGGCTGAAGCAGGACGAGATGTCGCCTGTCGCGCGCATGATGGCCATCGCCGACGTGTTTGAAGCACTGACCGCCGCTGACCGGCCCTACAAGAAGGCGAAGAAGCTCAGCGAAGCGATCAAGATCATGGGCTCCATGAAGAAGGACAATCATCTCGACCCGGACCTGCTCGACATCTTCATCGAAGAAGGTGTCTGGAAACGCTATGCCGAAGAGTTCCTTGACCCAGAGCAGATCGATCAGCCGGATCTGGAGGCTGTGCTGAGAACAAGGCCCTCCACCTAGGGCGATATCCACGTCCAAAGCAAAACCGCCGGACAGCTGCATGCTGCCCGGCGGTTCCATGGTCACTCAGTCAAGCAGATGCTTGACAGATTCGATCATTATCAGCGCGCGGGGCGGCTGCTGCCGGGACCACGATGGACGCCAGGCTTGCGCTCGCCCTGTTCGGCGCGGGCGCGATAGTCGATACGGCGATGTTCACCATCCGGCCGCACCGGTTCGCGGCGCGGCTCGCTGGCGCGGACCGGCGCTTCACTACGACGCGCCTCGTGGCGCTGACCGCCGGCCTGGCGGCGCTCGGCTTCAAAGCGGCTTTCGCCACCTTCATCCCGGCGCGGTCGGTCGTCGCGACGCGCCGGGCGCGCGTCACGAGCTTCCGGCTGGCGGTTATGGCTGCGATCGGCACGGGCTTCGCCGCGCGGCTGCGCGGGACGCTCGGTGCGCGGTTGGCGCGCTTCCTGCTCGCGGAAATCTCCGCCGCGGAAGTCGGCATTCTTAGCTGGAGCACGGTCACGGTCGCCGCGACCGGCATGGCTGCGGTCGCCACGATGTTCGCCACGGGCCTGGCCACCCCGATTGCGATCGCCACCGCTGTTACTGCCGCCGCGTCGAGGGCCACGGCTCTGGGTGCGTTCCTGATCCTGGCGGATGCTCTGGGCCCGGTGCAGCGTTATCTGTTCGCCGCTGGCCGCCTCACCACCACTGGACTTGGCCAGCGGATGATCGTCGACCACGGGGATCTTCATGCGCACGACCTTTTCGATGTCGCGCAGCAGGCTGCGCTCCTCGCCATCGCACAGGCTGATGGCGATGCCGGTGGCGCCGGCACGCGCGGTACGGCCGATACGGTGCACATAGCTTTCCGGTTCCAGCGGCAGGTCGTAGTTGACGACATGGCTGATACCGTCGACGTCAATGCCGCGGGCGGCGATATCGGTCGCGACCAGCACCTTGACGCTGCCGTTGCGGAAGGAGTTCAAGGCAGTCTGGCGGGCGCTCTGGCCCTTATTGCCATGAATTGCGGCGCTGCGGATGCCGTCACGCTCCAATTGCTCGGAGACGCGGTCGGCGCCACGCTTAGTGCGGGTGAAGACGATCGAGCGGGTGACGCCCGGACCGTTCAGCAATTCAGCAAGCAAGCGGCGCTTGTTGGTCTTCGACACCATGTAGACGATCTGGTCGATACGCTCGGCGGTGGTCGATTGCGGGACCACTTCGACGCGCTTGGGCTTGGTCAGCAGGCTGTTGGCGAGGTCAGCGATTTCGTTCGGCATGGTGGCCGAGAACAGCAGCGTCTGGCGGCGTACCGGCAGCGTGGCCACGATCTTGCGAATGTCGCGGATGAAGCCCATGTCGAGCATGCGGTCGGCCTCGTCGAGTACGAAGAATTCGACCGAAGAGAGCGATACATGGCCCTGGTTCATGAGATCGAGCAAGCGCCCCGGGGTGGCAACAACAAAGTCGACGCCGCGGCGCATGGTGTTGATCTGCGGGACTGAGCCGACGCCGCCGAAGATGACGGTCGAGCGCAGGGGCAGATGGCGGCCATAGGTCTTGATGCTGTCATTGATCTGGACCGCGAGCTCGCGCGTTGGCGTCAGGATCAGGGCGCGCGCCGATTTGGGCTGCGGCTGCTTGCGGTTGGCCATCATCCGCTGGAGCATGGGAAGGACGAACGCGGCCGTCTTGCCGGTGCCGGTCTGGGCGAGACCCAAGAGGTCATGGCCTTCCAGCAAAGCGGGGATCGATTGGGCCTGGATGGGGGTGGGCTTGGTGTAACCGGATTCGGTCACGGCCTGCATCAACGGTTCAACCAGGTTAAGCGAGGCGAAATCCGCCAGAACATTGGTGGCGGGGGTGGCTTGGGTATGCGTATTCAATGCCGTAATTCCTTTTGGCAGTTCATTGTCATGCCGCAAGGGAGTCACGCGTGCGCCGATGGGCGCGCGGGCAAATAGCCGGCGGGCGAACCCAAGGCGCGCCTGCTCAGGAATCTATGACGTGGGATATGTATCTCGGGATGGACGCCGAAAAAGTGGCCATAAACAAGCGGCCAAACCAGGGCGTAAGCGCGCAATCCACAAGAAATGCAGGCGAGATATGAGGCCAGGGGGCGCATAAGTCAAGGTAATTGACATTTAGCTTGGCCAAGCCGGTCAGGGGCCATCCGCATAGCTGGAGAAAAGTCTTTATTTTGCCGTAGCTTAATCAGTCTGGCTTGATCTTGTAAAGCGTCGCCGACCATTTCAGGAAAGACAGAAAGTCGGCATATCCGATCTGGTACTGTCCGGAATTGTCGCGAATCCTGCCGCCAAATTCGAGGTAAGGATTCTGGGTCGGTTGATAGACCTTCGGGTCGTTCAGGATGAGTTGCAGATTTTCGGGGTTGCCATCGAAGCCGACGATCAGCACGGCACGCTTCTCGACGTTGCTCTCGCCTTCGTTGGGGACCGGCTCAATCTGAACCAGGACCGGGCGCTCGAACTTGATCTCCTGGATGATGTCGGCGGGTTGGATTGTCTTGGCTTCCGCCCAGCGCATGGCGCCGGGCAACACGCCAAATGTCTCGTAGGCAAATTGCGAGTAGCCCTTGACAACACGGCTGACCGCCGAGAACTCGCTTTCCTCTGGCGCCTTGTAGCAATTCTGCGTTCCGGTCAGGTAGAAGGCGAGACTGCATTGCATTTCGCCAGGACCGGTGTTGGGCACGTCGTAATAGACCATGAGCATTTCTGCTACGCTGGCCCAGGCCTGACCGGGAGCCAGTTCAGGAGCAGGCTCGATATCGAGGATGGTCTCGGCGCGCGCGGGCTGGGTGAATGCGATGAGAATGGCTGCAGCGCCTGCCGACAGGACAAGGCGCGTTTTCTGTCCGAATGATCGCATCTGCTGGCGCATCATTTAGGATATCTCCAGTAACTACATATAATACCCCATTCTTGCTGGCTTGGCGCCAGAGAGCAAGCGGCCGCCCGCGCCCTTCGTTCCCGCAGAGCCAACGCCAAAAGGGCCGGGGTGCGACAAAAGTTCCCGGTATTTGGCCGATTCGGTGGTTTGGGCTGGTCTGTTGACAAGATCGTCAGGTCTGGCGCATGCATGGGCGCTTTTCATTTGGAGTTGTCCCGTCATGAAACTCGACAAGATTTTGAAGGCCCTCGGGCTCGATGCCAAGGCGCTGAAGAAGGGCGATCTCATCGTCCGCTCGCCGATCACCGGTGGTGAGGTTGCCCGCCTCGTCTGCGATGATGCCAAGGGCACCGTGAAGAAGATCGCCCGCGCACAATCCGCTTATCTCGCCTGGCGCCAGGTGCCGGCCCCCAAGCGCGGCGAACTCGTGCGCCTGCTGGGGGAGGAATTGCGCGCTCACAAGACGGCCCTGGGTGAACTGGTCTCGGTCGAAGCCGGCAAGATCGTCACTGAGGGTCTCGGCGAAGTACAGGAGATGATCGACATCTGCGATTTCGCGGTCGGTCTTTCACGCCAGCTTTACGGCCTCACCATTGCCTCCGAACGTCCGGGTCATCGCATGGCGGAAACCTGGCATCCACTTGGCGTCGTCGGCGTCATCACCGCCTTCAACTTCCCGGTGGCCGTCTGGTCCTGGAACTCGGCTCTGGCGCTTGTCGCCGGCAACTCCGTGGTGTGGAAGCCCAGCGAAAAGACTCCGCTCGTGGCCTTGGCCTGCGCGAAGATCTTTGCGAAGGCCGCCCATCGCTTTGCCAAGGAAACCGGCACGGCCATTCCGGAAGGCCTCGTGGAGGTCCTCATTGGCGCCCGCGAAGTGGGTGAGGTGATGGTCGACGATCCGCGCGTGGCCCTTGTGTCGGCCACAGGCTCGACCCGCATGGGCCGCGAAGTGGCACCGCGCGTCGCGGCACGCTTTGGCCGGTCGCTCCTGGAACTGGGTGGCAACAACGCCATGATCGTCTGCCCGTCGGCCGACCTTAAACTGGCCGAGCGCGCCATCCTGTTCAGCGCGGTCGGCACTGCCGGCCAGCGCTGCACCAGCCTGCGCCGCCTGATCGTGCATGAAGACATTTATGCAAAGCTCCTGCCGCGCTTGAAGAAGCTCTATGGCCAGGTGCCGGTCGGCAATCCGCTGGAATCGAAGACGCTCATCGGTCCGCTTATCGACGCAGCGGCCTATCAAGCGATGCAGGCTGCGCTGAAGCAGGCCAAGGCTGAGGGCGGCAAGGTCACTGGCGGTGAACGGGTCAGCGTCTCAGGTTGCGCCAACGGCTATTACGTTCGTCCCGCCATCGTCGAACTGCCGAAGCAGAGCCCGGTCATGACGCATGAAACCTTCGCGCCGATTCTCTATGTCGTGAAGTACCGCGACTTTGCCGATGCCATTCGCGTGCAGAACGATGTGCCGCAGGGCCTCTCTTCGTGCATCTTCACGCGCGATGTGCGGGAAGCCGAGCTGTTCACCTCGGATGTCGGTTCCGATTGCGGCATTGCCAATGTCAATATCGGCCCGTCCGGCGCCGAGATCGGCGGTGCCTTCGGTGGCGAGAAGGAAACCGGCGGTGGGCGTGAGAGCGGTTCGGATGCCTGGAAGGCCTATATGCGCCGCGCGACCAACACGATCAACTATTCGGACCACCTGCCCCTCGCGCAGGGCGTGAAGTTCGACGTCGGCTAAAGAGAACCAGGACGGGGTGCGGGTGACCCGCATCCCGTCAGTCGGTCTCTATGCGCGCGGCACCAGCAGCCAGATGCGCTCCAGCCATCGTTGATTGGCCGTGGCAAGGCCGATAACGCCGGCGGCCCCGGCCAAAAACAGGAACAACCCAGCCGGCCCCCAGGCCTGCATCGCGAGTCCAGCGCCGATCGGCCCGATCGCGGCACCGATACCGTTCACGAACAGCAATGTCCCCGTGGTTGCCAGCGTGCAGCCATCGCCCGCACGGTCGTTGGCAAGCGCTGCCCCCAGGCCATAGATCGGCGCCATGATGGCGGTGAGCAGGCCGAACAAAGTGGCCAGCATGACGAAACCGGCGCTGGAGAAGGCGAACAGCGCCAGACACAGCACGATCCCGAAGACGATCACGATCTTGGCAACGGCGATCCGTTCGCGCGCCTTGTCCGAGAAATGACCGATCGGAAACTGGCCGGCAACGCCGGCAATGGCTGCGACCGTCAGCATCACCGAGAGATCGTTATTGTCGAGCCCCGTCTCCACCGCGAAGCTCGACAGCAGGCCATGGAGCCCGCCATTGACGATGCCGGACCCGAAGCAGATGGCGAGCGCCACCGGCGGGACGGCGCGGAAATGCCGAAGGGTCAGGCTGCCATGGGTGGGCACCGGCAGTGCGACCCGGCGCGACAGCAGGACCGGGAGGGTGGTGAAGGCAATGAGCGCACCGGCGATGACGAAGCTCGTCATTCCACCGCTGCCTTCCGCCAGAACGGCCACGGGCGACGCACCTGCGGTCAGCCATGAGGCTGTCATGTAGACGCTGTAAAGGCGACCGCGATTGCCGCGGCTGGCCAGCACATTCAGAAGACTCTCGGCGATCGTGTAGATTCCGGCCATGGCGAAGCCGCAGGTGGCCGACAGCAGCAGCCAGAGCAAGACATCGAACAGTAGGGCATGTGCCAGCAGGCTCAACGCGGCGAGCAGGGCCAGCGCCGCGATCGTCTGGCGCGCCCCATAGTGCAGGATGAGATGCCGGCAGATCTGCGTGCCGCCGAGATAGCCGATCGAATAGGCCGAGGCGACCAAGCCGATCATGCCCGTCGAAACGCCACCTTCCTCAAGGCGCAGCGAAATAAGCGGAGAGACAAGCGCCAGGGCTGTTTCGAAGCCGGCGACGGCGATGAGGGCCGGCATGAAGAGGAAAAGGGGGGCTCGCATGTTGGGTACTCCGGGCGAAAATCGGCGACCGCCTGGACAAGGGCCGGGCAGGACAAGAACCGGGCGCAGCCGTTAGGCGCGTCCGTTCCGGAACGTCGTAAAGCTCACGTGTTGGGAAGGAGCTATAGCGTTCGATGTCGCTGCGTTCGAGCGGCCCGCTCGGCGGGAGATCCGGCAGGCAGACAAGCGCATGACGGCCGAGCCACAGCCCGGTCAGGTCAAACGCCACATGTCGCCGCGGATAGGTCATGGAAAGCACCTCAGTGAACGCTTGCACATTAACTTTCATACGCCAAAAAGTAAATAATCATAGCGGCATAGTGGCTATTCATTGAATGATTATTCAAGAATTTCAAGGCGCTAAATCATGCGCCAACGGCGTGTTCGACATTAGGTATTCTTCTTTTGTTCTTTACAAGATAGGAATTTAATAATACAATTACAAAGTGAGACAGCAATCTCGGAGCGACCAAATGGGACCCAGAGCAACAGCACCGCAGCGGCAATCCGTCTGGCCGCCGCATATCGAAAATCGTGCCGAACCGAAGCCCGCGCCGAAAGCTGCGGCCAATTCGAATGTGCTGGGTGTCTGGAAGAACGGCGTCTTCCGCTTCAACTCGCCGGAGGCGAAGGAAACTTGGGACCGCTGGGCTTACCAGCAGGGAGTTGGCGCAGATACCTGGCAGCATGGGGAGGAGATCGACGACGAAACACGTGACCTCGCGCTAGCCAATATTGGCGGCGCCACCCCGCCAATGTATCGGGGACCTGACGGCAAATATCGCTTTGGCAATATCCGCACCATTGAACGAGCGGAGGTGCGCAACCATCGCCTTGAGCACTTCCAAGGAAAGACGATGGACCAAATCGCTGCGGCAAAAATGCCAGGAGAAGATGAGTACATGGCAAAGCGGACGGCCCAGCAGCAGGCGCAGGTGCCGTCGAAGCCGAAAGATATAAGCGTGCAAATGCCACTGCTGGCAGCGCAAGCGCAACGGCCAGTCAATGACAATGTGGCCAACACAAAATCTGCTGCGAAGGCCCTACTCCAGGACAGCGTGTCGATGAAAGTGGCGGCACATCCGGCGGAGACATCAAAAGACACTGCGCAAGGAGATGCTGGCCCTGGCCAGGCGTGGGTCGGTCGATTTGGTCCCATGAAAGAGGCACTGAACAGCGCGAATAATCAGGACGCCGATGATATGGCGCGCATTGCTACAAACTCAGTACTGGGCAACTACGGCGATGAGGTGCGCGCGGCATTCGGTGCCGCTGGTGCGATGTGGAATGGCAAGTCCTTCGGCGAGTTCTACGACATCGGGCTTCAAAGGGAAAGGGCTGAGAGTTTGGCAGCCCAAGAACGCCAGGGCCTTAAGGGAACTGCTGCCGAGGTCATTACCAGCTTTATCCCAATTGTTGGCGATGCCTCAGGAGCGCTTGCAGATTTCAAGAATTGGAGAGAGCACGGCGACGACTGGGGCTGGAGTGATTATGGGCTGGTTGCCCTGGGTCTGGTGCCGGGAATGCCGAATCGGAAGGCGACAAAAGGTGCTATCAAGATTGGGGAAGGGTTGCTCGACACTGCAACCGAGGTCGAGGATGAAGTCGAGGATCCCAGCAAGAAAGCCTCCAAAGCTAATGAAGCGGCTGAACTCGCCAAGGTCAACTACAAAGCCTTGCTCGAAGAAGCAAAGAGCAGAGTCTATTTGGAGGGAGATGCAAGAAAACTAGATAGATCCGCGCGCGGAATTATCTATGTGAAAGAAAAGGCCGGTGGTCCGGAAGCAGCAAAAGAATTTATGAAGACGCATCCCGATGTGATCTATGACGCCGAGAACGATATGTTTCATGTACCGGCCATATGCTATGACAACCCCAATCCAAATGGTTACCCATTTATCAAGCTTGATGCAGCTAGCGTATTCGGTGACAACACAGAACTCGTGCTAACTGATGTAAAGACAAAAATGGCGATTTGGAGTGAGGAAACACAAAACAAAGCGCGAGGCACTCTCGGTCGACTGCAAACTGCGCTAAAGCAAAATCCGGGAATAAAAATTCACTATCAATTCAAAACAAGCAAAGCCGCCGAAGCGGCCCAGCATTTTCTTGAAGCCAACGACTTCGCCGATATCGTTTTTGTGACTGTGCGGGAGCAATAGGTATGTGGAATTTTGAGTGCTTTATTCACTATCCACCGGGGCACGAAGAAACTGTTGAATCGCGCCACGCTATCGTCACAGAGCGGATGAAAGCGCAAAGAGGTATTCTGTCGTGGCGAGATTTGATAGTTCCTGCAGCCCCAGAGTTTGGGAGGGAGCTGATCGCATCCTACAAGGTAAACTACCCGATACCGTCTCTTGAGGTGACCGGCCTCTATACATACCGTGGAGCGAACTATGTTTATGAGGATCGAATATCTTATGACGACAAGCTGATCATCAGGTTTGACGTGGATCGAATTGGTAAGAGTTACGGGCCTATCCTCCATAGTGAACTTCCGTCGGCTGTCGAGGCTTTTCAGGGGTACTTACTGCGAGGCTTTTACTCTTCTTATTCGACCAAGTATCACGCGCTCCATAAAGAGATGCTGGATATGTTGCGTGCCAAAGGCAACGTGAATGTGAACGGCCGCAATAATGTATTTTCGCTTCAACCTGCTCAATACTGGAATGAAGAAGTCTGTCGCAAGGCAATGGGCTACGGCCGTGATGAGGTGATCAAGCGTCTGACTGGCAGGGTGCCGCTGGTGCAGCCGTTAATGGACGGTGTCTATGTCGTGTTCAACGACAATCCAGACCTCACCTTCGAGGAATTCTGCGCTTACAACGATCGGCTGAAGCCGGTATTGGGGTTGCAGTAGTTCGCAGTGCCGTCACACCACTGCTGGAATGGGACGACCGGTGGGTTCGTTGAGCGTTGCGACGACTGTGGTGAGGGCCAGGTCAAGGCTCGCGCGATCGGCGGCGGCGCCTATGCACAACCGCACGGCCTCCGGCGGCGGGTCGGTGACGGCGAAGGCGTCGCTCGGCACCACGGCGACGCCTTGACGTTTTAGATAAGCGACGAAGCTTGCGCGGGGCCAAGTCGGGGGTAGCTTCAGCCAGATGTGATAGGCCTCTGGTGCCGTGCGAAAGTCGTTGCGCGGCAGGCGGGCGCTGGCGAGGCGCTGACGGGCGATGGCTTCCTGGCGCAGGGCGATGAGCAATCGACCTGCGATCCCCGACGTAATCCAATGAGTGGCGAGTGCCAGCATCAAGGGCGGCGGCATCAGGCTGGTGGCGCGCAGTGCCGAGGTCAGGCGATCGGCGATACGGGCGTCGGGCACCACCATGTAGGTGACGCGCAGGGCTGGATTGAGCACCTTCGCAAGGCCGCCGAGATAGATCGTGATGTCGGGGGCGAGGGCTGCGATCGCCGGCGGCGCTTTGCGGACCAGCGGGCCATAGGCGTCGTCTTCGA
>NZ_CAMDRA010000142.1 GCF_945906275.1 Dongia mobilis
TCGAAATCCACCCGATCTGCCCGCTGCAAGTCCGCACCCTCTGGGTGATCCATAAAACACGCCCCTATAAGTCGTCAACACCATGATTTATAAAGAAAATACCACGATCAGGACAGCGAAATCGGTAATCTACTTGGGAAATGCGGGATTAGATATCCTTGGCGCGTCATCCCCGCCAGTGCGGTGGATGACGGCACCGGGCCTACCTTCCTTGGGTCACCCTAAAGCGCGCTTCGCCCAGACTGTTCGCCTTCGCCATGAAACCGACCAGGGCCGGCGTCGCATTGGCATCTACCGGCAGCTTGTCCACTTTTAGGGCCGTCAGCGTGAAGACGTAATCGTGGATCTGCCCGTCCGGCGGGCAAGGCCCCATATAGCCGGGGACACCAAGATCGCTGCGTGTTTCCAGGGCACCTGCCGGCAATCTCGCCGCATCGCCGCTGACACCGCGCGGCAATGATTCCGCCGCGACAGGGATGTTGGCAACTACCCAATGCATCCAGCCGATGCCGGTCGGCGCGTCCTCATCATGGATCATGAGAACGAAGCTCCTGGTGCCTTCGGGCGGGTTCCGCCACGTCAGGGCGGGCGATAGATTTCTCCCGGCGCAGCCGAAGCCATAGCTTTCGGAAAGTGTGAAGGCCGCCGGCAGCTTGCCATCGACGAGATCTGGGCTGTCGAGGGTGAAACCGTCGGCCGCCGCCGTTGCCGCGAGGGTCGCCGTCATCAGGACGGCGGATAACAGGGTCGCATAGCGCATTTCATGCTCCTTATAGTGTCGAGGGAGCATGGCAGGCAGCGATCGGCGAGGCGCTGCGGCGCCGATCAATCATTGCGCCGAAACGATCAATCTGCGGTGCGGATGGTTGTCGGACTCACGCCGAATCTGGCGCGGAAGCGCGTGGCAAAGCGCGAGGCGCTTTCATAGCCGACCTCATGGGCGATTTCGCCCACCGGCTTGTCGGTCACCTGCAGCAGGGTGAGGGCCAGCGACATGCGAAGGTCGGTGAGCTGCGCCGTGAGTGAGGTGTCTTCCGCCGCCAGGCGTCGGCGCAAGGTGGCCTCGCTCATGCCGAGCGCGCCGGCAATGTCGGTCGCCGCCCAATCCCGTGCCGGCGCCGCTGACAGCAGGGCGCGCAGGCGGTGGGTCACGGTCGGCGCGCGGCGGGTCGCCAGATGGAAGCCTTTGTGCTCAATCCAGGCCAGCATTTCCAATAGGCGCTGGGCGGCGATGCCGTCGGGGAGATCGCGCGCGGTGATGCTGGCGGTAGCACGGTCGAAGGAAGCTTGAAATTCCCCCGGCATGCCGCGCAGCGCCAGATGGTCCGCAATTGCTGGCGTCGTTCTTGCCGCGGCAAAGCGGTCGATGAGGGCCGGCGCCACCATCAGCCAGCTTGCCTCGTAGATGCCGTTTGCCTCGGGCCGGTTGATGACGTCGTAGACGGTGCCGCCGCCGATCGCCACCGCGTCACCGGGGCCAAGGACCGTTTCGCTGTCGCCTTGGCGCAGAACCTTCTCGCCCCGCCGCACCAGGATCAGCACGCCATGATCGATGACGAGGCGCGCCAGCAACAGGTCGCGACGCTGGACGACATGGCCGCAGGCGCCCAGCCCCGCACGCTGTTCGATCTTTCGTGCGACCGGCGCCGCCGCGACGGCGAGGACGCGGTCGTGGCGGATGATCGGCAGGATTTGCGCGGTCGCCACCTTTCCCATTGCTCGACTATAGGCGGCAGGCTTTCCGACGACAATCCGGGAACGAAAGATCGTCTTTCCGGTTCATCCTCTCGCCGCGCCGTTCTGCGCGCCGGAAAAGGAATTGCCCATGATCACGCGTGTCCTGCTCGCCGCCGCCACCATCTATTTCGTGCTGGGGCTGGCGCTCGGCCTCCATATGGGCCTCATCGCCGATTACCGCCTGTGGGTGGTCTATGGCCATATCGGCGGCCTGGGCTGGCTCGGCCTCGGCCTGGTGGGTGCCGTCTATCTCGCCCAGCCGGCGCTGGCACAGACCGTCTTCGCCATCGCCCATTTCTGGCTGCACATGATCGGCCTTCCGGTATTGCTCATCGGCCTCACCATGACCCAACTCGATGCCTTTGCGACCGGGCATCTCCTTGGCCTCATCGGCATCATCATGCTGCTCATCGGCGCGCTCGCCTTGCTCGCCAATCTCTGGACCTATGCCGGGCGCGACCGCCTTCGCGCCTAGACCTGGCACCTAGCCATGGACCTCGCGGCTGTCACCGGGCGCCTCTGCGCGCTCGGTAAGGCCGTAATCGCGCAGCACCTGCGCCACGCGCAGGCGATAGCCCGCGAACACGCCACCGCGCCCCGCCGCCTGGGCGCGGCGATGTGACTCGAGATTGCGCCATTGCTGGACGGCGTCCTCGTCGCGGAAGAAGGAGAGCGAGAGCATCTTGCCGGGATTGGTGATGCTTTGGAACCTCTCCACCGAGATGAAGCCGTCGATCTTTTCCAGCTCCGGCGTCAGCGAGGCAGCGATGTCGAGATAGGCATCGCGATGTTCAGCCACGGGGTCGACTTCGAAGATGACGGCGATCATGGGGTGACACTCCTGGGGGCCAGGTCACGGGTGCCGGCGACCTCGCGCAAGAATGTCCGTTCCTCGCGCAGGATGAAACGCTTTTCCTGCGCCAGGGCGAAATTTGCCTTCGCCGCCTGATCCGACCGCAGCCGCGCGCGATAAGCCTCGTAGGCGGCAAGGTCGGGGCAGGAGATGAGGCCCCAGGCAATGTCATTGCTTCCTTCATGCGGCAGGAAATAGCCGATGAGATGCCCGCCGCAGGCCGGGATGATGCGACCCCAGTTTTCGGCATAGGTGCTGAAGGCATCGAGCTGGAACGGGTCGATCTGGTAGCGGATGAAGACGGTGACGGACATGGCTGGCTCCTCCTTTAGAGGACGCTTTTCTAGCCTGGATCCATCCGTCGATGCTTCGTCCACGAACGAAATATGGCATGATCGCAGCAATCACGTTCACGGCCGGGGCGGTCCCTGGACGACAACGGGTCCATGTGTTGCATGAGGGGAGTGCAGGAATGATCAGCGCCGATCTGTCGGGCAAAGTGGCTTTCATCACCGGGGCGGCGTCGGGAATCGGGTTGGCAACCGTCGAACGCCTCGTCGCCAACAAGGCCAAGGTCGCGATCAACGATCTTGCCGGCAATCCGCGCCTCGATGAGGTGGTGGCGCGCCTCCGGGCAGAAGGCCATGACGTGGCGGCCTTCCCGGGCGATGTGTCCAAGCCCGGCGACGTGCAGGCGATGATCGCCGCGGCGGTCGCCCATTTCGGCAGGCTCGACTATCTCGTCAACAATGCCGGCACGCCCGGCACCAGCTCACCCATAAGGGCCGATGATTTCGCCCGCATGGACGAAGCCTTCTGGGCGAAGCTGGTCTCGATCAACCAGATCGGCCCCTATCGCTGCCTGAAGGCCGCGGCGCCGCACCTCAAGAAAAGCAAAGGCGCCGTGGTCAACGTAGCCTCCACCGCCGGCCTCGGCTATGGCGGCTCGTCCAGCGTCTATGCCTCGACCAAGGCCGCGATCATCCTGCTCACCACCGAATGGGCCCACGCCATGGGGCCGGAGGTGCGCGTCAATGCGATCGCCCCCAATGTGGTCGACGGGTCCGGCTGGGACTGCCGCTTCGATCCGGACCAGCTTGCGCAATATGTGTCGAAGCTGCCGCTGAAACGCCCCGGCACGCCAGCCGATTACGCCGAGACGATCTTCTACCTGCTGGCGGGTGCACCCTATATCACCGGCCAGACGATCGTCATGGATGGCGGCGGGGCGAGGTGATGCCGGATATATCTGGCGTCATGCCCGCACTTGGTGCGGGCATCCACGAGTTTGGATTTCGCGTGAAGAAAGTCGTGGATGCCCGGGCCTAGCCCGGGCATGACGAGCGAGTTGGTGGCAGCGGTTAAAGACCTACTCCCGGTCCCTGTCATAGGGATTGTCCGTTCGCCGCAGCACCAGACGAATAGGTGTGCCCGGCAGATCGAACACGTCGCGCAAGGACTTCACCAGATAGCGGTGATAGCTCTCCGGCAGATCTTCCGCCTTCGAGGCGAAGATCGCGAAGGTGGGCGGGCGGGTCTTGATCTGGGTCATGTAGCGAATCTTGATCCGCCTGCCGCCGACCAAGGGTGGCGGATGCTGCGCGGTGATCTCGGCGAGCCAGCGGTTGAGCTTCGAGGTCGAGACGCGCTTGTTCCAGGTCACATAGATGTCGAGCACCGCCTGCATCAGCTTATCAAGACCGCGTTCGGTCATGGCGCTGATGGTGATGACCGGAATGCCCTTGGCCTGGGGCAGCGACCATTCGATGCGGTCATGGAGTTTCTTCAAGGCCGCGTTCTTGTCTTCGACCGCATCCCATTTGTTGGCGGCGATGATGAGGGCGCGGCCTTCCTCCACCACCTGACGCGCGATGGTGAGGTCCTGCTTCTCCAGCATGTCATTGCCGTCCAGCACCAGCACCACGACATGGGCGTATTGGATGGCGCGCCTGGTGTCGGCACCGGACAGGCGCTCCAGTTTCTCGACCACGCGGGCATGGCGGCGCAAGCCCGCCGTGTCGATGAGGCGGATGGCCTGGCCCTTCCATGCCCAGTCGATGGCGATGGAATCGCGCGTGATGCCGGCCTCGGGTCCCGTGAGCAGCCGCTCTTCGCCGAGCAGCGCGTTGACCAGGGTCGACTTCCCCACATTGGGCCGGCCGACGATGGCAAGCTGCATGTGTTTTGGCGCCGGCGGCGCCTCGACGAAGTCGTTCTCGCCATCATCCCCGTCGAGATCGATCGGCGCCACTTCCTCAAGTTCGGCATCGGGATTGATACCCGATTCCTCGCCGGCCTTCTTCAAGGCAAAGGGTTCCAGCGCATCGAAGAGATCGCCCAGCCCCTCGCCATGCTCCGCCGAGAGAGGGATCGGCTGGCCGAGGCCGAGGCTGAAACCTTCATTGACCGACCCGGCGCCGACGCGCCCTTCCGCCTTGTTGGCGATGAGGATGACCGGCTTCTTCATCTTGCGGATGATGCGGGCGAAATATTCGTCGATGGGCGTGATGCCGGCACGGGAATCGAACACCATCAGGGTGACGTCGGCTTCCTTGATGGCGGCCTCGGTCTGCTGGCGCATGCGCCCTTCAAGACTGTCATCGAGCGCGTCCTCGAGGCCTGCGGTATCGATCACGGTGAAGGTGAGGTCGCCCAGATGCGCCTCGCCATAGCGGCGGTCGCGCGTGACGCCCGGCGTATCGTCAACGATGGCGAGACGCTTGCGGATCAAACGGTTGAACAGCGTCGACTTGCCCACATTCGGGCGGCCGACAATGGCGACGGTCAAAGGCATCGTTTCAGTAGCCGATCAATAAAAAGTGGCGCCAAACTTACTTCAGCGCGATGAGGTCGGCATCGTCCGACAGCATATAGACCATCTCGTTCGCCACCACCGGGGGCAGATGCGAGCGGTCCGGCAGTTCCTGCTTGCCCAGCAACGCGCCGGTATAGGGCGAGATCGAGAGGGCAAGGCCGTTCGAGCCCGTGACCAGGAGCCGGTCGCCGACCAGCACAGGCCCCGACCAATAGACCGGGTCCTCGCGGTCGACCATGTCCTCGAAGGGCGGCAGGGGGGTCAGCCATTTGACGCGGCCATCCTCGCGGGTGAGGCACACGACTTCGCTCTGCGAGGTCAGCACATAGATGAAATCGCCGGCCGCCCACGGCATCTGCGTGCCGCCCAGATCCTTGGCCCAATAGCGTTCGCCGCGGCGGATGTCGATCGCCGCCATGACGCCGCCATTGCCGATGGCGATGACGCGGTCGCGGTCGATGACCGGCCTGCCGCGAATGTCGGAGAGGGCCGCGACCGAGGAGGTGCGCGCCTTGCCGGCAAGGCTGTCGGTCCACAGCGAGTTGCCGTTGACGACGTCGAAGGCCAGCAATTCACCGGACGTATAGGCGGCGACGACGACATTGCCGAGCACCGTCGGCGTCGAGCCGCCAAGGAGGCCCGCCGCTTCCTCGACGCCGGCATTCGACCAGAGCCTGCGCCCGTCATCGACGGCGAAGGCCACCAGCTGGTTGTCGATGGTGGTGACGAACACACGCCCGTCGCTCACCGCGGGGGCCGCGCGCATCGGCGCCGGCGCCTTGCTTTCCCAGATGAAGGCGCCGGTCTTGGCGTCGAGCGCATAGATCTTGGCATAGGGGGTGGTGACGAAGACCTTGCCTTCGGCGACGGCGATGCCGCCACCGAACAGATCATCATCTTCATCCTCGGGCGTGAAATCCGCCTGCCAGAGCCTGGCGCCGGTGTTGGCGTCGAAGGCGCGCACCAGCGCCTCGGCATCCAGCGTATAGACGATGCCCTCGGCGACGACCGGCTCGGCCAGCAGGCGATTGGCGGAATCGGCCGAGGAGCCGATATCGGCCGACCACACTTCGCTGAGCACGTCGGAGCTTGCCTGCAGGTGATACATGGCGTGGCTCTGATTGCCGCCCACCTGCGCCCAGTCGGCATTGACATAGGGGCGCGGCAGCCGCACGGCGATATCGTCGAGGGTCGGATCGGCGGCAAGTTCGCTGTTCAACTGCAGCACCGAGACGCGGTCGCCCGGCAGCGGCACCTCGGTCTTGTCGCAGGCACCGAGCAGCAGCGTCAGGGCAAGCCCTGCGCCCAGCAATTTGGTCGTGTTCTTGTCCCGGGTGCCGTGAAGCAGATTGGGCCGTATCGCCGTCATGTTCTCAAAATTCCCTTTGGCTCAATCTTTGGTCGCTCACTCGGCGAGACGGTCTAGCATGATGGCGACCCGGTCCCGGAGATTGGCCGGCGCCGTCGTCAGGCCCGCTTCGTCTTCCTTCTTGAAGCTGTCGTCCAGCCCCTGGAAAATTTCCTTGGCCTTCGCCTTGTCGCCGGTCGCATAGGCGGCAAGCCCGGTGATCTCCAGGGCCGAAAAGCGATAGGGCTGGCCTTCGGCGGTGAGCGGCTGCGCCAGCGCGAGGGCTGCGTCCGCCTTGCCGAGGTCGAGCGCCACATAGCCGCCCATCAGAGCCGCGGCCCCTTTCAGCGGGGCCGGGTAGGCCGCATCGCCGGCCATGGCGGTGAGGAGGTGGAGGGCCTGCTGCTTGTCGCCGGCCTTCAGCGACGCATGGGCGAGGTCGAAGCGCGCCAGATTGGCAAAGGCGCCGCCGGCATGGATCAGTTGGCCCAGCACCTCGGGCGCCGATTTCGGGTCCAGCGTCGTTGCCTGCAGGGCGTTGAGATAGTCCGTGCCGGCCTTTTCCCGCGCCTGGCGGTCATAGATCTGCCAGCCGGTCACCCCGGCGGTGCCCAGAATGATGAGCGCCACCGCGCCATAGACCAGGTTCTGGTATTTCGCCCACAGCGCAGAGGCTGTGTCCCGGCGCAGATCCTCGTCGACTTCTTGAAAAATATCAGCCACTTATGACCCCTGGAACCCCGTAAGGCACACTCATTCAGCCCCGGATCGATAGGCCAGGGCGGTTATTTGCCGGCTAACATACAAGGAAGCCCATCCCCTTGCCAACCAAGGCTTTGCCGCCGGTGGCGGGTCCATCGCCGGAAGTGGAACGGTTATTGCTTCTATCCAAGGGTGATTTTGACAGGCGATCGATCGGGGTGGCTGAGATGGCACGGATGCAGTGGAAAATGATGGCTCTTCTGGCGGTGGCGGCATGCCTGCCCGGCTGCAACACGACCACCATTCCGGGCTGGATTTCCGGCACCACCGCCTATGCCGTGGTCGAGGGCGTGTCCCTGAACCAGACCGGCAAGACGGCCTCCGATCATCTGGCCTCGATTGCGACCGGCAGCGATTGCTCGCTCATTGACTATACCAAGACCGGCAAATACTGCCGGACCGCGGCCGAGATCGCCCAGGAGCAGGCCGAAAAGACCCGGCCCTATCCCGGCCATTGCTACCGCCAGCGCGCCAATGTCGTGTGCTACGACACGCCCGACCGCACCGCCACCAACGAGGTAGACATCTATCCCGTGCCGCGCTGATCCGCGCTTTACGGATTCCCCGCTTTGGGCGACACTTTCCCATGGCTCGGGTAGAGGCCGAGTCGCGTAACCGCGATAATCCTACCGCGACAATAAGGACCGAATGGCGCAGCTCGTCCTTCTTAATGATTACCGCCGACAGGGCCGCCGGGTCTTTTTCAACCGCGACGAACTCAATCTTTTGCTGGGGATTTACAGCCGCAAGGTGGCCCATGCCATCTGGCGCGATTACGCCATCGACCATCGCAGCAACATGGCCGTGTTCTCGGTCTACCGCCGGGCGCAGGAACAGCCGACCTTCGCCATTACCAAGGTCCTGCTCCGGGGCGACAAGGATCCCAACTACATCCTCCTCGCCGGCAAGCGGCAGATCAGGTCCTCGCGGCGGCTCACGGAATTGATCGAGCATCTCGACCGCCAACTGAATTTGGTGGACTAAAAGCCGCAGGCGGCACCACCGCCTCGGGGGCCATTTCAGCGACGAACACCATATGTTCCAATAGAATCTGGTGTTATCCACAACATTTTGAGTTTCCCCTCTTGCCTCCCTGCATCTTGTGGGGTGAAATGCTGGTCACTCAACATCTTGAGCTGGCCCCGCCTTTATGGCTTATGGCGCCAGCCATTATCGCCAGCACAGAACCGGTGGGGAGAAGACATCATGGAATGGACCGAACAGCGGATTGACATGCTGCGCAAGCTCTGGGGCCAGGGCCAGACGGCCAGCCAGATTGCGACACTTTTGGGCGGCGTCACCCGCAACGCGGTGATCGGCAAGGCGCATCGTCTCGGCCTGACCGGCCGGCCGTCGCCGATCAAGCGCGAAGGCACCGATGTGGCAGCCCCCCGCCGGAAGCCAGCGGCCCAGCGCCGTCAGCAGCCGAGCCTGGCGCCCATGCCGCCGGCCCGCCATGCCGTGAGCCAGGCGTCGGCAGCCCAGCCGGAAGCGACCTTTGCCGGCGTCTCGGCCCCGCAGGCGCCAGCCGCCAGCGATTATCCTGAAACCTGGGCTGAAACCCGGGCGCCGGCCATGCCGACCTCGCGCGCCTCGGCGCCGCGTGCCGCGAGCCAGACCGGGTCCAAATCCTGCTCCTGGCCGGTGGGCGACCCCAAGCAGCCCGGCTTCCATTTCTGCGGCGATGCCGCCGAGATCGGCCGGCCCTATTGCGCCCATCATTGCGCCATCGCCTATCACCGCAAATCCGAAGCGGCGTAACAAACTTCCTTATCTGGGGGCGGCGACCTCAAGAAGGCGCCGATCCGGTGGGGGTCAAACTGGGGCGGTCAAGGCAGCTTGACCGCCCCTTTTGCTTGTCTGCTGCCGGCATCATTTCACAGGATGGGGCCTCACAAGGGTGAGGTCCTGCCCTGTGTGATTGCGATGTGGCAGTCTAAAATGCCCTAAATGGTTGATTTGAAGCTGCCAAATAATGGTTAACGCACTGTTAATCATATAAAAATTTAGGATAAATTGCAGAAAACGAAATGTGTCTCACCCTAGTGTGAGAATGATAGCGCACACTATATTGCAGTCATGTAACCACCCCCTCATGCTGATTGCTTAACGACCTGCGAATCGGCCGATATCCGCATTTTACCGCATTCGGCGACGCGCAGGCTTTCTCGGGCAGGCTTTCTCGGAGGGACACGGGAATCATGGCGAACACACAGACCAACGGTCAGGGCGCAATCAACATAGAGGCAGAGGGCAGCGGGACGATCCGCATCCAGGCGGTGCCGGGTGCGACGGTCAATCTGCCTTTCGGGGACAACGAGATCATTGCCAGCCTGGCTGAAAACGGCAATCTCGCCATTAGTTCCAAGGACCAGACCATCATTCTCCTGGGGTATGCCGAGGCCAATCAGGTGGCGCCCGTGACCATCACGACCGGCGGCCGCCCGATCGACATCGCCGATGTCATCGCTGCAACCGACCCGGCCCTCGATATCGAGACGGCGGCGGGACCTGCCGCCGGTGCGCCTGGCGCCGCCGGGGTCGACAATAATGGCGCCCTGTTCACGCCGTTCGCGCCTGG
>NZ_CAMDRA010000143.1 GCF_945906275.1 Dongia mobilis
TCCGCAGCGAGGGCGCCGTCGATGCGGCGACGCGCCGCAATCTGCTGTTGGCGCGGCAATGCCGCCTGTGGCGCGAAAGGCCGCCGCCGCATCCCGTCATTGCTGCCGGCTCGACCGGTTCGATTCCCGCCAGCGCCGATCTCATCGCGACGATTGCCGGCCTGCCGCTGGGCCTCGTCATCCTGCCGGGCCTCGACAACAGCGCCGATGACGCGGTCTGGCAGGAAATCGCCGCCGATCCGGCGCATCCGCAATTCGGCCTCGCGCAATTGCTGGACCGCCTGCAGGCGCAGCCCAAGGCCGTCTGGCTGTGGCCGCATGCGGTGCCGGATGGGCCGCGCCGCGCTGCCCCGCCGACCCGCAATCGCCTGGTCAGCGCCGCCTTGCTGCCGGCCAATGCCACCAGCGACTGGCCAGACATCGCGCGCACCATGGCATCGCCGGCGGGCATTGCCGAACTTGCCTGGCGCGACGTGCAGCGCATCGATTGCCGCACCGATCAGGAAGAGGCGGGCGTGATTGCACTGCTGCTGCGCGAAGCGGTGGCGCAACCGGCGCCTTATCGCGCGGCCCTGGTGACGCCCGACCGGGGCCTTGCGCGCCGTGTTGCCGCGGAACTGCGGCGCTGGGGCATCGTCATCGACGATTCGGCGGGGACACCCTTGCCCTCGACCGGCCCCGGCCTGTTCTTCCGCCTCGTTGCCGAGGCCATGGCGGAAGATCTGGCGCCGGTCCCGTTGCTGGCGCTGCTCAAGCATCCGCTGGCGGCGGCGGGGCTCCCGCATGACCTCTTCCAGCACCAGCTGCGTCTCCTTGAGCGAAAAGTTCTGCGCGGGCCGCGCCCGGCGCCGGGCCTTGCCGGGCTCGAAGATGCCTTTGTCGCCGCCGACCTTCCTGAAGGCGCCGACCGCGCAGCCGTGCGGGCGATTCTCGATCGTCTGCACCAGCTCTTCGGCCCCTGCGCCGATTGGCACCAGTCGCTCCCCCTGGCGGATCGCCTCGCCCGGCATATTCGCTTCGCCGAAGCGCTGGCCGCGCGACCAGAAGGGGAGGGCAGTATCTACCTCTGGCAGGGCGAGGCCGGCGAGGCGCTGGCTGGCTTTGCCGCCGAGATGCTGCAAGCCACGCGGGCGATGCCGCCGATCGAGGCGTCGAGTTACGCAGCATTGATCGTCGAGCTGATGTCCGCCGTCGATGTGCGGCCGCGCTTTGGCCTGCATCCGCGCCTGTTCATCTGGGGTCCGCTCGAAGCCCGGTTGCAGCAGGTCGATCTGATGGTGCTGGGCGGTCTCAACGAAGGCATCTGGCCGGGCGACGTGGCGATCGATCCCTGGCTCAGCCGCCCGATGCGGCAGAAATTCGGCCTGCCCTCGCTGGAACGCAAGATCGGCCTCGCCGCCCATGATTTCCAGCAGGCCCTGGGAGCGCCCAGCGTCGTCATGACCCGCGCCCAGCGCGTTGGCGGCAAGCCCAGCGTGCCATCGCGCTGGCTGCTGCGTCTCGATGCCTTCCTGCGCGCCCTTGGTATCGTCGAACCGATCGACGGCCCCAGCCAGTATCGCGGCTGGCAGCAACGGCTCGACTGGCCGGCGCAGATCGTGGCGATCGGCCGCCCTGCGCCCAAGCCTGGTGCCAGATACCGGCCGGACCGATTGCCGGTCACCGATATCGAAAAATGGATGCGAGACCCCTATGTGCTCTATGCGCGCCGCATCCTGAATTTGCGACCGCTCGACCCCCTCGACCAGGATGCGGGCGCCGTCGATCTCGGCAATCTCTTTCACGGCATCCTCGACCGGTTCCTGCATGACAACCCGCTGCCCTTGCCGCCTGACGCCGAGGCGCGGTTGCTGAAGGTGGGGGAAGAGGAATTCCAGCAGCACATGTCGCGCCCCGCCGTCTGGGCGTTCTGGTGGCCGCGCTTCTGCCAGATGGCATCCTGGTTCGTCTCGGAAATGCGCGCGCGCGAAGGCGAACTCGCCCGCATTGTGACCGAGTGCAAGGGCGAGATCACCCTCCATCAGGTCAAGCCGCCCTTCACCCTGACCGCCAAGGCGGACCGCCTTGATGTGCGGCGGGATGGTGGACTCGTGATTATCGACTACAAGACCGGCAAGCCGCCGAACTCACACGACGTCACCCTGGGCTTCTCGCCGCAATTGCCGCTGGAAGCGGCGATCGCCTGGCAGGGCGGTTTCAAGTACGTGCCCGCGGCGCTCGTGGCAGCGCTCGAATTCTGGCATCTCAAAGGTGGGCGCGACGGTTCGTCCGTCATGCTCGTCAAGGACCAGGAGACAAAGGCGATCGCCGACCCGATGGTGCTGGCCGATGACGCCTATCAGGGCCTCATCGACCTGGTGCAGCATTTCAGCAGCGATGACGCGGCCTATATGGCAGCACCACGCGACTCCTTCGCACTTGCCTTCAACGATTACGCCCATCTCGCCCGCTATGCCGAATGGTCGAACGAGGGCGAATTATGACGACGCCGACCGCCCTCGCCACGCGCGACCAGCGGCGCGCCGCCGATCCCACCTTGTCGACCTGGGTCTCGGCTTCGGCCGGCTCCGGCAAGACCAAGGTGCTGCGCGATCGCGTGCTGCGGATGCTGCTTGAAGGGGCAAGGCCGGAACGCATCCTGTGCCTGACCTTCACCAAGGCGGGTGCCGCCGAAATGGCCAACCGTGTTGCGACGACCCTGGCCGAATGGGCGTCCATCCCGGATGCCGATCTCCAGAAGCAGCTGCGCGACCTGGTTGGCGACAATGTTGCCCTGACCTCGTTCAAATCCCGCGCGCGCGGCCTGTTCGCCAAGGTGCTGGACGCACCAGGCGGCATGCGCATCGAAACCATCCATGCCTTCTGTCAGTCACTGCTGCGTCGCTTCCCGCTCGAGGCCGGCATCGCACCGCATTTCCGCCTGATCGAGGAACGGGATTCCGATGCGCTGTTCTTCAGCGCCCGCGAAGCCATGTTGGGGTCAGCGCGCGACGGTGGCGACCCGGCCCTGGTCGCGGCCTTGGCGCATCTCGCTGAACGCGCTGGCGAATTCACCAGCGACCGAGTGCTGGGTGACCTGCTTGGCCAGCGTGCCAAGCTCATCGCCCTGCAACGTCGCATGGGTGGCATCGCCGGCTATCGGCAGGGCCTGGCACGGCTGTTGCGCATTGATCCCGACAGCAGCCGCGCCACCATCCTCGCCAAGGCCGGGGCAGAAGCGGCATTTGATGGCCCGACCTTGCGCGCTGCCGTCGCGGCCCAGCTGCTGGGGTCCGAGACCGACATCAAGCGCGCTGATGCAATGGCGCAATGGCTGGCCGGCTCGGTCGCCGAGCGGGTGGCAGGTTTCGACACCTATGTTGCCGTTTTTCTCACCAAGGAAGGCGAGATCCGCAAGAACCTCGCGACCGCCAAGGCGGTCAAGAGCATGCCGGACATCAAGGAGGTGATGGCGGTGGAGGCCAAGCGCCTCGTCGCTGTCATCGGCCAATTGAACGCCCTAGAGATCCTCGCGGATTCAACCGCCCTGATGATTCTGGGTCTCGATCTCACGGAGCGGTTCCGTGCCTTGAAGGCCTTGACCGCCGCGCTTGATTTCGACGATCTCATTCTCACCACGCGCGATCTGTTGGCTCGACCTGGCATCGCGCCCTGGGTGCTCTACAAGCTCGATGGTGGCATCGATCATGTGTTGATCGATGAAGGGCAAGATACCAGCCCCGTGCAATGGAACATCCTGAAATCGCTCACCGAGGAGCTCATCTCGGGCAAAGGGGCCGAACGGCGCGCCGAAAGTGGGCGCATGGGAGACAAGCCCCGCTCGATCTTCGCGGTCGGCGATTTCAAGCAATCGATCTTCAGTTTCCAGGGGGCCGAGCCGCGCGCGTTCCTCGATGCGCGTGACCATTTTGCGACCCGGCTGGACCGTGAACCCGGCAAGGTCGACACCAGGACACCATTTGCAAACATCGACCTCAATGTCTCCTTCCGCTCCAGCCCGGCGATCCTCTCCGTCGTCGACCGCGTCTTTGTCGGCGATGCGCGCGATGGTGTGCTGGAACCCGGCGCCGGGCCGATCCGGCATCTGGCCTCGCGCGCGGGTGCTGCCGGCCTGGTTGAAGTGTGGCCGCTCTCCATTCCGCTGCCCGGCACCATCCCTGAACCCTGGGCTACGCCGGCGATCGATGCCAACCCGACCGATCCCATCACGCGCCTCGCCGCCACCATTGCCGACAGGATCGCGACGCTCATCCGCAGTGGCGAAGTGATGCCGGCGCGTGGCCGGCCGATCCGGGCCGGCGATATCCTGGTGCTGGTCCGCTCGCGCAATGCCTTCGTGCCGGCCCTGGTGAAGGCGCTGAAGGCGCAGAGCGTCGATGTCTCGGGGATCGACCGGTTGAAGCTGCTGTCCGAACTCGCGGTGCAGGATATTCTGGCCTTTGTCGATTTCCTGCTGCTGCCCGAAGACGATCTCAACCTCGCCGCCTTGCTGAAATCGCCGCTCATCGGCCTTGATGAAACCGAATTGTTCGAACTCTGCATCGCCCGCGGCCGAACCAGCCTGTGGGTGGAACTGGCGCGCGCGGCAACTGGCTCACCGCGTCTTCAATCGGTGTGGCAATTGCTGAGTGACTACCGGGCGCGCGCCGACCGGCTGACACCCTATGAACTGTTGTCCGACCTGCTCTCGGCCGGTGGCGGGCGCAGGCTTCTTTTTGCGCGCCTCGGTCTGCAGGTGGGCGAGGCGATCGATGAACTGCTCAACCTGGCACTCGGCTTCGAGCAGAACAACGCGCCATCCCTGCAGGGCTTCCGGCATTGGCTGGAGGTGAGCGAGGCGGAAGTGAAGCGCGAGCTCAGCGACGATGGCGGCGGCCAGGTCCGCATCATGACGGTGCATGGCGCCAAGGGCCTGCAGGCGCCGATCGTGTTCGTGGCGGAGCAGCGTCGACAGAAGCCGAACCGGCCGGGCCTGTTCTGGCTGGGGGGTGAGGCGGATCTGTCCATGCCGGAGATACCAGTCTGGGTGGCACGCCGTGAACTCGACGTCGACGTGACGTCTCTCGCGCGCAATGACATCGACCGCCGCGCGCAGGAGGAGGAGAACCGCCTGCTCTATGTTGCCCTGACCCGTGCCGAGGACCGCCTCTATGTCTGCGGCTGGCGCGGTGAAAAGAACACAGCGCAGCCAAGCTGGCACGATCATGTCTCGGACGCCCTGACCGAGATGCTGCTGGCGGGCACGCCCGGTGATCGCTGTGGCAGCCATGACTGGCGCAACGAGGATGGCTGGGACGGTGATTGGCTGCAGGTGACGTCGCCCCAGCAGGGCGAGGCCCAGGACATGGCGGCGAAAGCCGGCCTGCCTCTCGATCTCTCGCTACCGTTCCAGGATTGGGCCTTGACGCAAGCCGAAGCCGAGCCCGACCCGCCGCGGCCGCTCATTCCCTCGCGCCCGAGCGGCGATTCCGTCGGCGCACAGGAAGACGGTCCGCTGCTCTCGCCCTTGGGGCGCGACCAGGGTCTCCGCTTTCAACGTGGACTTGTCATTCACAAGCTTTTCCAACTGCTGCCGGATATCCCGCAGCCCGACCGGCGAGTCGCGGCGCGGCACTGGCTCCAGGCCATCAATCGGCCGAGCGGATTGCAGGCAACGGATGCCGCTCTCGACGAACTGGTGGCTGAGGTGATGGCGGTTCTGGAAGATCCGCGATTCGCCCATCTCTTTGTGCCGGAATCGCGCGCTGAGGTGCCGATTGTCGCGGAACTGGCTGGAATCGACGGGCGCAGCCGGATCGTCAGCGGTCAGATTGACCGGCTGCTGGTGACAGCGACCGAATGTCATATCGTCGATTTCAAGAGCAATCGCCCGCCAGCCATGCAGCCGGAGCAGGTCTCCAAACAGTATCTCCGTCAGCTGGCTCTCTACCGGGCCGCGATCAGGACAATTTATCCAAACCATACAGTCTCTTGCTATCTTCTTTGGAGTGCCGAGCCACGGTTGATGGAGATCCCGGACACGGCCCTGGACAGTCATGCGTCCTGAGCAAGCCTGCCGATTTGCACCATCCCGTCACCTTGACGCTGCCTCTCCCGCTCCATAGATTCAGTTCATGCGAGGCGCCAGCGACGGGCCTCGTTCACGTATGGAATTGGGTGGCCGGCAACTGGCCAAGCCCATTGGGAAGGAAGACGGGATGAGCACGACCCACGTTAGCGACGCGAGCTTCGACGCCGATGTCCTGAAGTCCACGCAGCCGGTGCTGGTCGACTTCTGGGCGGAATGGTGCGGCCCGTGCAAATCGATTGCACCGGCGCTGGAAGAGATCGCGCAGGAATTGAACGGCAAGCTGAAGGTCGTGAAGGTCGATATCGACCGCAATTCAGCGACGCCGAAAAAGTACGGTATCCGCGGCGTGCCCACCCTGATGCTGTTCAAGGACGGTCAGGTTGCCGCCACCAAGGTCGGTGCCGAACCGAAGCGCAAGCTGCTCGACTGGGTGAACTCGGTCATCTGACCGACTGATCCGTCGTAATCGACAAACCCCGCCCCGGCGCAGGCCGCGGCGGGGTTTTCTTTTGTGTGCTTGCCGGTCCGGAGCCGGGGGCGCAAGCTGGACGGGCTTGCGGATGAGCGGCGGGTCTGGCCATGCGTTGTGCTTCCTGTGCTGCTGAAAACAAGACAGGGCGCCATTTCTGCGCTGCCTGCGGCGCGGTGCTGCCGCATCTGTGCGCCGCTTGCGGATTTGCCAACGATCCCGGCGATGCGTTCTGTGGTGGCTGCGGCCGCGATCTCGGTCACCGGGAGCCAACCGGCGAGACGGTGGCCGAGCGACGGCCCGTCAGCATCATGTTCGCCGACCTGGTCGGCTACACGGCGCTCGCCGAGAAAGTCGATCCGGAAGAAACGCATGCCCTGCTTGCTGCCTTCTTCGCAATCGCCGACGACATCATCCTGCAATTCGGCGGACGCATCGACAAGCATATGGGCGACAATGTCATGGCCTTGTTCGGGGCGCCGGTCGCTCATGGCGACGATCCACAGCGCGCGGCGCGGGTGGCACGGGCGATCCATGAGGCGATGCCCGGTTTGTCGGCGCGCATCGGCCGGCCTTTGTCGGTGCATATCGGCATCGCGGTGGGCGAGGTTCTGGCGAGCGGATTGGGGAGCGTTGCCCACAGCACCTATACGGTAGTGGGGCAGGCGGTCAATCTTGCCGCGCGGCTGATGGAAATGGCAGGTCCCGGCGAAACGCTGGTCTCGCCGGAAATCGCCCAGCATCTCGCGCTGGGCTATGAGATGGAGGCGCGCGGCGAACAGGCCATCAAGGGCATGGCCGCGCCGCTGATGATCTACCGGATCGGGGCGCCGCTGGCTGAGACGCAAAAGGGCCGCAAGCCCATTGCCGGGCGGCGCGCCGAAGTGGCCCAGATCAATGCGCTGCTGACTGCGAGCCGAACGGGCGGCACGGGATCCACACTGCTGATCCGCGGTGTGCCCGGAATCGGCAAGTCGCGCCTGACGGAAGAGGCGGTGCAGCATGCGCGGCGACGCGGTTTTCGGGTCATCATCATCCGCATTCTGGATTTCGGCGCGGGCGCGGAGCGCGATCCGCACCGGCTATTGGCAGCAGCGCTTGCCGACGCGGCCGGCGACCTCAACCACCTTGATCCCCTGCAATCCGCCCTGATGGCCAGCTTGATCGATGGTGCCTTGGCGCCTGATCAGCAACGGCGGCTGGAAGCGATGAGTCATGCCGCCCGCCATGCCGTGTGCGCGGAGATCCTTGCCGGCCTGCTGGCGGAATCGGCTGGCCAGCGGCCGATGCTGCTGGTGGTCGAGGACATTCATTGGGCGGATGCCGGCTTTCTCGCGACACTTGCCAACATCGCCGACCGCGCAGCGCAGGTCCGTGCCCTGCTGCTGATGACGAGCCGCGTCGATCCCGATCCGATCGATGCGGCCTGGCGTGCCAATCTGCGCCAGGCCCAGATCATGACCATCGATCTTGCGCCGATTTCCACCGATGAAGCATTCGAGATGTCCCGGCATATCGCCGCCGACCTCGATCAGTTTGCCCGTCATTGCGTGGCGCGGGCCGAAGGGAATCCACTGTTTCTCGAGCAATTGCTGCGCAACCGATCGAGCGGCAACGCCGACGACCTGCCGGATTCACTGCAGAATGTGGTGCTGGCCAGGCTCGATCAACTGCCGGAGGATGAGCGCACGGCATTGCAGGCGGCTTCTGTCCTGGGTCAGCAGTTCAGCGGGTCGGATCTCGCGAAACTGCTGGAACGACCGGTCTTTGACGGTGCCTCGATGTTGCGCCGGCAATTGCTGCGGCCGGTACCGGGCGGCTATCTCTTTGCCCATGCGCTCATTCATGACGGAATCTATTCGGCGCTGACTCATGAACGGCGCCGCCAGTGGCACCGGAAGGCGGCCGACCTCTACGCTACCCGGGACACGACCCTCCATGCCGAACATCTCGACCGAGCCGAGGCGGATGAGGCGGCCGAGGCCTATCGCCGCGCCGCCGATGATGAAGCTCATCTCCATCATCTCGACCGCGCCGCGCGTCTCGCTGCGCGTGGCCTCTCGCTTGCGCGCAGCATGCTGGACCGTTGCCGGCTGGGCCTCGCCGCGGGACGGCGGCATCTCGATATCGGCGAGGCGCAGTTGGCGCGGAATGCCTATCGGATCGCCCTGGACAGCCAGCCGGACCCGCTCGACCGATGCCGTGCCTTGATCGGCCTTGCTGCCTGCGATCGGCAATTGGGCGCTATCGACCAGGCCTTGGCGGGCCTCGCCGAAGCCGAACCGATTGCGGCCGCCGATGATGCCGCAGCGCTCCTGGCGGAGATCAGTTATCTGCGTGGCAATCTGCATTTTGCCCGTGGTGTGGCCGAAGATTGCCTCGCGGCCCATGCAGCCGCCCTGGCGGCGGCCGAGCGTGCCGGCCAACCGGAATGGCTGGCGCGGGCCGAGAGCGGGCTTGGCGATGCCAATTACCTGCAAGGCCATTATGCGCTGGCGCAGCAGCATTTCAGGCGGTCGGTCGAGACGGCGGAAGCTGCCGGCCTGCTACGCATCCTGCCGCCCAATCGCGGCATGATCGGCAATTGCCACATCTTCTATTGTCGCTTCGATGCCGGACTCCTGGAGGTGGAGGCAGCGCGCGTCGCGGCCTTGCAGATCGGTGATCGCTTCGGCGAAATGTTCGGTCTTGAATCCGCGGCCTTCATCCTGATGACAGCGCGGCGCTGGCCGGAGGCGGAAGGGCCGGCGCTGGCCGCGATGACTTTGGCGTCGGAACTCGGCGCGCGGCGTTATGAATCCATCACCGCCACCATCCTCGCCATGAGTAGGCTGGCCGAAGGCAAGCCGGCCGACGCCGAAGCACTCTCGCAGCGGGCCGAAATGCTCGCCCATGAGACGGGTCTGGGTTTTGCCGGCGCCCTCATACTGGCACTCCGGGCCAACATTCTGGGTGATCAGCCGGCGGCACGGCAGGCGGTCGAGCGGGGCGAGGAACTGTTGCGCCAGACCAGCATGGCGCACAATCATATCTTCTTCCGCGAATTTGCCATCGACTGGGCGATACTGGTCGGCGATTGGCCATTGGTCGAGCGCTATGCTGGGGATCTTGCGCAATTCGCGGCTGCCGACCCGCTGCCTTATGTCGACATGATCGTCGAGCGTGCTCGGCTACTGGCCCGTCTGCATCATGATCCGGGAGATGCCGTGGCCCGGCAACAGCTTGCCTTGCTGGCGTCGCGCGCGAAGGTGGTGGATTTCCGGCTGGATTTCCCGGACGCGACGGCTGGCTAGCTCAATCGTTCTGGGCCAGCACGGTGCCGGCGAGATAGAGCGAACCGCAGATCAGCACGCGGCGCGGTTCTGAACTGCCTTCATGGGCGTCGACCAGTGCGCGCAAGGCGGCCTCGACCGAACGATAGCCGCGGGCGAGCAGGCCCACTTCGGCACCCGCTGCGACACATTCCTCGACCGACAGGCCGGCATGATCGCCCGGAATGGCGACCGCCGCCATGT
>NZ_CAMDRA010000144.1 GCF_945906275.1 Dongia mobilis
CCAACTTCGGGCGCTTCGGCGCGCCGCCACGCCGGTAGCCAGGCGGCACCGAAAACTCCATCATCTTGGCGACCGTCCGAGGATCGATCCCAAACCGCCGCGCCGCCTCGCGCCGGCTCAATCCCTCAATCTGCACCGCATGGCGAACCAGTCCATATAACTCCACGCCCTTCATCCCTCCGCCTTCCGCCAATCAGGCAAAAGGCTATCTGCTGCCGGACTTTTACTCCGGCGCAACCAGATTATCCGGCCGCTTCAGTGAGGGATTATTGCTCCGGCGCTTACATGTGGGCTTTCAATTCGCTTTGCGCCTTTGACGACCAGAGGAAAGGGATATGGATAAGTTAACGCGCTGAGCGGTAACGGACCGCCCGTGCAGCGCTACCCGCTAAAGAAGAACAACGTGAAGAGATAGATGGCCATATACCCGAGAACGAAAAAGGTAATTAGCCGCCCCGCGAACAGGGCCCACTTATTTTTCATCGAATGCCTAGGTCGTTGTGGGAGGTGGTAAGCTAGATACCTGCCGCCCACCAGACAGTTATCCAGCCCGCGATCAGGGCCAAAAGGATTGCCAGTAAAGCACGGGAAAACCATTTTTTCATCGAGAGCCGGGGTAGTTCATGCTCTAGGCGGTTGCGAGCTATTTAGGGTTGAGCCGCGAAATAGCGCTTTGCCCATCTCGGCGTGTGTATGGACCCAAGTATCCCGTCACATACTTTCTTGAACACCTCCTCGCTGACATCCTCCTTCACCAAATATGTCCAACCAGCAACGCATTTGATGATTGAATGATGATTGAGTTGTGCGGGCTTCGCATACAGCACGTAACTATCCGCTTTAATGAACTCGTGATCGCCCGCCGCAAGGATGCACGATGGATCATGAAATGCCGGTGGCCGAATTGTGCAAATCGAAAACAAAAGATGGAGGCTATCCGCACATTTATCAGTGACGATAACAAACAAATGCTTCTTTTCGGGGTCGGAATGCGTCCCCGAGCCTATAAGTAAAGTATTCTTTTTCGCTGGAACGAAGTTCAACGTGCGTGGGCAAGGCTCTCGCTCAGAGATCGGAGCGATTCGATCTCTTCAGCGACTTCGTTCGCGTTGGGCTTGCCTAGGAACTTCAGAACTCGGTCGTATGGAATCGGGTTGGATGATCCATGCGGATCCTCCCATTCCGGACAATGTTTGTGTGTGTAGTCCACCAGCTCAAACTGATCCATGCTGCCGAACTTCTGCCAAACATCGTGAAAAATACCGATCTCGGCATCACTCAGTTCATCCAGATCGTCCTCAACAAGATCATGTCTTACCAGACCAATCTTGTGATTCTTCCTGTCCGTGACGTACTCAGCCCAGCCATCGCTGTCGCGAACAAAGCCATTCACATAGTTGAGTGTTAGCGAGTCGACCGGCCCCTGAGGCATAGCGACGAATTTGTCCCAGAGGATCGGCATGTCATATCTCTGTAGTGACTCGCGGTCAGAGAGATATAGAAGCTTGATCAACTTCAGAATATTGATGGCGCCGCCCTGCATCTTGGCGAAAAACGCAGCCGCCTGTGCCGACTTTCTGGCACTGTATCCAGGCATATCCGCCATAATCTGTCCTTCGCGTGGGCGCGTGTGTCCACTACCGTCTATAATATAGGAAAATTTTGAATGTTCGTCAAGAAAAAAAGAACAAACGACGAACAAACTGATATTCTCTGCGTTGACCTGACATGCGCCGGGCGTGGGTTGTGGCTGGCTGGTCCGCTGGCTAGATTCCAGCAAGCTAACCAACAGCCAGCGGATCCGCGCCATGACCAAACCGGCCCCCTATCGCCTGCAGCAGACCTTGCCCGCCGACGCGCCCATCATCGCGGTGCCGATGTGCGTGAAGTATATCGATGGGCAGAACTATCACACGGTGGGCGAGAAGTACCTGAGCGCCCTCATTGACGGGTCGGGGGCCTATCCGCTGTCCTATCCGGCGCTGGGTGCCGCCATGCCGGTCGAGGCCCTGCTGGATCATGTCGATGGGGTGCTGTTCACCGGCAGCCCCAGCAATGTGGCGGTCGAGCATTACAATGGCGATCCCGACCGCGACGACAGCCCGCAGGATCCCGGCCGCGATGCCGTGACCCTGCCGCTGATCCGGGCAGCACTCGCGCGCGACATGCCGCTGTTCGCCATCTGCCGTGGGTTCCAGGAACTGAACGTGGCACTGGGCGGCACGCTCCACACCCGCATTCATGAACTGCCGGGCAAGCTCGATCACCGCGGTGCCGACGGCACCTATGACGAGATCTACAAGCCGGCGCATCCGCTGCAGCTGGAACCGGCGAGCTACTTTGCCGAGATCCTGAAGACCGAGCAGACGGTGATCAATTCCGTGCATTGGCAGGCGATCGACCGGCTGGGCAACGGGCTGGTGGTGGAAGGCCGCGCGCCCGACGGGGTCATCGAGGCGGTGCGCGTGAGCGCCAAGCGCTTTGCCATGGGCGTGCAATGGCATCCGGAATATCGCTGCATCGACAATCCGGATTCGATGGAGCTGTTCCGAGCCTTCGGCGCGGCGGCCCGCGCCTATGCGACAGAGCGTCGCGCTAGAATGGCCGGTGCCAAGAGCGCCAAGGGCCAGGCCGCCTGATCAGCGGCAATCGCCGCGGCCATCTTTGGTCCTAGGACCGGGCAAATATCCGACAAAGTCGCTGCCGAAACCTGATCATATTTTGGTGATGTCGGGATTCGCGCGGTGATTCCAGGCACTTCCGAGTTATGCAGTGACGCGTCCTCTGAATTGCATTCTTTCAGAATCGCAGGCCTTGAATTCGGGTGTATCAACATCATCTAAGATCAATGCAAATGGCTACGGTTGCAATGACTGTAGCCAGCACCGGAAGCGGTCTCCCCCACCGTAACCGGACTCCGATAATACGGAGTGTCGAACGCCCGGTCCTCCCCTGACCGGGCGTTCATATTTTCTGGCTCACGCATTTCCTGAAATCCCGCCCGCCCATGTGACCATCGCTTTGGTCCGCGTACACAGCTATACGCGCGCATAACACCAGCTGGACCGCTCAACTGGACCGCTCACCTGGACCGCTCAACTGGACGGGGCACGAGTCGACATGCGATCCCATGACGCTCAGCAAACGTCACAAGAGTGAAACGGAATCCCCATGCGCGTTGCCACCTGGAACATCAATTCTCTGCGGCTGCGGATCGACCTTTTGCGCCGGCTCACGGTGCAGGAAGGTCCCGATGTCATCTGCCTGCAGGAAATCAAGGTCGAGGACGGGCTGTTCCCGCTGGAGGCGGTGAAGGCGCTGGGCTATCCGCATGTGCGCTTCCACGGCATGAAGGCCTATAACGGCGTCGCCATTCTGTCGAAGATTCCCTTCAAGGTGATGGATCCGCTGGACTGGTGCCTGAAGGGCGATGCGCGCCATGCCCATGTGGTCCTCGACGGTGATATCGAGCTCCATAATTTCTACATCCCGGCCGGCGGCGATGTTCCCGACCCGGACACGAATGTGAAATTCGCCCACAAGCTTCAGTTCCTGGATGAGCTGCGCGCGCATTTCGATGCCGGCACCAAGGCGGGTGCGTCGAAGAGCGGCAAGGCGATCATGGTCGGCGATCTCAACATCGCGCCGCTGGAAGAGGATGTCTGGTCCCACAAGCAGCTGCTCTCCGTCGTCAGCCACACGCCCATCGAGGTAGAGAAACTGAACGCCGTGCAAAAGGCCGGGAAATGGGTCGATGCCGTGCGGCAGGTGACACCGGCGCCCACGAAGCTGTTCTCCTGGTGGAGCTATCGCTCGGCCGACTGGACGGTCAATGATCGCGGCCGGCGGCTGGATCATATCTGGGTGACGCCCGCCGTTTCGAAGCGCGTGCGCCACGCCAATATCCTCAAGGACATGCGGGGCTGGACCCAGCCCAGCGACCATGTCGCCGTGATCGTCGATATCGACTGAAAAAAGAGATGGCCCTGATCGTCACCAACGGTCAGGGCCATCAAGGCACGTACAGGGTTATTCCGGGGCCGGGTTCAGCCAGCCAATTGTTGCAGGTGGTGTCAGACGAGCCGCAACTCCTCGTCGATCTTTTCCATCAGGAACAAGGCGACCGGCAGGCGGCCCGGCATGGTCGCATTGTGCGCCGTGAGCTGCACCAGCGGCATCAACCGGTCATGGGCCTCCTGCGACGCGCAGATATAGGCCAGCGCGCAATCGCCCGCCTTGATGAAACTGTCAACCAGCTGCGCGCGCGCGCCGACCCAATCGAGATGCCGACTGAGGGCCTGCGCCGTCTTGAGATTGTCGGCATGATCGTGGATCTGCGCCAGCAGGCTGTCCGCCACCTGCTCATAGGCTTGCGCCAGCGCCCGCAAGGTCGTCATCGCATCGGCGCCATCACGTGCCGGTGTCGCCTTCCGTACCCCACGCAGGTCGGGCCGAAGGTCGGGGCGCAAGCCGTGGCGGCGCACCTCTGGCCGCTTGCCGCCCGACATGCTGGCGATCATGCCTTTCGCATCGACACTCTTGCTGTTCTGTCTGAATTGGACGCCCATGAGAAATCCCCATCTGCCTGCAATTGATCCGCTTTGCAGATACAGAATGGTATGGGGTGAAGAAGAACTGAAGCAAAGCCTGTGACTCTTTCGCGCCAATGACTAATTGAATTCCGACAGGAGACAATGATTGTCCGAGTTGCGCAGAGAGCGCACAACTTCTTCGCGCCACGCAGCAGATCGGCATCAAGAAATTGCACGGTTGCATTATAGTTTGAGAGACGGGCGCTACGCCGGGGCTTGCGCCTGGTCTCGCCAGACATAGACCAGAAGTGTCACAAAAATCAGGCCGCCGCCGAGGAGCGTCGCGGCATCGGGAATTTCGTTGAACAGCAGCCAGACCCATAAGGGGCCGAGCGGTGTTTCGAGGGCACCCAGCAAGGCTGCTTCGCTGGCGGCAAGAATCTGTGCGCCCTTGGCATAGAGCACGAAGCCGATGCCCGAGGTGATCGGGCCGAACAGGGAAAGCCAGAAGATGTCCACCGGCGCCACCGCAAAGGGTGCGGCAAAGGGCAGGGCCAGCAGCGCGCTGAGCAGGCAGGCGACGGCGCCGACCGCCACCATCGGCAAGCCGGGATAACGCCGCACATGGACCGTGATCAACGCCATGAGAAGGGTCATGGCCAGAGCGAGGCCGTCACCGACCGGATTGTCGTCGAGGCCACCGCCAGCGCCAGCCAAGCCATCAGCGCCGGGCAGGCCACCTGCGCCGGGCAGGCCACCAGCACCGGGCAGGCCACCAGCACCGGGCAGGAACGAGGGTGCCACCATGATGGCGACACCAATGGCGGCAAGGAGGCTGGCGACGAGCGCGCGGTGGCCGGCCTTCTCGCCCAGCAACAGATAGGCAAGCACCGCTGCGGCAAAGGGAACCGAGGCATAGATCAGCGAGACCTTGGCGACCGTGGTCGTGCTGAGGGCGGCAATGAACACGACCATCGCCAGCGCCGAGAGAAAGGCGGCGATCCAGAACGGCCGGTCGGCCCGCCGCAGGACCAGCCAGCATGCCGGCCCATCGCGCAGGCGCATGAAGAGGAACAGGGCCACCGCGCCGAGACCGCCGCGCCAGACCAGCATGGTCCAGAGATCGGTTTCCACCACCCGCGTGAAGAAGCCGGCCGTGCTCCAGGCAAGGGCGGCGCCCGTCACCAGCAGGATGCCAAGATGGCGCTGCGCCCGCGCGAGGGTGGCGGACGGCAGTGCCGCGCCCCGGATGACCGGCGCTGACTGATCAATCGGCAACGACACAGCAATCCTTCTTGCGCCAGCATCGAGACGTCTCAATCAACACGTCTCGGCCATATCAATCTGGCACGGAAGCCGGTCGCTACCGAGGGTCGACCGTCTTGAAAAGACGACAAAGAATAGCCGGAAAGGGCCAGTCTCCAGGGCATGGGCGGGATGTGCAGCAGGGCGTGGTGGCGGCACCTGTGCATTTTCCGGATGCGGAGCGGCGCGCCCGCGGCCCATAATGCCGGCGAAGGTTCTGGCGACAGCGGCTGCGCGCGTTGCGCGGCGAGAGGCGATGGCCGTGACGACCAAAGGAAACGCCCTCCATTTCCCGCCCGCCGTGCGCGATGCGATCGACGCGCAATGGTTCGATGTCGATGCCGTGCCGGTGCCGGTGCTGGTGGTGCCGATCAACTATCCGACCGATTGGCATATCGAGCCGCACAGCCATCGGAAGGCGCAGCTGATCTATTGCTGCGCCGGGGTGATGACGGTGGAGACGGCTGATGGGCAGTGGGTGGCGCCACCCAATCGCTGCGTGTGGGTCCCGGGCGGCGTGGTGCATGAGATCCGGATCAATCAGGCGGCCGGCATGCGCACGCTCTATGTCGAGCCGGCGGCCCGGCCCGGCCTGCCCACCCATCCTTGCACGCTGGCCGTCTCACCCTTGCTGCGCGAGCTGATCCTGGCTTCGGTGATCCCGACCCCCAGCAATTCCGCGCAGGGCAATTCCGCGCAGGGCAATACCACCCGGGCGCTGGATCCCAAGGATTTCGCCCCCGGCACGACCAACGCCCATATCGCCGATGTGCTGCTCGACCAGATCCTCGCCATGCCGGCCAGCGAACTGCATCTCCCCTTTCCCACCGACCGGCGCCTGCTGCCGATCTGTGCAGCACTCACCGCCAATCCGGGCGACCGGCGCAGCCTGAAGGATTGGGCGGAACGCGTCGGCACGTCGGACCGCACGATCGAGCGCCTGTTCACGCAGGAGACCGGCCTCACCTTCCATCGCTGGCGCGAGCAGATGCGGGTCTTGAAAAGCCTCACCCTGCTGGGCAGCGGCCGCGCCGTGAAGAATGTGGCGCTGGAACTCGGCTTTGCCAATCCGAGCACCTTCATCACCATGTTCCGCAAGATCATGGGGGTGACGCCGGGCGCCTATCTCAGGGGTGAGAAGTAGCCTCGGGGGCGAGAAGTAGCGCTCAGGCAGCGTTCTCCTGTCGTCGCACCACAGGCTGTTCCTCAGCGGGCTGTTCCTCAGCGGGCTGTTCCTCAGGGGGCTGTTCCTGGGGCTTTTCCGCCGCCGGCACTGCCACAGGTTCTGGTGGGCGCGATTTCAGGGCAGGGGTGTCGCCGATCACGTCGAAATCGAAACGGGTCATGGTCAGTCTCCTCGGGTTGAGAGACCGCCTTCAATCCAGTTCAGCTTCTGTGTGGTCCACGTAAGATCCAAATACAAAGGCCGCCTGGTGGAAGGCGGCCCTGATTTATCAGCGTGGATGCAATATCCCTCAGGCCGCCGGCATGTACCAGCGGTACCAAAATCGCTGACCGAGAGTGGCGGCAGCGGCGAGGGAAAGGTTGATGTTCATGGGCGGAGATTAGCGGTGGGAGCGGCGGGTGGCAAGTGGGTGCTTCTCCACCGTCATGGTCCGCGAAGGCGGACCATGACGAGAGGGGACGAGCCAAAGAGAGTCGCTCCGGCGACAGCCGGACGGTGCGATGCCCAGCGAAGCTTTGGGACGTGTCCGGAGGAGACTACCATGGCCCACCCTGCCCAAGATGACCGCCAGAACAACTGCCAAGGCGGCTGCCTGTGCGGCGCCGTGCGCTACCGGGTCGCGGGGCCGCTGCGCCCAGTCATTGCCTGCCATTGTTCGCAATGCCGGCGGGCGACGGGCCACTACATGGCGGCGACCGCTGCGGCCCACGCGCATATCAGCATTGAGGGCGCCGACAATCTCACCTGGTTCGATTCCTCGCCCACGGCCCGGCGCGGCTTCTGCCGGCTGTGCGGCTCGAACCTGTTCTGGGAAGGCAAGGATCTCCCCTATATTAGCATCACGGCGGGCAGCCTAGATTCCCCCACCGGCCTCAAGCTCGATCGGCACATCTACGTCGCCGACAAGGGCGATTACTATGAGATCGCCGATGGCGTGCCCCAGTCGCAGGCGTTCGAAGGTTACGACCCGACGCCGCCGCAGGGCTGAATCGCCGGGGAGGCGACAAGCCGGGGATTTTCGGCTAAACGGTCGCCATGATCGACCCGGCTCTCGATACCCTGTTCCTGCCTTTTGCGACCGGCGAGCTTGCCTGGCCGGAGACCGGGAACATCCTGTTCCTGCGCGCGCGGATGGGGGCGGCACTTCCGGCGGCATTGCGCGACCGGCTGATCTGCCGGCAGAGTTTCCTGCCCTTTGCACAAGGTTTGTCGGCTGCTAAGTTTCTGGTCGATGGCGGTGCCGCGACACCCGCCGGTCCGTTTCCGATGATCCTCTGCCTGCCACCGCGCCAGCGCGACGAGGCGCGGTTTGTCCTCGCCGATGCGGTGGCGCATGCGACGCCGGACGGCGTGGTGGTGGCGTCGGTCGGCAACAAGGATGGCGCCCGCTCGATCGAGGCGGATCTCTCGGCCCTCGCCGGCGCGGTGCAATCGCTCTCCAAGAACAAGTGCCGCGTGTTCTGGGCGCGGATCGACAGGAACAGGATCGACCGGGCGCTGCTGGCCGACTGGCTGGCCCTGGGCGCACCGCGACGCATCGGTGACGCGCGGTTTCTGAGCCGCCCCGGCCTCTTCGCCTGGGACCGCATCGATGCGGGTTCCGCCTTGCTGGCGCAGAACCTGCCCGCCGACCTTGCCGGCCAAGGTGCCGATCTTGGTTGCGGGTTCGGATATTTGAGCGCCGAGATCCTGGCGCGCTGTCCCCAGGTGACGGCGCTCGATCTTTATGAGGCGGAGCGCGATGCCCTGCTGCTCGCCGAGCAGAATCTTGCGCCGCTGGCGGGGAAGGTGACGCTCGACTTCCTGTGGCATGACGTCACCACCGGTCTCACGCGCGCCTACGATTTCATCGTCAGCAATCCGCCCTTTCATGTGCTGAAAGCCGACCGTGCCGATCTCGGCCAGGGCTTCATCATGGCCGCCGCCAAGGCGCTGAAACCTGGCGGCGGCCTGCTGCTGGTCGCCAACCAGCATCTGCCCTATGAGGCGACATTGGGCGCGCTCTTTGCGCAGCACCGCATCATCGCCATGGCGGATGGCTACAAGATCATCGAGGCAAAGAAGGCATCATGAAACTGGTCAAGCATCTCGCCAATCTCGGCTATGGCAGCCGCAAGGAAATGATGGCGCTGATCCGCAACGGCCGCATCACCGATGAAGCGGGCGGCGAGCTCGATTTCGACACGACCATCGCCCACAAGGATATCCGCTATGACGGCAAGCCGCTGGATCCCGATGCCAGCGCCGTCGTCATGCTCAACAAGCCGCTGGGCTTCACCTGTTCGACCAAGGACCCCGGCCGCATCGTCTATGACATCATGCCGATGCGCTTCCGGTTCCGGAAGCCGCCGGTCTCGCCCATCGGCCGGCTCGACCGTGACACCACGGGCCTGCTGCTGTTCACCGCGGACGGTACTTTCCTGCACCGCGTGATCTCGCCCAGATCGAACGTGCCCAAGGTCTATGAAGTCACCCTCGCCCGCCCCTTGCAGGGGGACGAAGCGGCGATCTTCGCAAGCGGCACGATGATGCTGGAGTCGGAAACAAAACCCCTGCTGCCGGCGGAGCTTGAGGTGACCGGCGAAAAGACCGCGCGCCTCACCTTGCATGAAGGGCGCTATCACCAGGTGCGCCGCATGTTCGCTTCCATCGGCAATCATGTCGATGCCCTGCACCGCTCGGCGGTGGGTGGCCTCACCCTGGGCGATCTGCCGGAAGGTGAATGGCGCGAGCTCAACGCCGACGAGGTCGCCAAGGTCATTCTGGCCTAGATCATCATCGCCTGAATCATCTTA
>NZ_CAMDRA010000145.1 GCF_945906275.1 Dongia mobilis
GGCTCGCAGCCGGCGCGCTATTACGAGACGAATGTCGCGGGCACTTTGTCGCTGCTCCAGGCGATGCAGCGGCACGGGCTTGACCGGTTCGTCTTTTCCAGCACCTGCGCCACCTATGGCGAGCCGAATAGCTGCCCGATCGACGAAGCTACCGCCCAGCAGCCGATCAACACATATGGCCGCAGCAAGCTGATGGTGGAGACCATCCTTGCGGATTTCGCCCGCGCCTATGGCCTGCGGGCGACGGCCCTGCGCTATTTCAACGCAGCCGGCGCCGCCGACGCTGACGGCATCGGCGAGGCACACCAGCCTGAAACACACCTTATTCCCCTGGTGATTGCCGCAGCCCTCGGCCAGCGCGGCCCGGTCCAGGTGTTCGGCGAAGACTATCCGACGGCGGATGAAACCTGCGAGCGCGACTATGTCCATGTGAACGATCTCGCCACCGCGCATGTCCGCGCCCTTGAATTCCAGGATGCCAATGCCGGCTTCAATGCCTTCAACCTCGGCACCGGTCGCCCCTATTCCGTGCGCCAGGTGATCGCTGCTGTGGCACATCAGGCCGGTCGGCCGGTGCCGCACGAGATGGCGGCGCGGCGTGCCGGCGATCCACCGGCGCTGTTTGCCGATCCGCGCCGCGCCAGGGAGATCCTGGGGTGGAGCGCCACGCAATCCTCCCTGGAAGAGATTGTCGCCAGCGCCTGGCGCTGGCATGTCGGCGATGCCAAGGAGGTGCGCCTTGCCGTTTGATCGCGTGATCACCGACGATCTGCCGGCGGATGTCCGGCTGATCCCGGGTCGCCGTTTTGCCGATTCCCGTGGCTGGTTCATGGAACTGCACCGGCGACAGCCCACCGACATCGCCGCCAATGACCGCGCCGATGCGGGCCTGCCCGATTTCTGCCAGGACAATGTCTCGCTCACCAGCCTGCCGGCCGTGGTCCGCGGCCTGCACTTCCAGCGGCCACCCTATGCACAGGCCAAACTGGTGACCGTGCTGGCCGGCGCCATTCTCGACATTGTTGTCGATCTGCGGCCGCAATCGCCCGATTTCGGGCGGGCCGCCACGATCCACCTGTCGGCATCGAGTGGCCAGCATCTTTTCGTGCCGGTGGGATTTGCCCACGGCTTCTGCTCGCTGCAACCGGAAACGCTTGTGCACTACAAGGTCTCGGCCCCCTATGCGCCGAAGTCCGAAGGCGGCATTGCCTGGGATGACCCGGACCTTGCCATTCAATGGCCCTTCACCGCGGCCGAGGTCCTGGTGTCCGAAAAGGATGCAATGTTGCCGCGCTTGCGCGACCTTGCGCCGATCGACTGGATGCGCCCGGCCGGCAGCAGGCCCAGCGCCCGCCACCCGCGCCCCGCAACCAGTCTGCCGGGGAACCGCCTTCATGGCTAAGCGATCCTTCGGCTGCGTCGTCGCCACCGGCACGGGCGCCACGAGATGACAAGACCGTCCCGTTGCATCGCCGTGATCGGTCGGCAGGGTCAGTTGGCGCGCGAGCTTGCCGATCTGGCCTGGCCAGCCGATCTCCGCCCGCACTTTCTGGGCCGGGCGGAATTCGATCTGGCCGATGCCGGCACCCTCCAGTCCCGCCTTGCGACCCTGCGGCCCATTGCCATCATCAACACGGCGGCGCACACGGCCGTGGATCTGTGCGAAAGCGAACCAGCGCTGGCGCATCATCTCAACGCCGATCTGCCGGCGATGCTGGCGCAGTTGGCGTTTGCGGCCGGCATCCCGCTGGTTCATGTCTCCACCGACTATGTCTTTGCCGGTGACCAGCCCCGAGCAAGGTGCGAGGAGGATCTCGCGGCGCCCCAATCCGTCTATGCCCGCACCAAGCTGGCAGGCGAAGCGGCCATTCGGGCAAGCGGTGCGAGTTCCATCATCGTGCGCAGCGCCGGGCTCTTTGGCAGCCATGGCCAGAACTTCCTGAAGACCATCCTCGCCAAGGCCGCGGCTGGCGGCGCTCAACCGATCAGGATGGTCGCGGACCAGATCAGCACGCCAACACCGGCCGCTGCGCTGGCAGCCGCTTTGCAGCGCATGGCGATCGATCTTGCTGAGGGTCGTTCGCTGCCGCCCTTGCTGCACTTTGCCGGCCAGCCACCCGTGAGCTGGTTCGATTTCACCGCGGCGATCCTCGCAGCACTTTCCCGCACCGGCACGGCACCGTTGCCGGATCTCATACCCGTCCGGCTCGGCGATATCCCGCGCGCTGCGGCGCGTCCGCTGTTCAGCGCGCTCGATTGCAACCTTGCCCGACAGATCGGCTATCCGCCGCCCGATTGGTGCGCCGCATTGGATCCGCTGGTCGCGCGCTTGAGCAAAGAAAGGATTGCCGCATGAAAGGCATCGTTCTCGCCGGTGGCAGCGGCTCGCGGCTCTATCCGATGACGGCATCGGTCACCAAGCAATTGCTGCCGATCTATGACAAGCCGATGATCTACTATCCCATCGCGACGCTGATGCTCGCCGGGATTCGCGACATTCTGCTCATCACCACGCCCAAGGATATCGAACGCTATGTCGACCTGCTTGGCGATGGTGCCCGCTGGGGCCTCAACATCACCTATGCGGTGCAACCCCGGCCCGACGGCATCGCCCAGGCATTCATCATCGGCGAGGAGTTCCTCGGCGGTGCACCCTCGGCGCTGATTCTCGGCGACAATCTCTTCTTCGGCAGCGGCCTGCGCCAGCGCCTGGTGAATGCTGCCGCGCTTGAGCAGGGCGCTCACATCTTTGCCTGCCGGGTCGATGATCCAGAACGTTACGGCGTGGTTGAACTCGACGCCGACCAGCGCCCGATCTCGATCATCGAGAAGCCGCGCCAGCCGCTGTCCAACTGGGCCGTGACCGGTCTCTACTTCTTCGATGGGCAGGCCAGCGAAATTGCCCGCCAGTTGCGGCCGTCACCACGCGGTGAGTTGGAGATCAGCGATCTCAACGCCACCTATCTGGCGCGCGGCACCCTGACGGTCGAGCGCCTTGGCCGCGGCTATGCCTGGCTCGACACGGGAACGCCGGAAACATTGATGGCTGCCACGCAATTCGTCTGTGCGCTCGAAACCCGCCAGGGCATCAAGATCGCCTGCCTCGAAGAGATCGCTCTTTCCCAGGGCTTCATCACGGCCGACACCTTTGCCCGCATGGCGGCGTCGGCGCCGGTCAGCGCCTATGGCCGCTATCTCAAGACGCTGTTGTCGGACCTCGAAATCGAGGCGCGACCGACGCCGCTCCGTGTTGTCGGCGCCTGACAATATTCGCAAGACATACCTGTTGTGTTTATTTGAACATGTTTTCAATTAAGTCAGCACGATTACAGACTATGTCGCATTTTTACTTGTTTTTACGGTATATCTACCCATGCGTGAGAGTATTTTTATTTATCAATTTCTTGTCGGGTTTCGCTCATCTTGCTATATTGCAGCGCAAGATCGATTGGGCCAATTGATGGAAAGGGTGCGCGCGTGATTGGAGCTGCCGCCGCAAGAACTCAGGACATCCACATCCTCGACAATGCCAGGCGCAGCTACGTGCGCAAGCCGGCGATCCTCTTCAGTGGACGCCTCAGCGACAATGTGAAGGCACTGGCGGGCGACGCCTATGAATTGCTGAAGATCAAACGCGTTGCCGAGGATCATCTTCTCGTGCGCGACGAGGCGGGACAGGAAAAGCGCCTCGGCGAAGCGCCACCGCAGATTGCCGCGATCATTGCCTTCGATCAGACGGACCAGGAACTGGTCGACCGCGCCAGCGATGGGCTGCGCAAGCGCCGCAACAATCCGTTGCCGGCGCCGATGCTGATCGATGCCGACGACGCTGCCGGTTTCGCGGCACTCGTCATGTCGAATGCCAACCAGCTGGCGAAGAAGAGCGCCGAGATGACGACCTCATTGTTCCGGCAACTGGCGGAGGCGCGCCAGGCCAATGAGGAACTGCAGAATCGCTTTGCCGCTCTTGAGGCCTTTATTGACCGCCATGGATTGCAACCTTTTGAGCTCGCCTTCATCAACCCGCCGGCCGAGGATGATACCGAGCCCAATGTCCTGGCGACCGCGAGCAATGCCCGTATCAGCCAGATTCTGCCGGTGGCGAGTTCGGGTGTGAGTGGGGTGGCACTTCATGTTGCAAAGCCGGCGCCCCGCAGCGAAGCCATCCTGCAGGCGTCGCTGGCCTCGGTCGAGGATGGACGCGTCATCGAGAGCTGGTCAATTCCAGTAGCCGAGATCGAAGCCGGCTGGATGACCCTTTCACTGAAGAGCACGATCGCCGGGCTGCGCCGCACCTTGAAGCTGGTGGTTTCCGTCGATGGCCAGCGCGCCGACCTGCCGACCCTGTCCTTGGGCAATGCCCAGCCACTGGCCCTGTTCCGTCTGCAGGATGCGGAGCTTCGGCAATCCGTCTCCAGCAGCAGCCTCGCCTTGCAGGTCTATGTCGGTCTTCCGGGGGTTGTCCCACCCAACCGCGGCAGTTTCTCGGCCCGTGCCGCACAGGATAACGATGCCCCGGGCCTGCGCGAAATGTCCCTGCCGCAGGATGCCCTCACCCAGACCCAGCAGGTTCACCTGGACGACGATTCCAGCGGCTTCGACGGCGTCACCTATCTCGAGGGCGAGCATACCCTCTCCTGTCATCCGCCGGCGTTCGGCACCACCATCGCCAGGATTGCCGGTGGCTGCCCTGCCGGGACCTTGCGCCTCTCCGCCAATCTGCTGGTCGCCCATGAAAAGGCGCGCGATGTCGAATTTGCGCTCGTGGTCGGCCGTGAGGAGGGCCGCATCATCGATCTGCTCAGCGGCACGTCGGAACCGGCACCGGGTGAAGGCTTCTCCGGCTGGATCCGCGTCCCCGCCAAGCAGCCGCGCTTTGCCAGCCTCTATCTCGACGCCCCGGCGCGTGAAGCGGGTGATCTCTATCTGGCGACGCGCATGGTCGATCCCGGCAATCAAGATTTTGCCTGGGCCCGGTTCATGAACCTCCACGCCCTCGTGCAAGGCTGAACCGATGCGCGCGCGCAAGCTCAACAAACCGGCCAATGAAGCCAAGCTCACCAGTGGTGAGGCCCTGCCGATAGCCGCCGATCAGCACAGTTTCGCGCCTGGCTTGGCCATCGTCATTCCGGTCTACAAGCATTCGGTGCTGATGACCGAGGCCGTGGAGTCGGCGCTGGCGCAGCTTGCGACCTTCGACATCGCCATTGTCATCGTCGACGATGGCTGCCCCTTCCCCGAGACAGAGTCGATCGGCACCACCTATGCGACTGCGCACGACAATGTCTTCTACCTGCGCAAGTCCAATGGCGGCCTGAGTTCCGCCCGAAATTACGGAATCGATTTCGCCTGCGACCTGTTCCCGTCGATCGAGGCCATCTACTTTCTCGATGCCGACAATCGCATCACGCCGCCGGCGATGCAGGATGTGTTCGATTTCCTGAAAAGCCGGCCCGAGATCGATTGGGTCTACCCCAACATCGACAAGTTCGGCATCGGCTGGAACGGCAGCTACCAGGCACCCTATTCGCGCCTGCTGCACCTGACGTTCGACAATATCTGCGAAGCCGGCAGCATGGTGTCGCGCCGCGTGTTCGACGCCTGCATCCGGTTCGACGAAACCATGAAGGCCGGGTTCGAGGATTGGGAATTCTGGCTGCAATGCATCTCGCACGGCTTCATCGGCGCCAATTACCCGTTCTTCGGCTTCGATTATCGGCAGCGCGCCGAAAGCATGCTGCGCGATTCACACCGCACCAAGGCCGCGATCATGGCCTACATCCGCGAGAAGCATAAGAAGCTCTTCATGCCGGATACGCTGGCGCAATGGGAACATGAGGAGAGCCCGCGCTTTGCCGCCATCGCCACCGGTACCTATGCCGTTTCCTTGTTCAGCGACCCGCTCGCAGCTCACGCCAAGATCGACCTCGAGACCTTCATCGACCGCTACTGGGCCTCGCTCGCCGAGCCGGATGCACACGGCATCCCGCCCTTCATGCTGTGGATTGCGCCCGCCCACCTGGAGGCCATGCGCAAGATCGGCGTGCTGCACAACCTGCTCTGGCATGCCGAACGCCTCAGCGAAAAGCATCATCTGGTTGCCATCCGCCTCGAGCATGATCCGGGCCGCATCGAACTCAAGCTGATCGAGGCCGGCGCACCCGACTATATGGCGAAGAAGCCCTTGGCCTGGATGTGTTCCGCCGACATCTTCAAGGCCTGCGTCGATGATATCTCCGACGAATGGATCGGCTCGATCCGCGGCAAGCGCCCGTCGCCGGACACGGTCGAACTGGTGATCCGCGGTCCGTTCAAGGCATTCGACCTGGACCGCACCGTGCTGTCCGCCACCAACGGCCTGCTCTCGACCCTCGGCGTATTCCGTGATTCCGCCTACCGCCGCATCGCCAATACGCGCTGGACCTGGCGGGGCGGTTATTCCCCGCCGGTCAAGAAGCACTACCGGCTTCTGCGCGAAGCCCTGGGCGCCAGTCCCGTCCTGCCGCGCGTTGCGACGGCGGGCCAGGCGCCGCGCATCGGCTTCCTGTTGCCGATTGCCTCCTTCGGCGGCGTCGAGAAGGTCGCCTATGCCATGGCTCGGGTTCTGGTCCGGCTGGGTTACGAGACGCATCTCTACGTCCTCGGCAAATCATCCTGCGAAATGGTGTTCGAACCGGGCGACTTCACCAGCGTCAACTTTCTCATGGACGATTATCCGCTCTGGGGCGGCGCCCATCACTTTGCCGGCCATGATCTGATGATGGCGCAGGATGAGGGCGCTCGCGTCGAGCGCCTGCTCGGCCTCTTTGCCGGGTTGGATGTCGTGGTGAACTGCCAGGTGGCACCGGTCAATGCCGTGCTCGGCGAACTGCGCCGCCGCGGCGTCAAGATTCTCGATCACGTGCATGTCCTCGACCGCACACGGTCAGGGCGCTCGGCCTGGCATCCCTATATCGCCCTCGCCTACGAGCATATCTACGACCTCATCCTGACCTGCTCGGAACAGATGGTCGACTGGTTCCACGGCATGGGCGTGCCGAGTGCCAAGCTGATGCATATCCGCAATGCGCCCAGTTATGAGATGCGCGAATCCGAGGTGCGGACGGTCCTGCGCCAACGGCAGCGCCGCGGCATGCCGGAGCGCCTCAAGACATTGTTCATCGGCCGCCTCGACTCGCAGAAGGGCATCGAGCGCCTCTATGCAGCGGCTGTCATCATCAAGCGCCGCAAGCTGCCGATCGACATTCGTCTCATTGGCGGCGAAGTACTGAACGACCAGGCCCGCGGTTCCTGGACCGAGCGTTTTGCCGAGATCGACATCAAGCTATAACCCGCCATCTATTCATCGAAGGCCCTGACCGATGCCTTCGCCGAGGCCGACGTCCTGCTGCTGACCTCGCGCTGGGAAGGCGCCCCCCTCACCATTCTCGAAGCGCAGCGCGTCGGCTGCGTGCCGGTGGTGACCGCCGTGGGCGCGGTCGGCGAACTGGTCGAACATGAAATCGATGGCATGCTGATCGACAGCGATGATGACAATGCCATCGCCCACGAACTGGTCCGGTCGCTCGAGCGCCTGCTCAGCGAACCGCACCTCCTCAATCGGCTCTCTTCCACGGCGGCTGACCATGTCGCTGCCGGGAACTGGGCCGAAAACCTGTCGCCGCTCATCGACCGGCTTGAGGCTTGGTTTCCCTTCAGGTCGGAGGAAATCGAGCTACGCCGAACCGTAACCTCGAGTCCGGGCCGATGAGCGGCGGCAACCACATCAGATATCTGGGGCTATTGGCGCTGGTCGGCACGCTGGCCATCGCCACCGGTGTGCCAGCCGGGGCGATCGGCGCAGACGAGCCAGCCTTCAGCACCGGCGTCGCCGCTGCCAACATCGCCTGGGAGAAGCCGGCAGCCATGGCGGCGACACTCGGCGATATTGCCGAGGCCGGATTTTCCAGCGTACGCATCGGCCTCAAGAACCCGCTGACCGGGAGCTACCGTGCCCTCGAGCAAGCCAAACTGGCAGGGCTCGATATCCTGGTCACGATCCCGCTCATCGACGGAGCTGTCGCGGCCGAAGATGCCACGCCACGCGCCCGCAGGGACGGCTTCTTTCCGGCCTATGGCCTGTCGCAGATCGATCTTGCCCGCTATCAGGCGCGGCTGGAGGATTTCCTGGCCTTCGCCGACTTTCACCAGATCCCGCTCATCGGCCTCGAACTCGGCAACGAACTCAACTGGTCAGGCTACAATGGCGATCTGCCGCTGGCCGAGCGCGGCCGCGTCATCGCCAGCGACGCCGATTGGACCCAGCAGCAACGCGACCTTTTTGCAGCCGGGCTCGATCGCTATCGTGCGGTGGTCGACATCACCAGATCCTCCCTGGCCAAATATCCGTCGCTCGCCAAGGTCAAGCTGATCTCCGCCGGCCTCGCCGACATCAACAGCGATTTCATCATCGGCAGCGGCGCCACTTATGTGGCACCCGATCTGGTCTATCAGGCGTTCGGCGCGCGCGATCTGTTCGATCGTTTCGACGCGGTCGGCATTCATCTCTACGAGCCGCTGCGCTTTGCCAACGACCTCGACACCCGGACCGGCCTCATCGACCGCCAGTTGGCATCTTGCGGTGAAAGCATCTTCGCGCAACGCCCCTGCTGGCTCACCGAGTTCGGTACCGCCCTGCCGCACCAGGATTGCGCATCGGCGTGATGCAACCCCTCCTGCAGTATCTGGATGAACCAGGCAATGCGGAGCGCGTGCCCTTGGGCTTCTATTACGACTGGAACGACGATGCCGGCTTTTCGCTGGTCCGCTGCGGCCGGCCGACCGAACTGACCAGAACGTTGCCGCGCGTCAAGGACGGCGACCAAAAAGATCCGGGAACACCATGAGAATGCTAATGCGCCAATTCAAACCCATTCGGGGAGGAGGACTTTCGTGATGAAGAGACTTTGTTTCGGTCGCCAGCCGGCGGACACCCGCTATCGCTATCACCCGGGCATGCCCTTCTCTGAAGGTCTGCCACGGTCGAACAGCACGACCTTCAGCACGATGTCGCGCAATTTCTATCTGACGTCGAACAAGGGCAACATGCTCATCGGCGAAGGCTCCTGCCGCATCTTCGACTATGACCGGAACTACAGCTGCATGCTGAGCGTTCACGTCCTCTACGACGCCTATAAGGGCTCGAAGGAGGCGATGGACCTGCTCAACAACAATTTCGACGCCCTCGTCCTGCCGATGGCCAACGAGATCCGCCCGAACCTCAACCACACGTCCCTGGTCAAGGTGCTGGAGCAGATCAAGATTCCGGTGATCGTGCTCGGCATGGGCATGCAGAACGAGATGGAGGATCTTTCGACCCTGGAGCCGGCCACCATCGACCTGCTGCGCTGGATCGACGAACGCGCGCTGGTGTTCGGCGTGCGCGGGACCCAGACCGAGACCTGGCTGAAGAAGATGGGCTTTAAGAATCCGGTGGCGCTGGGCTGCCCCAGCATGATGCTCTATCCGGAGAACATCCTCGGCATCAAGGCGCCGACCAGGAAGCCCGAAGACTACCGCTTTGTCACCGCCGGCTACCTGCAGAAGAAATCGGTGCGCGGCCGGCAGCTCGCGAAATTCTTCACCGGCCAGAAATGCTCCTATGTCTTCCAGGACGAGATCTTCCAGTTCAAGGAGGAACTCCAGGGCCGGCATTTCTTCGACGACGCGCGCAACCAGATGATCCAGAGTGTCTTCGAGCCATTGGTCAATGACGCCATCGGCACCGAGGCGCCG
>NZ_CAMDRA010000146.1 GCF_945906275.1 Dongia mobilis
CGTCATGGTCCGCGCAGGCGGACCACCCACGACTTGCTTATCAATGTGAAAGCTGACGATGACCTGGAAGACACGCAATCGATCCTTCTATTACCAAGGCGCGCCGGAGCCGGAGGATTTCGACTTCAAACGGTCGGAAACGGCGCTGCTGGTGATCGATGTGCAGAACACCTATGTCGAGCGGCCGGACCGGGCGACGCTCGATGAGGCGGGCAAGGCCCATTACGATGCCTGGACGCCGTTTCACGTCCGCATGAGCGAGATCGTTATTCCACGCGCGGCGGAGCTGCTGCGCCTCGCGCGCAAAAGCGGCATCGAATGCCTGTTTGCGCGCATCGCCTGCCAGGGAAAGGATGGGCGCGACCGGTCCTTGAGCCAGAAGATGCCGGGCTGGAACAATCTGCTGCTGCCCAAGGACGAGCATGCCGCGCAGATCGTGCCGCAACTCGCCCCCCAGGGCGACGAGATCACCGTCACCAAGACTACGGACAGTGCGCTGACCGGCACCAACCTGCGCCTGATCCTCCACAATCTCGGCATCCGGAACGTGATCTGCCTTGGCATTTTCACCGATCAATGCGTCTCGTCGACAGTACGGAGCCTCGCCGATGAGAGCTTCCAGGTGATCGTGATCGAGGATTGCTGCGCCGCGGGAGATCATGCCCTGCATGAGCAGGAGTTGGCCATCATCAACATGATCTATTGCCACGTCATGAACGCGGCCGAACTCACCGAGATGATGAAACTGGGATGATGAAACTGGCATGATGAAACTGGCATGAAACGCATCCTGATCATCGTCCCGGAACTGGTGGCGCCGCCGGGCCTGCTCGGCCAGGCGCTCATCGAGCAGGGTGTCCGCTATGACGCGGTCTTTCCGGTCGGCTGCTTTGCCAGCCAGTCACCGATGGACTATCCGGGCCTGCCGGACGGGCCTGGCGGCTATGCCGGCCTCATCGTCATGGGCGGGCCGATGAGCGCCCGGGACGAACATGTCTATCCGTTCCTGACCGAGACGATGGCCCTCATCCGCGCCTTCACGGCGGCAGAGCGGCCGGTGTTGGGCGTGTGTCTCGGCGCCCAGATCATCGCCCATGCTTTCGGGGGCGAGATCTACCGCATGAGCCGGCTGGAATCGGGCTTCCGGCAGTTGGACCTGACGCCGGAAGGCAAGCTTGACCCCTTGTTCAAGGATATCGCCGAACCGCTGACGACCTTCGAAAACCACTACGAGGCAACCCGTGCGACGCCGGGCGCCATCACTCTGGTGACCGGCGGTGCCTGCCCGGTCCAGGCGTTCCTGGTCGGGGCCAGGACCTATGGCCTGCAGTTCCACATTGAGGTCACGATCGATATCGTGCGGGACTGGATCCGGATGTTCGGCCAGGATTTCTGCCGCGATGAGCCAAGATTGCTGACCGATCTCGACCAGCAGTTCGAGACCCATTTCGGCGATTATGCCGGGGTCTGCCGGACGCTCACGCGAAATTGGTTGGCGTTGGCGTGAGGCAATGTTGTCATTGCAGGGCGTGTCAAGATTAACGGGCTAAATGTCAAGACCGCGTGGTAGGGGCGGCCTATCGTCCATAGTGTGACCGACATCAAGGCGACTTGCGTGAAGCAAGCAATACGAACGCACAAACCGCATCCGTCCGGAATTCGCGGCCAGATGCATCAGCTTGGTCAACAGGGAAGCAGCACCGGCAGAGAATGACCGGGCCTACGGAGAGGGACAGATGAACCAGTTCAAGCAGTCACGTCGCAATTTCATGCAGAATTCCGCCCTGATGGCGGCAGCCTTTGCCGCCGGCGGTGTCGCCGGCCTGCGCCCGGCCTTTGCCGACCGGTCGAAGGAACTGAATATCCTTTGCTGGGAAGGCTATAACTCGGCCCAGGTGCTGGACCCGTTCCGCACCTCGACCGGCGCCACGGTGAAGGCGGAATCGCTCACCAACGATCCCACCATGATCAACCGGCTGCGCGCCGGCGAGACCAATGTCTGGGATCTCATCAACGTCAACAATCCCTGGGCGCGCAAGATCATGTTCCCGGAAAAGCTCATCATGCCGCTCGACCGCGCCAAGATGGAGCCCTATTTCACCAAGATGGGCGCGGACTTCAAGCCGCCCTACAAATGGGCGATGGACGATAGCGGCGAACAGCTGCTCGGCATGGCGCAGCGTTACGGCCCCTACTCCTTCGTCGTCAATACCGACAAGGTGAGCCGGGCCACCGCCGAGGATCAGGGCTGGGACCTGTGGAACGATCCCGCCAATGACAAGAAATACGGCGTGCTCGAATCCGACGATTGGAACGTGTTCAACATTTGCTGCATCGCCGGCTTCGATCCGTTCAAGGAGCACACGCCTGAGGAAATCGCCAAGTTCGGCGAGACCGCGAAGAAAGTGTTCAAGGGCGCCAAGATGGTGGGCGATATCGCCACCATGAACCAGGCGCTGGTCTCGGGCGAGATCGACTTCCATATGACGGGCGGCACCTATTCGGCCTCCCCCGCGCGTGCGGACGGCGCCCTCAACATCCGCGCCGTGACGCCCAAGAAGGGCCCGCTCGCCGGTGGCAAGGGCGGCATTTCCTGGATCGAGATCACCTCGGTGGTCAACAACCCGGATATCTCGCCGCTGGCCGTGCAGTTCCTGGAATATGTCCAGGACCCGAAGGTCGCCCATACGGTGGCCTTCGCCGAGGGCACCTTCAACCCGGTGGCACAGATGGGCAACCCGGATTGCTTCAGCCTGTTCACCAAGGAGGAACTGGACGCCATCCAGTATGACAGCCTTGAGGAAGAGATGGCGCGCTCGGTCGAATATGACATCGTGCCGGATTACGACAAGCTGCTCGACATCATGACCGCGGCGAAGCGCGACGCTTCCGGCGGCTGATTGCCGAAGACGTCTTGACGAACGGGGATCGCCCGGCTGATCTTTTGCCGGGCGATCCTGTTTCTCCGCACACATTTCATCACGATCCGGATTTTCGAGGACCATGAACAGCCGATCGCCCATATTGCAATTGCGCAAGCTCACCAAGACGTTCGGTTCCTTCACGGCCGTCAAAGAGATCAACCTCGATATCACCGAAGGCGAGTTCTTCACCATCGTGGGGCCGTCGGGCAGCGGCAAGACGACCCTGCTGCGCATGCTGACCGGCATGGAAAGCGCCACCAGCGGCGACATCCTGCTGCGCGGCGCGCGCATCAACGACCTGCCGGCCAACAAGCGGCCGACCTGCATGGTGTTCCAGTCGCTGGCTCTGTTCCCGCATCGCACGGTCGGGCAGAACATCGAGTTCTCGCTCAAGATCAAGAATGTGGCGCCGGACGTGCGCAAGGCGCGGGCGCTGCAGCTGATGGCGCAGTTGCGCCTGCCGCAGGATTATTACGGCAAGAGCGTCACCAAATGTTCGGGCGGCGAACGGCAGCGCGTGGCGCTGGCCCGGGCGCTGGCCTATGACCCCGACATCCTGTTCTTCGACGAGCCGCTTTCCGCGATCGACTACAAGCTCCGGAAGACGCTGGAAAAGGAACTGAAGGACATCCACCGCGAGACCGGCAAGACCTTCATCTACATCACCCACAGTCTCGAAGAAGCGATGGTGATGAGCGACCGGATCGGCGTCATGCGCGCCGGCCAACTGGTGCAGGTGGGCTCGCCGCAGCAGATCTATTCCGCGCCGGAAACCAAGTTCGTGTCCGAGTTCATCGGCGACGTCAATGTCATGGCGGTGACCGCCAAGGGATCAAGCATCGTCCATGCAGCGGAGTTCGGCGTTGATATCGCCAGCCCCGCGGTACCGGCGGGTTTCACCGCCGGGCACCTGGTGGTGCGGCCGGAATCGCTCCGCTTCATCGAGAACCGCAGCGGCGCCGAGAACTGCCTCGAAGGCCGGCTCTACAACGAATATGTGCTGGGCTCTCGCATCCAGTACCAGGTCCGCGTTCACGACCATGTGTTCATCGTCGAGAAGCTGCGGCAGCAGGCCTTTGCCGGCCAGCGTGACGACAATGTCCTCATCGGCTGGGATGCCAAGGACAGCATCCTGGTGACGGATTGAGCGGCGGAGGCAACGCATGAACCTCGCCAAGACCATCGGCCCCGGCACACGGCACGCCCTTCCCATCCTGCTGTTCCTGCTGGTGGGATTCGCCGCACCGCTGCTGGCCGTGATCGGCTTCAGCTTCATCCCGGCGCGGAGCTTCTCGCTGTGGCAGAGCTGGAGCCTTGGCAATTACATCGAGATTTTCAACTCGACCAGCTATCTCTCCTTCCTCTGGTCGCTGGGTCTTGCTGCCGTAACGGTGCTGATCCTTGCCATGATCTGCTATCCGATCGCCTATGGCCTGGCGCGCGTTTTCGGCAAATACGCGACCCTGGTCACCCTGCTGTTCACCATTCCCCTGTTCGTCTCGGAAAATGTCCGGCTCTATGGCTGGGTTCTGTTCTTCATCAAGAACGGTGTGCTGCTGGGCACGCTCAAAGCCTGGTTCGGCATCGAGCCGGAGAGTTGGCTGTTCACCAACGGCATCATCGTCTTCGGCATGGTCTATGTGTATCTGCCGTTTATGCTCTTCCCGATGACGCTCGGCGTCTCCATGGTGCCGGACCAGACGCGCGACGCCGCCTTCGACCTCGGTGCCACGCGCTGGCAGGTGTTCAAGGAAGTGGAGCTGCCGCTTTCCATGCCCGGCATCATGATCGGCTTCCTGCTGTCCTTCGTGCTGGCGGTGGGTGCCATCGCCGAGGCGAAGGTGCTGGGCGGCCAGCAGATCATCCCGATCAGCCACGATATCGAGATCGCCTTCACCTATGCGCAGAACTGGCCGCTGGGAGCGGCCCTTTCGGTGCTGCTCATGCTGGTGGTGGGGACCATGGTGCTCCTCGTCCTGCGCCGCTTCGACCTCGATGCCATCCTGGGGCGGAGATAGGCCATGAACAGCCTCGCCCCCCGCTGGCGCACCTCGCTCATCTGGGCCTGGACGGCGGCTGTCGTCATCTTCATGTATTTGCCGGGCCTCTGTTTGCTGCTGGCCTCAATGACATCGAGCCGCTATTTCATCTTCCCGATCACAAAATGGGGCTTCGCCTGGTGGGAGAAGACCTTCGCCTCGCTGGAAATCCACCAGCTGTTCCAGACCTCGCTGCTCATCGCCTTCTGCGTTACCGTCATCGCCGTCACGATCGCGCTCTTCGGCGCGCTCGCCTTTGCCCGCTATGACTGGAAGGGGCGCAGCATCTATCAGAAGATCGTGCTGCTGCCGATCTTCTTCCCGCAATCGGTGCTGGGTCTATCGCTGCTGCTGTGGTTCAACGCGCTTGGCCTCACCATGTCCTGGCAGACGGCGGTGTTTGCGCATCTGGTCTGGATCGTGCCGGTCTGCACCCTCGTCATCTCGATCCAGGTCTATTCCTTCGACCCGGCCCTGGAAGAAGCGGCCTTCGATCTCGGCGCGACCAAATGGCAGGTGTTCCGCGAAGTGACCTTGCCTGTGCTGTTCCCGGGCATCTTCTCCGGCGCTCTCTTTGCGTTCCTGCTGTCCTGGGGCAATTTCCCGCTGTCGCTCTATACGACCGGCGCCGATACGACGATCCCTGAATATCTCTATGCCAAGATGGTGGCGGGCTATACGCCGGGCGTGCCGGTGCTGGGCACCGTGTCGACCGTCGGTGCTGCCGGCCTGTTGCTCGTCGGCTACGCCATCATCGTGATGCTGCGCCGCCGACGCGCCGCCAGCGACCAATCGGAAGTCTGAAAAAAAGCAGCGGAGGAAAGCGCCATGTTGGCCGCATCGATCAAGGGAAAATCTGTCATCGTCACCGGCGCCAGCAAGGGCATCGGCAAGGGCATCGCCCGCGTCTTTGCCCAGCACGGCGCCAAGGTGCTGGTGGTGGGGCGCGATCTCAAGGCCGCCGAAGCCTCGGCCAAGGAATTGACCGATATGGGGCACACGGCCTCGGGCTTTTCGGCCGACGTCACCAAGCTGCCGGAGATGGAGAAGATGGCGAAGGCCGCGGTCGATCGCTATGGCGGCGTCGATGTGCTCTGTGCCAATGCCGGCATGTTCCCGCAGGTGAAGATCGAGGAGATGTCGCCGGAGACCTGGGACGAGGTGATGGCGACCAACCTCAAGGGCACCTTCCTGTCGGTGAAGGCCTGCGTGCCTTACCTGAAAAAATCCGGCGAGGGCCGCATCGTCATCACCTCCTCGATCACCGGGCCGGTCACCGGCTTTCCGGGCTGGACCCATTACGGCGCCACCAAGGCCGGACAATTTGGCTTCATGCGCACGGCCTGCATGGAGCTTGCGAAATACGGCATCACGGTCAACGCCGTGCTGCCCGGCAATGTCATGACCGAGGGTCTCATCGAACTGGGCGAGGCCTATATGAAGGGCATGGCGGCGGCGGTGCCGCTGGGCAAGCTCGGCACGGTCGACGATATCGGCCATGCTGCCCTGTTCCTCGCCTCGCGCGAGGCGGGCTATATCACCGGGCAGACGATCATCGTCGATGGCGGCCAGATATTGCCGGAGTCACAGGACGCGATGGCGCAGATGTAACGCGCATCTCGTCATCCTCCACGAAGGCGCAGGATGACGAAGGGGTCAGTGCCCCTGCTTGCGGTAGGCGCGGGGGCTGACACCCGTCCAGCGCGTGAAGGCGCGGGTGAAGGCGGAGAGTTCGGAATAGCCGAGCAGCAGGGCAATCTCGGTCAGCGGCAGCTGGCGCTGGTCGAGATACATCTGGGCGAGGCTCTGGCGCGTGGTTTCCACCGCATCCTTGTAGGTGAGGCCCTGTTCGGCCAGTTCGCGCTGGATCATGGCGCCCGGCACGCGCAGCATCTGCGCGATCTGTTCGAGGCTGGGATAACCACCCGGCAGATTGACCCTGATCGCGGTCTTGACCCGGTCGACCATGCCGTCGCTGCCCGAGCGATGCGAGCCCAGTGATTCAAGGCAGGTCTGCATCATGGTGAGGAGTTGCAGGTCGCGCCCCGGCATCGGCCGTTCGAGGAGTTCCGGGCGGAACAGCAGCGCATTGGTGGGCTGGCTGAAATAGACCGGCGCGTCGAAGGCGGTCTCGTGATCCTTCCAGAATTCCGGGCGGGGATGTTCAAAATGCACCTCGACCGGCGCCCATTTCGGGCCGCAGCAATCGCGGATCACATTGGCGAACATGCCAAGGGACAGTTCGGCATCCTGGCGGCGCTCGACGATTTCCGAGGAATAGATCTGGTATTCGAGGCGCATCAACCCGTCGGCCCCGCGCGCCAGCTGCATGCCGGAGGATTCCTGGTGGAAATGGAAGAGGCGCACCAGATTGTCGAGGGCCGCCCCCAGGGTCGGTGAGGAAATGGCGGCATAGCCCCACATGCCGAGGTCGCGCGGCTGGAACTGCTGGCCGAAATGCAGGCCGAAATTGCCAGGGCTGAACTTCTCGCCCTCAATCTGCTTGGCTGCCTGCTCGAACAGCCGGCAATAGGAGGCAAGCTTCAGCTTCAGCGTGGGCGCCCCCGCCATGTCCGGCGCGATGCCGGAATTGCCGAAGATCGAATCGACGTCGCCATGCTGGCGCTCGATGAAATCGACGAGGCCGGTCGCCGCGGCGGCCAGCACGATCGGTGCGCCGGTCTCCCGGCTGTCGGTCTTCGGATCCAGCAGAGCGGTTGCCATCGGAATTTCTCCGGCCAAGCCATGTCAAGCTGTGGACAAGTCCCGATGATGGCATGGGCTGCGTTCGGCCATCAAGGGTGCAATGCTGATCAGCTGTCAAGATCATCCCCCCACGGGTCAAGCGCGGTGGCGCGCCCGGGGCCTAACCTGGCAAACAGATGGAAACATGCCGGTCGCGAACAAGCGGCGACTCCGCCGGGGTTCTTAAGAACTGGGTTCTTAAGAAATGGGCGGGCCAAGAGCCTGATCGACATCTGGGAGCTGAGGAATTTCATGAGCGGCGTGCTCACGACGGAACAATTGTTACGCGTTATCGATGAACTGGCGGCTGCCAGCCTGTCGCGCTGGGGACTTGGCGGCGCCGAGCTGAAGCTCATCAACCATTCCGAAAACTGGACCTACCGTGTGACGCCCAAAGATGCTGCCCGGCCGGTGATCTTGCGTGTGCACCGGGAGGGCTATCACAGTCTCAATGGCATTCGCAGCGAACTGGCCTGGATGCGCGCCCTGCAGGCGGAAGCCAGGGTGAAGACGCCGCAGGCCATTCCGGCGCAAGACGGCAGCGATATCCAGACCGTGTCGCACCCGTCCCTCTCCAGCCCGCGCAACTGCGTGTTGTTCGAGTTCATCGACGGGATTGAGCCGCCGCAGGACAATCTTATGGCGCCGTTCCGGCAGTTGGGCGAGGTCACGGCACGCTGCCACAATCACAGCGAAGGCTGGACGCGCCCGCCCTATTTCGAGCACCTGTCCTGGGATTTTGAGCATTCGCTGGGCCGGACCGCCAATTGGGGGCGCTGGCAGGACGGGCCGGATTGCACGCCGGAGCGCGCCCGGCTGCTGCAACGCGCGGTCGACCTCATGGAGCAGCGGCTCGCACGTTTCGGCCAGGCCAGGAACCGCTATGGCCTCATCCATGCCGATTTCCGGCTGGCCAATCTCCTCGTCCACAATGGCGATGTGCGCGTCATCGATTTCGACGATTGCGGGCTCGGCTGGTTTCTCTATGACGCCGCCACCGCTGTGAGCTTCTTCGAAGACCGCGCCGACGTGCCGGAGTTGATGGAAGCCTGGAAGGAAGGCTATCGGCGCATCCGTGTGCTGCCGCCGGAAGACGAACATGAAATCTGGACCTTCATTCTGCTGCGGCGCATGACGCTGTTCGCCTGGATGGGGAGCCACGCCGAAACCGATCTCGCGCGCACCGAAGGGCCGGGCTACAGCACCGGCACCTGCGAACTCGCCGAGCGCTATTTGAGCCAATATAGCTGACCCCTTCAAGGTCGAGGAAACGAGCCATGGCCGAGCTAGAACAGAGTCCCGAGAAGCGCGAGTTCATCGCCAAGTCGAAGCAGTTCTGGAATCCGGCCAAGACCCAGGCCTGGCAGGACATGGGCGTCGATCTGGTCATCGACCGGCGCGAAGGCTATTTCCTCTATGACATGGACGGCCGGCGACTGATCGATCTCCATCTCAATGGCGGCACCTATAATATCGGCCATCGCCACCCGGAACTGGTCGAAGTTCTCAACCGCGGCACCACCCGCTTCGACATGGGCAATCATCATTTTCCGTCGCAGGGACGGACGGCGCTGGCGGAAATGCTGGCGCGGATCTGCGGCGGCGACATGCACTATACGATCTATGCCTCGGGTGGTGCGGAAGCCATCGACATCGCGTTGAAGACCGCGCGCAACGCCACACAGAAACGCAAGATCCTCTCGATCAAGAACGCCTATCACGGCCATACTGGCCTCGCGGTCGCGGCCGGCGCCGACCG
>NZ_CAMDRA010000147.1 GCF_945906275.1 Dongia mobilis
GTCGCGCGAGAAGATGATCAGGCGCTTCGGCTTCCAATCCTTGAGCACGCGCCGGATGAATGCCTTGCCGAACGAGCCAGTCCCACCCGTCACCAGGATCGATTTCCCGTTCAGATCGGGAAGTGCCGTCTCAAACATGTCGTAATGCCTCGCCAATATAGGTGCTGCTAGGGCCTAACGACCATGCCGGGCCCTGTCAATCGCCGAGCGCCCAAAGAAGAAGGGGCGCGACAATGCGCGCCCCCAAAACAGCGATTCTGGCCGATTTATGCGCCGGTGAAGGCCTGCAGCCCGGTTTGGGCCCGCCCCAGGATCAGGGCGTGGACGTCGTGGGTCCCTTCATAGGTATTCACGGCTTCCAGGTTCATGACGTGGCGGATGACGTGGAATTCGTCTGAGACACCATTGCCGCCGTGCATGTCACGCGCCATGCGGGCGATATCGAGCGACTTGCCGCAGGAATTGCGCTTGATCAGCGAAATGGCTTCCGGCGGGCAATTGTCGGCATCCTTCATGCGACCGACCTGCAGGCAGGCCTGGAGCCCCAGGGTGATCTCGGTCTGCATGTCGGCGAGCTTTTTCTGGATCAGCTGGTTGGCGGCCAGCGGCCGGCCGAACTGCTTGCGGTCCATCGTATACTGCCGCGCGGCGTGCCAGCAGAACTCGGCGGCACCCAGCGCTCCCCAGGCAATGCCGAAGCGCGCATTGTTGAGGCAACCGAATGGCCCGCCCAGGCCCTTCGCGTTGGGCAGCAGGTTTTCGTCGGGGACGAATACATTGTCCATGACGATCTCGCCGGTGACCGAGGCGCGCAGTGAGAACTTGCCCTCGATCTTCGGGGTGGTGAAGCCCTTCATGCCGCGCTCGAGGATGAAGCCGCGGATGACATTGTCATCCGTCTTGGCCCAGACCACGGCGATATCGGCGATCGGCGAATTGGTGATCCACATCTTGGCGCCGGTGACGGCATAGCCGCCATCGACCTTCTTGGCCCGCGTCACCATGCTGCCCGGATCCGAACCATGGTCCGGCTCGGTGAGGCCGAAGCAGCCGACCAGTTCGCCGGTCGCAAGCTTGGGCAGGTACTTCTGGCGCTGCGCTTCCGTGCCATAGGCATTGATCGGGTGCATCACCAGGCTGGACTGCACGGACATGGCCGAGCGGTAGCCGGAATCGACCCGCTCAACTTCGCGGGCAACGAGGCCGTAGGCGACGTAATTGGTGCCGGCGCAGCCATAGCCGTCGATGGTCGAGCCCAGCAGGCCAAGCTCGCCCAGCTCGTTCATGATCTCGCGGTCGAAGCGCTCGTGCCGGTTGGCGCTCACAATGCGCGGCATCAGCTTGTCCTGCGCATAGGCGCGGGCGGTATCGCGGACCAGCCGCTCTTCTTCGCTCAACAGGGCTTCGAGGAAGAGGGGGTCCTCCCATTGAAATTCTGGCTTGGCGCTGCGGGCGGAACTCATGAAGGGTACTCCAGGTGCTTTGGACGAGATTATATCAAGCGGCGGTGGATGCTATATCATGTGACCAGGCGGCGCGACAGGCGGCGTGGCGCAGGCCACGCATGCCCCGCCCGCCCAGCTATCTTGCCGGCGCATGCGAGCCATGCAGGCGCCCCTTGCCATCAGGAGCGGTATTGTCGGACGAAGACTACCTCATCGAGTTTCGCCAGGTCGGGTCCTACGTCAAGGTCTCGATCATGGACCCCGTCTCGCTGACCGAAGTCTCGATGGTGGCACCCGCCAGCATGCCCCAGGGGCAACTCGCCCAGGCGGCGATCCGCAAGCTGAAATACGTCATGGGCCGGCGAAATGGCACGGTTGCTGACGGAACGGCAGGCGAACATAAATAACACCTTGTCCGCCCGGAATTGTCACGATAGGTTCCGCAGCAATGACGAGCTGCATGCCGACAGGCCGGAAACGGTCTCGCGAGAAGCGGCCGGAATGGGGGCCTTTCGTTTGACGTGACGTCCATGGCAGGGAAGATTTTACTCGTCATGTGGCATCAGCATTCCTCTTCCGATCGTGGCGTTATGCGGTTGTTGGAACTGGCCGGCGCTTCTGGGCGCAAGGCTATGGGAGAAGGGGATAACGCCATAGATGGAATGGTTTCTATCTTTATCGCCGCTGCTCGATGAGAAGTTTCCACCTTTCGTGCAGCAGCTGATCAACGGGTTGACCCTCGGCTCCATCTACGGCCTCATCGCCATCGGCTATACGATGGTCTACGGCATCATCGGCATGGTCAACTTCGCCCATGGCGACGTCTACATGATCGGCGCTTTCCAGGCGATGATCGTGCTGCTCCTGTGCGGCACGCTGGGCATCTCCTGGGTCCCGCTGCAGTTGCTCATCATGCTGGTGGTGGCCATCGTGCTCACCGCGGCCTATGGCTGGACGGTTGAACGCATCGCCTATCGACCCTTGCGTGGCGCGCCACGTCTGGCCCCCCTCATCTCCGCCATCGGCATGTCGATCGTGCTGCAGAACTATGTCCAGTTGCTGCAGGGCCCGCGCCCCAAGCCGGTCGAGCCGATCATCCAGGGTGGCTACAAGCTGATGAGCCGCTCCGACGGCACCTTCGTGGTCCAGCTCGGCTACATGCAGATCATTATCTTCCTGATCACGGTCGCCTTGATGGCCGGGTTTGCGCTGATGATCTCACGCACCACGCTGGGGCGCGCGCAGCGGGCCTGCGAGCAGGATATGAAGATGGCCTCGTTGCTCGGCGTCAATGTCGACCGCACCATTTCATTGACCTTCGTGATGGGCGCCGGTCTCGCCGCGGTGGCGGGCATGATGGTGACGCTCTATTGGGGCAATAACGATTTCTACATGGGCTTTATCGCCGGCATCAAAGCCTTCACGGCGGCGGTTCTGGGTGGCATCGGTTAGCTGCCGGGCGCCATGCTGGGCGGCATTCTCATCGGACTCATCGAGGCCCTCTGGTCCAACTACTTTTCGGCTGAATACAAGGATGTGGCGGCGTTTGGCGTTCTGATTCTTGTGCTGATCTTCCGGCCCACGGGTCTGCTGGGTCGGCCTGAAGTGGAAAAGGTCTGACCGCCATGACTGATGTAACGCAAGGCCGCAACCACCGCGCAGCCGACACTGGGCCGGCAGCGCCCAACCCCTATGTCGAATCCCTCAAGGAAGCGCTCTTTACCGCGGTCCTGGTATTCCTGCTGGGTTTCCTGATGGTCGGCTACCAGACCGAGGTGCTGCAGGGCAAGCAGATGAGCTATGTCACGCGCTATGCCGACGTCGCCTGGGCGGTGGCCCTGATGTCGGCCGGGCGCTTCCTGCTCACCCTGACGCGGTTCGACCGGACCTTGCCGGCGCTGATTCTGGGTGGGCTCGCCTGTCTCTATCTGTTCGGCGCCGGTGTGATCGGCGTGCTCGAACTGCCGATATACGAATCATTGTTTGTGACACCGGATCCCTTGCAGCCGGACACCCTGCCCTTTGAACAGCCGATGGTGAATGTCATCTTCGGTCTGGGCGCCTTGTTCGTCTTTGCCGCGTCGGCGCGGACGCGGCGTCGCAAGACGGTGGGTGGCCAGACGATCGAGGTGCGTGAAGCCGCGGAAGCGCGCCAGGCCAGCTTTGCCCGCAATTTTTCCGGCATTCTAGGCCCGATCCTCATCGTCCTCGCTTTGGTCATTCCCATGAAACCCTGGGGTGACCGCCAGTTGGTCGACAGTCTGGTGCTGGTGATGACCTATGTCATGCTGGGCTGGGGGCTCAACATCGTCGTAGGCCTTGCCGGCCTGCTGGACCTCGGTTATGTCGCCTTCTACGCGGTCGGTGCCTATACCTATGGCAAGCTTTCGACCACGCTCGGCCTCAACTTCTGGGAAAGCCTGCCCCTGGCCGGCGCCATGGCGGCAACCTTCGGCATCGCTCTGGGTTTCCCGGTGCTGCGGCTCCGCGGTGACTACCTTGCCATCGTGACTCTCGGATTTGGTGAAATCATCCGCCTCATCCTGATCAACTGGCAGGCCTTCACCGGTGGCCCCAACGGCATCGGCAACATTGCCAAGATCGATTTCTTCGGCATTCCCTTCGAGCGCAACCCGGCCGAGGGGACGATGGCCTTCCATACCCTGTTCGGCCTGGAGTTCAGCACCACGCAGCGCGTCGTGTTCCTCTATTACGTCATCATCGGCCTGGCACTCATCACCAACTTCGTCACCATCCGCTTGCGCAAGATGCCGATCGGCCGCGCCTGGGAAGCCTTGCGCGAGGACGAGACGGCCTGTCGCGCCCTCGGTATCAACCCCACCAACACCAAGCTGACGGCCTTCGCCATCGGCGCCATGTTCGCTGGCTTCGCCGGGTCGTTCTTCGCCACCCGCCAGGGCTTCATCAGCCCGGAAAGCTTCACCTTCATCGAATCCGCCGTGATCCTGGCGATCGTCGTGCTGGGTGGCATGGGCAGCCAGGTCGGTGTCGCGGTGGCAGCACTTCTGCTCATCGGCCTGCCCGAGGTGCTGCGCGAATTGTCGCTTTATCGCATGCTGGTCTTTGGCGGTGTCATGGTTCTCATCATGCTGCTGCGACCCAAGGGGCTGCTCTCCTATCGCGTGCCCACCATCCTTTACAAGGACCGCAAGAAAAAGGTCATGGCCCCGACACCGGGAGCGGCCCAATGACCGCAGCGGCCACGACCCATCTTGCCGACAACACCTTGCTGGAGGTGGAGCGGCTGACCATGCGCTTTGGCGGCCTGGTCGCGATCAATGATGTCAGCTTCTCGGCCCGCAGCCGCCAGATCACCGGCGTCATCGGTCCGAACGGCGCCGGCAAGACTACCTTGTTCAATTGCATCACCGGCTTCTACAAGCCGACCGTCGGCCGCCTGTTGCTGCGCGGGCCGGGCGGCCAGCCCTTCATGCTGGAGCGGATGGACGGCTTCCGCATCGGCCAGAAGGCCAAGGTCGCCCGCACCTTCCAGAACATTCGCCTGTTCCCCGGCATGTCGGTGCTCGAAAATCTGATGGTGGCGCAGCATAACAAGCTGATGCACGCCTCGGGCTGGACGGTGCTGGGTCTCCTGGGCCTGCCGGTGTATCGGCACGCCGAAGAGGCGGCCCGTGACCTTGCCGTCAGCTGGCTGGAGCGCATCAAGCTGATCCATGTCGCCGACGAGCCCGCCGGCAGCCTGCCCTACGGCGACCAGCGGCGCCTGGAAATCGCCCGTGCCATGTGCACCGAGCCGGTCCTGCTTTGCCTCGACGAACCGGCCGCTGGCCTCAACCCGAAGGAATCGGCCGAGCTCAGCGCCCTGCTGCTCTCGATCCGCGACGAGTTCGGCATCGGCCTGCTCCTGATCGAACACGATATGAGCGTTGTCATGGGGATTTCCGACCATATTGTCGTGCTGGATTACGGCAGCAAGATTTCAGACGGGTCGCCGCTCGAAGTGCGCAACGACCCGGCCGTCATTCGCGCCTATCTCGGTGAAGACGAGAAGGAATAGAATTGGCGATGCTCAAGATCTCAGGCGTTCACACCTTCTACGGTCACATCGAGGCGCTCAAGGGCGTCGATCTCGAGGTCAAACAGGGCGAGATCGTCACCCTGATCGGTGCCAACGGCGCCGGCAAGTCGACCTTGCTGATGACCATCTGCGGCACACCGCGCGCTCGTGCCGGCCGAATCATCTTCGAAGGTCGGGACATCGCGCAGATGCCGACCTTCGAGATCATGCGCCTCGGCGTCGCGCAATCGCCGGAGGGTCGCCGTATTTTCCCACGCATGACCGTGATGGAAAACCTGCGCATGGGCGCCATCACCGGCGACCCGCAGCATTTCGACACCGATCTCGAGCGGGTCTTTGCGATTTTCCCGCGCCTGAAGGAACGCGTGGCGCAGCGTGGTGGCACCTTGTCGGGTGGGGAACAGCAGATGCTGGCCATCGGTCGCGCCCTGATGAGCCGGCCGCGCCTGCTGCTGCTCGATGAACCGTCGCTGGGCCTGGCGCCGCTGATCGTCAAGCAGATCTTCAGCATCATCCGCGAGATCAATGAACAGCAGGGCATGACGGTGTTCCTGGTCGAGCAGAATGCCAATCACGCCTTGAAGCTCGCCCATCGCGGCTATGTGATGGTCAATGGCACCGTCACCATGTCGGGGACGGGCGCCGAACTCCTGACCAATGCCGAAGTGCGCGCGGCCTATCTTGAAGGAGGACACTGACATGCAGGAGTTCTTCGTTTTTCTGTTCCTGACCATTATCTTGTTTGGTGGTGCCTCATTCATGATGGGGCAGGCCCTCGCCGAGACATGGCGTCCCGTATGGTACAATATCGTGTACGGAATCCTGCTTGTCGCTGCCGAGCGCTTTTTTGCCTGGGCGCTGTTCAAGGCGCCTGCCATCAATATCCCCGCGATCCTGCTCAATGCCGTTGTCATCATCGCCTTTGCGCTGCTGGCCTACCGGCTGACCCAGGTACGCAAGATGGTCGCCCAATATCCGTGGATTTACGAGCGCAATGGCCTCTTCAGCTGGCGCGAGAAGACCACAACCCAGGGTTAAGTATGACAAACGGCGGGATCCTCCGGATCACGGAGTTTTGCAGTCGGTTAGGATTGACCCGGCTGCCGTTAGGCGAGAAGATGCTGTCAGCTTAACCTGACGGCGGAAGATCGCAGGGGTAAGTGAAACTCAGGCTTTATGCGAGGGATCTATGCTTAAAAATTTGATCGGCTCGACGGCGCTGGCCGCCGTTCTGGCTATTGGCGCGTTTGGCACCGTATCGGCTGCCAAGGCGGAAGATTTGACTGTCGCTGTTGCTGGTCCGATGACCGGCGAGTATGCCGCTTTCGGTGAACAACTGAAGCGCTGATCTGAGATGGCCGTCAAGGATATCAATGCCAAGGGCGGTGTCCTCGGCAAGCAGTTGAAACTGGAAATCGGCGACGACCAGTGCGATCCGAAACAGGCGGTCCAGGTTGCCAACGATTTCGTCAAGAAGGGCGTGGTCTTTGTGGCCGGGCACTTCTGCTCGGGTTCTTCTATTCCTGCTTCAGACATCTATGCTGAGGAAGGCATTCTTCAGATCACCCCAGCTTCGACAAACACTAAGTTTACGGATGACCCCGCCGCGAAGGGTATCAAGACGATCTTCCGCACTTGCGGCCGTGACGATTTGCAGGGTGTCTTTGACGGCACGTGGCTCGCGAAGACTTACGCTGGCAAAAATGTCGCCATCCTCGACGACAAGTCCGCCTATGGACAGGGCCTTGCGGTAGATACCCAAAAGAACTTTGAGGCGGCCGGTGGCACGGTCGCGCTGCGCGATACCTACACGTCCAAGGAGAAGGACTTCTCGGCGCTGGTCAGCAAGCTGAAGGACGCCAAAATTGATGCGGTGTTCATTGGTGGCTATCACTTCGACGTTGGCCTGATCATGCGTCAGGCACGCGAACAAGGGCTGAGTGCCGATTTCGTGTCCGGTGACGCGATGAACTCGGCGGAACTGTGGTCGATTTCTGGCCCAGCCGGCGAAGGCTTGCGTTTCAGTGACGCTTCCTCGGCCCTCAACCTTGATTCGGCCAAGGATGTCGTCGCTGCTTTCCGTGCGGACAATTACGAGCCGGAGGGCTACACGCTGTCGACCTACGCTGCGATCCAGGCTTGGGCCGCTGCTGCGGAGAAGGCTGGCGACATTGAGGGTGCCAAAGTCGCTGACGCTCTTCGCTCCGGCCCGATCCAGACCGTTACGGGTGAGCTAAGCTGGGACGCCAAGGGCGATCTGACCAAGTCGACCTATGCTTGGTACGTCTGGCACGAAGGCAAGTATGCTCAAGAACCGCTGAACTAATCCTTCGGTTCTTCGGAATCAAGAGAAGAAGCCCGGGCCTCGTCCCGGGCTTTTTTGTTTCTGCGAAGGTTGCGCCGGCACTGGGCGCTGGGGACTTGCGCGGCGCGGCTGCGCTCAGTAATCGTAGGCGCCCGGGGAATATCAATCCGGGGAATATCAATGAGGTCGCGTATCGTGATGAACAGCCGCCTGATCGCCGCTCAGCTTCTGATGGCGCTGCTGTTGACGTCCTGTGCCGGCGGCCCAACCGGTCCCACCCAGGCCGAGAAGGAAGCCGCGGCCGCGCGTTTCGCCTCGGAGACGGCGGCGGCCAAGGCGGCGGCCGAAGAAGCCGGCAGGATCCATATCGGTGTCGCTGGCCCGATGACTGGCGATTTCGAGGTCTATGGCAACGACATGCGGCGCGGGGCGGAACTGGCGGTCGCCGATATCAACGCGGCCGGCGGCGTGCTTGGCCGAGAGCTGGTCCTGGAAGTGGCTGACGATCATTGCGGCATCGAGGATGCCGATGCCGCCGCCAGGGAGCTTGTCAGTCGCGGCGTGGTGTTCGTTGATGGCCATTTCTGCTCCGGCTCCTCGATCCTCGGCAGCAAGGTCTATGCTGGGGCCGACGTGCTGCAGATCACGCCATCTTCCACCAACACGTTGCTGACCGACACGGCCCATAGGGAAAAGGTCACCACCTTGCTGCGCGTGGTCGGGCGCGATGACATGCAGGGCGATTTCGCCGCCGAATGGCTGGCAGCGGCCTATGCTGACCAGCCGATCGCCATCGTCAGCGATAACGGGCTCTACGGCAAAGGCATTGCCGCGCGCCTGCTGGCGAAGCTCAAGGAGAAAGGCATCCGACCAATCATCGACGGCCAGTTCACCCAGGGCCAGACGAGCTACGCCACGCTGGTCGAGGCGCTGAAGAAGTCGGGCGCAAGGGTGCTCTACGTCGCGGCCTATCACGATGATATCGGCCGCATCGCCTGGGCCTTGCGGGTGGCGAAGCTGGACATCGAACTGGTCGGCCCGGACGTTCTCAACAACCCCGAATTCTGGTCCTTTTCACAGACCAAGGGGAACGGCGCGCGCTTCAGCGATTTCGCCCCGGCCATCGAACGGCCGGAAGCTGCCGAACTGGTCGCGCGCTTCCGCGCCCAGGGCGTCGAGCCCACGAATTACACGTTGAACGCCTATGCCGCGGTCCAGGTCTTCGCTGCCGGCGCCGAGGCCACCAAGGGCACCGACGCCAAGGCGATCGCCGCTTATCTCCGGGCGAAAAGCGTGAAGACGGTCCTGGGCGAGCTCAGCTGGGACGAGAAGGGCGACCTCAAGGAAGGCAACTATATCTGGTCCGACATTCCCCAAGTGGCCTACCGTTTGTCCTCATGGTTGTCTGCTGCTGCCCCAGAAGCAACCATTTTTCGCTCCCGAGCGGTGTTTTCGGTTGCGAAACACCCCGAACCGGTTGGATCGAGCCGCGAATCCCTGCCGTGGTGGCGC
>NZ_CAMDRA010000148.1 GCF_945906275.1 Dongia mobilis
CTGATCGCTTTCAAGTGCCAGGGCGCCGCCCTGCAATTCAACCATGCTGCGGACAAGGTGGAGTCCCAGCCCGGTGCCGCCGAATTGTCGACTGAAGGTGCTGTCGATCTGGCCAAAGGCCTGCAGGGCCTTCGGGATATCTGTTGCCAACATGCCGATGCCGGTATCGGCTACAGCAATGACCATCTTGCCATCTGGCGATCGTTCGGCCGTGATTGCGATGCCACCCTTAGGGGTGAACTTCACGGCGTTGGATAGCAAATTCAGCACCATCTGCTTCAGCAACCGCTCATCGGTGATGAGCGTCGGTAGCTTTGGATCCACTTCCAGATTCAGATAGAGCCCGGCGGCCTCGGCGCGGTCGCGCACCATCTGCGCGCAGGTCGAAAGCGCGGCGCGCACATCGACTTCTTCTTCTTGCGCCATAAGGCCACCGGCCTCGATCTTGGCGACGTCGAGCACGTCATTGATGACGCTGAGGAGGTGCGTTCCGGCGGTGTAGATGTCGGAGCAGTAGGATTGATAGCGCGACGATCCTAATGGTCCGAATGTTTCGCGCAGCATCACCTCGGCAAAACCGATGATCGCGTTGAGCGGCGTGCGCAGTTCATGACTCATATTGGCCAGGAACTCCGACTTGGAACGGTTGGCAAGTTCGGCATGCTTCATCGCTTCGCGCAGCGCGCATTCGGCGCCAACGCGCTCACTGATGTCGCGTCCATCGGCAATCAGCAGGGTTACGGCCCCGCTCTCGTCGCGAATGGGCTTCAGGATGAAGTCGAGGACATGGACGCGGTGATCGGAACCTTGGATCTCCAACTCCTTGTGAACGGTATGACCAGCCGCGGCGCTAACGATCAGCGATTCGATCTCCGCCTTGCCCGCATCCGGCCTGTGGTGCCACCAGGCGGCCTCGGCAAAGGGACGGCCGACCGTGCAGTGGCGGGTGAGGCCGCCGATCTCCAGCGAACTGCGATTGAGTTCAATGACGATGCCATCGGGTGTGAGTAGGCCGACGAACTGGAATGTCTGCTCGAATACCGCGCGGAATAATCTTTCGCTGGATTTTAATGCCTGTTCCTGGCGCTTGCGCTCGGTCGCATCGCGCAGGATGGCCGTCAGCATGCGTTCGCCGGCGAGGTCGAAATGCATGATCGAGGCGTCAACGGGGAATGTCTCGCCCGATTTGTGCAGCGCCAGGATCTCTGTGCGCTGGCCCATGCGGCGCGTCTTCTCCTTGGTGGCGACAAAGTTCGACATGTGTTTGGCATGCATGGCACGAAGACTGGCGGGGAGCAGCATGTCGAGGTGTTGGCCGACAACATCGCGTGCGTCATAGCCGAACATGCGCTCGGCACCGTGACTGAAGACCTTGATGACGCCGTCCAGATTGACCGAGATGATGCCGTCGTCACTAAGTGGGACGATCTTTTCGAGATGCGTTTGCGTGGCACGCAATTGCGCGCGCATGCGGTTGGCCAATGCGGCGTCGTCGAGTGTGATGGCGATATAGGCCTTGCCGGAAATGCGCAGATGCTGGCAGCTGGCCTTCAGTTCAAGGTGTCGGCCGTTCTTGCTGAGACCGCGGACGCGACGCCATGAAGGTGGCCGGTCGGCGGCGCTTTGCGGCTTTTCCAGAATCGGTTGTATCTGGGGCAAGAGTTCGGTGATTGGGGCGCCAATGATTTCTTCGGCAGGGTACTTGAAGAGCCGCCTTGCACCGTCTCCGTAATGTGCTATGCGGCCATTGAGGCGAATCAAAATCGTGGCGGTTGTGGCGCCATCAACGATCATCGCCGAGCTGAGTTCTCTGGTATCCACATTCCGTGTGCGTTGACGGCCTGCATTTTGTGCTGTCTGAGCATTGTGCTTGGCGGCCATTCTGCTTCTCTTGAGCGTCTCTGACGGAGACGGGATCAACCGAGCGTAGCAACTGCGACGATTTGTATCATCGTCGGCTGTATGTTAATTGCAATTGATCCTAAACATAGGAGAATATTGAATACGTATATGGCATACTTAAGTATGTAAAGAGCCATTGGACTTGTCACTTCGTCGCGTTGACATTGTCCTCCCGCGCGCGATGCGAGATCATCAAAAATTGTTGAGTGGCTCCTATCGGGGCGCGTAATCGACTATGTCTGCATGAGTGATTGAGTGAGTGCGATTGAATGATGTTAATGTCCGCCTTGCCAGTTTCATGTGCGCAGTGTCCGCGACTGAAGACGGCATTCTATCGGGGCGATCATCAAACTCTCGCCGAGATGGAGGCGCTGCGCACGGGTCATCGTCACTATCCGGCAAAGCGGACAATCTATCGCGAAGGCGAGATAGCACCGGAAATGCTGATCATCTTTGATGGTTGGGCATTCCGCTATAAACTGTTGCCCGGCGGTCGCCGTCAGATCCTTTCCGTCCTTCTGCCGGGGGATCCGATCTCTCTGCCGTTGCTGACCATAGACCGGTTGCCCTTCTCGGTGCAGTCGCTGACGTCGGTGACGGTTTGCACCTTTGGTCGCGGCTGTTTTGCTGATTTCGTTGCTGGCCATCCTCTGGTGGCGCGGCAGGCCGGGGCCTGGTGCTTCGCTTCGCAAGCGGCTGCCGATGAGCGCCTGACCGATCTTGGGCGCCGCTCTGCCTATGAACGCGTCGGCCGGCTGATCCTGGAACTTATCATGCGGATGGAGGCGAAGGGCCTGGCGACGGGCAGTCAGATGCTCTTCCCGCTCGGCCAGACGCATATCGCAGACGCGCTTGGTCTCACGGCCATTCATACCGGCCGCGTATTGCGCCGGTTTCGCAGCGATCGCATTCTATCTCTGCATCGCGGCCGGCTCGAAATCCTGAACCGCGCCGCTTTGTGCAAGCTTTAGCCAGGTCGCCGCGGAACGACCAGCTTCGACGTCAGTATCTGCAGCACGTCACCGCGCTGATTGCGCGTTTCGCTGCGCATTGTCACCATGCCGCGATCTGGCCGTGAGCGCGATAGTTTGATCTCGGCGATTTCACTCACCACCTGCAGGATGTCATCTGGCCTTGTCGGCTGCGGCCACGAAATCTCGCCGCCGGCACCGATCAGCCCCCCCGGCGATGCCCGGGCTTGTCGCTGTCAGCAATTTCATGGTGAGGGCTGCCGTGTGCCAGCCGCTGGCGGCAAGACCACCAAAGAAGGTGTTCCTGGCAGCTGCCTCGTCCAGGTGAAACGGCTGCGGATAGAACTGTCCAGCGAAGGATTTGATCTGGGCAGCGTCGAGGGCATAGGTCGGACTGGTGAAGCGTTGGCCGACAGTGAGGTCATCGAGATAGAGTGCGGTGGACAGGTTCATCTCGTCGCCTCCTCGATGCCATAGATTTCGGCGCGAAAGCAGTTGCTGAGTGTCTGGAGGTCCGGCCCGAACACGCGTGATGCGGTCATCGGCGGAAAGGCGGCACGGATCGTTTCAAGGGTCGGCTGCAAGGCAGGCGGCGCCGCCCGTGCCGTCATGTGAAGTGCCTGCGAGGCGACGGCACCCAGCATAGCCATGGCAGCTTCCAGGCAATGCCCAACTTCTTCCTGCGCTCGCCAGGCAAGACCGGTCAAGGGCGCCACGTCGTTCTGACCGAAGCCGCCAGCCTCGCTGCCGGGCAGGAAGGTACGTTGCGCCGCGCGCCTGGCTTGTTCGGCGTAGCCGACCTGGACGAAGCCGACGATGCCGATATAGGCGTCGTCGGCCGCCTGCAACTGATCGGGCAGCAGCGAATAGCGTCCATCAAGCAGCTTGGTGCAGTGCCTTTCGGCGAGAATGCAGAGGTCGGCGCTGGCCGCGGCAAGGTTGTCGAGCGCCGGATAGGCGCGCGCATTGTGATAGCCGCCATTGCTGTAGACACGACCCGCGGGGTGCTGTGCGTCCGGCATCAGGAAGACGGGGTTGTCGGTGACGGAGATCAGCGACGATTGCGCAATCTCCTCGGCCTGGGCAACGGCGCGGCGCATCTGGCCCAGCACCCGCGGCAGGATGCGGTAGCTGACCGGCGCCTGATAGGGGCGGCGCTCCACGGCGCCACCTTGCAGCAGGTGGCGCAGCCGTTGCAGGGACGCAGCTTCATAGGGATCACCCCACAGATCCTCGAAAGCAGCGTCATAGGCTTCCAGCGGTGCCCTGATCGCCTCGGCCGAGAGCGCGAAGATGCGCTCTGCGAGATCCAGGCGCCGCCGCATGGCGATGGCGCCATCGGCGATGAGAGCGCTGGCCGTAGGCGACCCATTGATCAGGGACAGCGCATCCTTTTCGCCCAAGGGAAAAGCCTCGGCGAGGTCGATGATCAAGGGCGCCATCCACAGGATCTCGCCAGCGCCGCCTTGCCCGGCGATTGACACTTTCGGCAGGGGGCCGCCAGAGAGGAGGGCGGCCACGGCTTCCGCCAGGGCCGGGGTTACCGCGGCATGGCCTTCGATGAAATTGGCAAGGCGCGCCAGGATGATCCCGCGCGCAACCCGTTCCGGTGCCGGCTGACCGAAGGCGACCGCAGCGCTGCGCGGCGGCCGCTGTGCATGCTGGCGCCGAGCCTCGCCGGTCAGGCGCTTGTTGGCGTGCTGGCCATAACCGCTGGTGACGCCATAGATGGTGAGGTTGGGATCGGAATCGATGAGATGCATGAAGGCGGTCCGGGCATTGGTCACCCGGGCCATCGCCACGGTGCCGAGGGCTACGGTCTCCCGGTCCCAGGCGACCCGGCGATAGGTATCGAGCGTGATATCGGCGCGCACATTCAAATCGAGCGGCATGGGGCGACCTTTCCTGAACCAGCCCCAATTTCTTAATTGATTCCCGGTCCGGAAACAGCGCCTGATCGCATCTGGCCGAGCCGGAACGGGGACTTTCTCCGAAACCACTTGTTTGGGCATGCGTCTGGAAGCTTAGATAGCGCGCCGGATCGTCTATCCGCAGCGTTCAGCCTTGGGAGCCCGCCATGATCAATTGCCGAAACCTTGCCACCCTGGCCATGGCCGCCTTGCTGATGGCGCCGGCCGTGCCTGCGGCCCAGGCCGAGGGCGGGGTCAATGTCGGCGTTCTCGACTGCCATGTCAGCGGCAGCGTCGGTTACCTGATTGGGTCGGACAAGACCATGACTTGCGTCTTCAAGCGGCCGGATGGCAGCCAGGAGAATTATCGCGGCGAGATCACGCGCTATGGTCTCGATATCGGCTTTACGCGCGAAACCCGCATGTTCTGGGGTGTCGTGGCCCCGGGCAATGTGGCGCGGGGCGCCCTGGCCGGCACCTATGCCGGCGCCGGTGCCGATGTGGCGGCGGGATTGGGCGTGGGCGCCAATGCCCTCTTTGGCGGCGGCAACAGCCAGATCGCCCTGTAGCCGGTCAGCGTGAACGGCAATGTGGGTGTCAACGTCGCCGCCGGCGTCTCCAAGCTGACTCTGGCGCCCGGGATGTAGTGGCGCGGACATAGCCGCCTTCCTGTTCCGTTGTTGTGAGCATCCCGATCTTGCAGGCCCTGATCATCATCGCCCATCCTGGCGCAAACAGTTTCAGCCACGCCATGGCGACCGCGGCCGATGAGGTCCTTGCCGCCAACGGTCATGCCATAATCAGGCACGATCTCTATGCCGAGCAGTTCAACCCGGTGCAACCGACCGGCGAGGCCGCGAACACGAATTCGGCCGACCCACTGGTGGAACGGCACTGTGCCGATCTCAAGGCCGCCGATCTCATCCTGATCTTCCATCTCAATTGGTGGGGCCAGCCGCCGGCCATCCTGAAGGGCTGGATCGACCGTGTGTCTGCTTATACCTATCCGCCCGGCACGGATCATGACGGGGTGCCCCAGGGCCTGTTGAAGGCGCACACCGCCTTGGTCTTCAACACCTCCAACACGCCGCCCGCACGTGAACAGGCAATGTTCGGCGATCCGCTCGAAGACATCTGGACCCGCTGCGTCTTTCCGCTCTGCGGGGTTACCGACGTCACCCGGCGGATGTACGGCCCAATGGCCGGCAGCACGCCCAACCAGCGCGCGGCGTGGCTGGATGAGGTGAGGGAATTGGTTGCTGAAAAGACACGCCCCTAACCCCTTGTTAACCACCGCGGCATCAAAACTGCATATGATGTGTCGACCGCCCGGAATCCCCCCGGTGGAGCGGCAATTTTTGCCTGATCTGGACTGACTTATGGCCGTGCTGAGCGTCAAGGAAGCGGTGGAACTGGGCGAGCGCTATGAGATTGCGCCGAGCCAGCGCCTGCCGGCCTTTGACAGCGGCATGGCCGAGGCCTATGCCGCCACCGACCGGGTCGATGCATCACGCAAGGTCATAGCACTCATCTCGCCGGGGCATCTCGCCATCCGTGGCCTTTCCATCGCGCCCACGCGCAATGCCGCCGGCGCCTATCTGATGTGGCCCCTGGCCTCGGGTATTGTTGATTGGCCGGTCGGGGTGGAGGGCAATGACGTGCTCTGGGGCCGGCGCCCAGCCTTCATCTATTCGATCCCGTCCGGCGAGCGCCTGATGTGGGCCAATAAGCAGATTCCGCAAATGTCGGAATCGCAGTTGATCAAATCCTTCATCCAGCCGGCAATTCAGATACTGCGTGACCTCATCCTTATCGGTTGCCCGCACCGCGCCATCCGGCCGCAGAACATTTATTTCCAGAACGGCAACAGCGGCGATTTGATGTTCGGCGATTGCCTCGCCTCGCCACCGGGCACCGGCCAGCCGGCTTCCTGCGAGACGGTTGACAATGCGATCTCGGACCCGGTCGGGCGTGGCGTGGGTTCGGTGGCCGATGACCTCTATGCTATCGGCGCCACGGCGATCATGCTCTTCCTCGGCCGCTATCCCGTTGCCAACCTCAATGAAGAGCAGATCATCAACGCCAAGATCAACATGGGTTCATTCTCGACCTTGGCTGGTGGCGAGAAACTGGCGCCGAGCCTCGCCGAGCTGTTCCGCGGCCTGCTCTGCGACAAGATCGCCGACCGCTGGACCATCAAGCAGCTTGAGGGCTGGATGACCGGTGCGCATTTCAATCCGACGCTGCCCAGCATCCCGCAGCGCGCCTCACGACCGCTGAAGTTCAGCGGCGGCGAGTTCCTCAACAAGCCGGCGCTGGCCCATGCCATGTCGCGGCATTGGAACGAAGCGATCGCGCTGATCGCCGATGGTGATTTTGACAATTGGTTCAAGCGCGGCTTCGGCGACGAAAAGGCGGCGGACAAGATGCTGCGCATCGTGGGCCTCGCCAATGCCTATGGTGCGCAATCCGGCATACGCGACCGAACCGTCTCGCGCTACATCATCCTGATGGGTGGCAATCTGCCGATCTGCTACAAGGATATCCGCACCAGCCTGATGGGACTGGGCTCGATGCTGTCGCACTATTTCGAGCGCTCCGAGCGGGTCCAGCAGATCGCCGAGCTGATGAATGCGCGGCTGCCCCATGCCTGGCTTGAGGAACAGCCAAACCTCCGGCCCGACCAGATGCAGCTGCGCCGGTCGCTGGAGATAATCGACAAGGTCATCGACCGCGCTGCCCCCGGCTACGGTATCGAACGCGTGCTCTACGAACTCGACCGCGGCACGCCGTGCAAATCGGCGCTCATCGCCGATTATTATGTCGTCAACTCGGCCGACCTGTTGCCGGCGATCGACGCCGCCATTCCGGGGGCGCCGCACGGGACGCTGCCGATGGATCGGCATATCGCAGCGTTCATCGCCGTCAACATGAAGCGCTCGATGGACAATGAGCTGATCGGTCTTGCCAACAAGGACGATGATATCGCCTATCGCACGGCGATCCTGCGTCTGCTGGCGATCGTGCAGCGCGTTCACCAGCAATATGATCTGCCGCGCCTCTCCCAGGTTGTGGTCGAGATGCTGGAGCCGGTCATTGTCGCCTTCCACAATGCCGGCATGCGCGACCATATCCGCGGCCAGATCGATACCCACGCCCATGGATGCCGCTTTGACGAGATGCTGCTGCTGCTGGATGGCGACGGCTCGCTGCGCCGCGCCGACACGGACGGCTTTGCCCAGGCGATGCTGGAATATGCCGGTCTCGAGCGCGGCCGGGCGTGGCTTGCCAATGGTGGGCTTACCGAGACATCGCGCGTGCGCGGCATTGCTCAGCGCGCGGCGGCCGTGACGGCGACGCTCACCAGCAGTGCCTGTCTTGCGGCCTATGGCGTCGTCGCGGCACTGTTTTAGCAGGGAAGGAGGGAAGGGCTGGTGGCCAACAAAAGCAATGCCAATGCCGGCGCACCACCCGGCGGTCTCGGGGTCAAGCCCTGGGTCCTGATCGTGCCAATCGTGCTGATCGGCCTGGTCTTCCTGCCCAGCGCTGCGGTCATCTGCGCCGGCATGCTGCCCACCCTGGTTGCGCGGCTGGTCGACACGTCGCCGGGCCGGCGCTTTTCCATCACCGTGGGCTCGCTCAACCTCGTCGGCTGTCTCTACTTTCTCAACAGGATCTGGGCCGCCGGCCACGGTATCAGCGATATCCAGACCGTGCTGGGCGACAGCTATGGCTGGCTTGCCGCCTTGAGCGGTGCCGGTGCCGGCTGGGTCATCTTCGGTGCGATGCCGGTGATCGTCGCCAAGATCGCAGACACCCAGACCGCCTTGCGCCTGCGCCGCATCACCGGCGACCAGGAGAGGCTGGCCAAGGATTGGGGCGAAGCTGTGCGCGGCGTCTACGGCGTCAAGGTGGCGCCGAAGGATCAGAGCGGGGAATAGATAATGGGGCCGGCTAGCCGACCCCTCGCTCTTGCAGGCGGATTGAGCAGCCAGTCCAAGCCCTATCACCGATCAACTTCTCATTGATCTCCTTCTGCAGATGGCGCGTTGGATCATGTCGAAGTCGCGTACCTCGATCGGACGCACGTGCTTGCGGCTATGCCGAACCCGGCCGAGTGAGTCTGGAACATCGTCGATTCGTCCTTGAGGTGGGCTGTTCAAGCGGCCGCGACGGAGTCGTAGCCGCGCTGGCCTGGATCGCTACGCCAGGCCGATCGGAATCCAGAGTTTGCCCAGGGCCGCGGTCAGTCCTGGTGTCGCGAAGTCGACGAAGGCGCGGATTTTGGGGGCGAGGATGCGGGCTTGAGGATAGACGATCTGCACCGGCACCGGTGGGGGCGTGAACTTTTCCAGGACCGGAACAAGGCGGCCCTTTCGAATCTGCTCTGCCACCATATAAGAAAGGGCAATGGTGATGCCGTCACCATTCTCGG
>NZ_CAMDRA010000149.1 GCF_945906275.1 Dongia mobilis
CAGGACCACGGCAACAATGGCGAAAAAGACGATATCGAGATGCTGCAAGAACGGTAATCCTTGTCGATACGAAGGCGGCACCTTGCACAATCGGCGCCCGGTTACTAGCTATTGTGCCACCAATTTCTGCGTCACCAACTCTCCCGCCATAACAAGGGCGCCCCGATTTGGTTCGCCCGTCGGTCATTTCTGACATCCTTGCGACGGGCTTGCTAGACCGGGGCACGGCCTTGGGCTAAAGCGTTGATCCGGCATTCTACATAGGAAGTCGGCCCAGTTACAGCAAGTCGGCATTGCAGGCCGGAAGCAAGCGGGGTCGCGGGCAAAAAGTGAGCAAATTGACACCACCCACCTGTGCAACGCGCTGCTTTCAAAGCGCTTTTGCCATTTTCCGGCATCGGCAGCCATGAGCCGGCTGCTGATCGGTATCCTGATGGCCCTGCCATTCCTGGAAATCGCCGGGTTCGTGGTGATCGGCGGACGGATCGGCCTCGGCCTCACGTTGCTGTGGCTGCTGGCGGTCGGCATGCTCGGCATGGCCCTCATCCGCCATGGCGGCCTCAATGCGCTGACCAAGCTGCAGACAGCCCTCAATGAGCAGCGCGAGCCGGGCCACAGCCTGATCGACGGTGCTGTGATGGTGACGGCCGGCCTGCTGCTGATCGTCCCGGGATTTGTGAGTGACTTCCTGGCCCTCATCCTCATCCTGCCGGTGACGCGCAACCTCCTGTTGCGGCACGCCGCGACACATTTTGAAACGCGCATCTATCGCAGCGGCGGGGCGCCGCGCGGCAGCCACACGGTGATCGAAGGCGAGTTCGAGATCATCGAGCCGGAAGATGACCTCGCACCAGATCGACCCACGCGCAGGCTGGAAAGACCCGACGACCCATTATGATCCTCATCCGCCACGGCCAATCCGAATTCAACGCCCATCACGACCGCACCGGCCGCGATCCGGGCATCCCCGACCCCAAGCTCACCGATCTCGGCCGGCGCCAGGTAGCGGCATCGGCCGAGGCGTTGAAGCGCCACAGCCATCCAATCCGCCGCCTTCTTGCCAGCCCCTATACCCGTGCCCTCGAAACGGCCGAGATTGTCGCCCGCGTGCTCGATCTGCCGATCGAGATCGAGCACAGCGTGCACGAGCATGCCCATTATCATTGCGATATCGGGACACCGCGCAGCCGGCTTGCAGAACGCTGGCCGGCGCTCTCATTCGACCATATCGAGGAGACCTGGTGGCCCAATCTCGACGAGACCCGCGATCAGCTGGAACTGCGCTGTCAGGCATTCCATCAGCGCGCCGCGTCACTGCCTGATTGGCAGCACATCGCCGTGGTCAGCCATTGGGGTTTCATCCTGCAACTGACCGGCCATTCCGCCGCCAATGCCGAATTGGTCCCGTTCGATCCGACGCGCGCGCGGAAGATCCGGTCAGCTGCGACATAGACCCAATGCTGCTGCCGACCCTCACCACACCGCGACTCACCCTCCGGCAACTCGCGATGAGCGATGCGCCGGTGCTGCATGAATGGCTCTCCGATCCGGAGGTGATGCGCTATTGGTCGACCCTGCCGCATACCGACATCGCGCAAACCGAAGCCTGGGTGCAATCGAGCCTCGATGCCATGGCCAAAGGCGAAGCACAGGATTTCGCGGTGCTGTTCGAGGGTCGCGTGATCGGCCGCATCGCCTTCTGGCAGGGCGATGAGATCGGCTTCCTCTTTGATCCCAGGATGCAGGGCAAGGGCTTTGCCGGCGAAGCGCTGCGCGCCATCGCGGCCTATGGTTTCGAGACGCTGGGCTTCACGGAAATCCGCGCTGATGTCGACCCCGGCAACGCGGCCAGCCTCCGCCTGCTGGAACGCGCCGGGTTCGTGCGCACAGGTGCTGCGGAAAGAACCTTCGAGATCGGCGGCAAGTGGTTCGACAGCGTGTATCTGAGTTTGCAGCGACCCTAGAACGTCTCCGCCCAGGGCCGCAGATCGATCTCATGGCTCCAGGCATTGCGCGGCTGCTTGTGGATGCCGAGATAGGTCTCGGCGATCGATTGCGGCGAGAGCCATTTGTCCTCGTCGGTGGGATCGCGGCCGGAACGTGTTCCCGCAATGCCACCATCAATGACGAAATGCGCGACATGGATGCCCTTGGGGCCAAGTTCGCGGGCCATGCTTTGGGCAAGTCCCCGTAACGCGAACTTGCCCATGGCAAAGGGCGCCGATTGGGCATAGCCCTTGAGGCTGGCCGAGGCGCCGGTAAAAAAGATCGACCCCTTGCCAGCACCCTCCATCACCCGGGCAGCGCCCTGACCCACCAGGAATCCGGCCAGCGCGTTGTTGCGCAGGGCCGCTTCGGCATCGATCGGGTCGATTTCGGCGATCGGTGCCCGCGGCGATCGGTAGCCGACATTGAACACCACCAGTTCAGGCACGCCGAAATCCCGCTCGGTCACCGAGAAAAGGCGCGCGACGGCGGCTGCTTCGCTGGCGTCGCAGGCCATGGCGCGGGCGCCCATTTCGGCCACCAGCGGCGCCAGTTTGGCGATATCGCGGGCCACCAGGACCAGTTTCAGGCCATCGGCGGCGCAGGCGCGCGCCAAGGCGGCGGAAAGACCGCTGCCGGCCCCGACAATGATCGCATAACGGCTCATCCGGCTGATTTTCCTCTCGTTTCAGAGAGGTCACATTGCCCAGCCTGCGGTGCAGTGGTCAACCCTGCGGTCAACCCTGCGGTCAACCCAATGGTCTTTGCCCATAGCCGGTTCCAGGTTGCACCAACGCCCCAGGGATGGTAGCGGAACGCCAACCCGCGCAAAGACCGACCCCAAGGAGCGTTTCCATGACCGACCAGAACCCAGCACCCGTCGACGCAACCGGCCAGGATCAGGCCGAGACCGGCCCGGCGCTGATCGTTATGCACCAGTTCCTGAAGGACTTTTCCTTCGAGAACCCGCTCGGCCATGAAACCCCGACCGCCCTCAAGGAGGCCCCCACCGGCATCATCCGCGTCGATGTGCGCGTGAAACCGCTGACGCCCCCGGACATCGAAGTCGTCCTGTTCATGTCGGTCGATGCCAAGATCGGCGACAAATCGGTCTATCTGGTGGAAAGCGAATATGCCGGCCTCTTCCGCCTCGGCCGCGTGCCGCAGGAACATGTCCTGCCGCTGGTCATGATCGAGGCGCCCCGCCTCCTTTTCCCCTTCGCCCGCCAGGTCATCGCCAATGCGGTGGCGGCCGGCGGCTTCCCGCCGCTCCTCATCAACCCGGTCGATTTCGTCGCCATGTACCGCGAGAAGCGCGAAGAGATGCTGAAGCAGGCCGAGGCGCAGAAGGCCGCAGCTCCTGGTACTGCGGCCGTCAACTGATCCCGTCCCGCTAGCATCCCGTGGCCGGCAAGCGGCGCCTTACGGAGCAGGAGCTTGCCCTCTGGCAGGCTGTTGCCAGCACCGTGGCGCCGCTCAAGCGCAAGCGCCGCAAGAAAGACGGCAGCGCCAAGTCAAAGGCCGGCGCTGCCGCCGTGCCGCCCAAGACTTCCGAGAAAACACCGGCCAAGCCTGCCCCGGCGCCCAAGGCCGCGAAGGCACCGCCACCGCCCAAGCCTGCCGCGGTGAAGCCCGCGCCGCCGCCAACCTTGCTGACACCCTCACCAATTCCCGGCGCCATGCCCGGCATCGACAAGCGCCAGGGCGAGCGCTTCCGCCGTGGCCAGATGCCGATCGAGGGCAAGATCGACCTCCATGGCCGCACGCAGAACGAGGCCCATGACGCCCTCCTCCATTTCATCGAACGCGCCCACAAGGCCGGCAAGCGCAAGCTGCTGGTCATCACCGGCAAGGGCATGACCCAAGGAAACGCCAAGGTGGCCAAATCCGGTATCCTGAAATCGCTGGTGCCGCGCTGGCTCAACGAGCCCATCTTCCGCCTCCTCGTGCTCGCCATCTCGCAGGCAAGGCCCGAACATGGCGGCGAAGGCGCACTCTATGTGCTGCTGAAACGCATCAAATAGGAAACGTCACTTCCACTTCTGCAGTGTGTTCTCGACCGCGGCGGTGATGAAGCGGCGCGGCAGCAGGCGCATGGCGATGCTGGCCAGATAGTTGGTAGGCCCCACCACATGGACGCGCTCCTGGCCGAGGGCGCGCAAGCCTTCCTGTGCGACGCGTTCGGCGCTGTGCATCGGTGCCGAACCCAGTTTGCCGCTGGGCGGGTTCTCGACGCCGGCGCGCTCGAAAAAGCGCGTCTCGGTCGCACCTGGACAAAGCGCCAGGACATCGATCGGTTCCTGCGCCAACTCCTCGGCCAGGGCCTCGGTATAGTTCAGCAGGAAGGTCTTGCTGGCGGCATAGGTGGCAAAGAGCGGCATCGGCGCAAAGGCCGCGGTGCTGGCGACGTTGATGATGCCGGCGCGCGTGCCGCTCTCATGGGCGTGGCGCAGCATCATGGGCAAGAGGCCGCGGCTGATCTCGACGGGGGCGGCGATATTGACCTGCACCATCTCCATTTCGCGCAGTTCCGAATTGTCGATGACGCGGCCCAGCTGGCCGATGCCGGCATTGTTGATGACGAGATCCACCCGTGCCGTCTCGGCGGCGCCGATCACGGCATAGCGACCTTCCGCATCGGTGAGATCGGCCACCACGGTACGTACCTGGCGGCCGTTGAGCCCCAGTTCCTGCGCCAGGGCATTCAGGCGGTCACGGTCGCGCCCCGTCAGCAGCAAGGCGGTCGCGCGCGGCAGGGCGCGGGCAAAGGCAGCGCCGATCCCCGACGAGGCCCCGGTAATGAGGGCGGATTGATAGGTCATGATCCCCTGCGCACACACCTGAATAGGGCCGCCTGATTCGGCTGGCTCGGCCAAATCTTAAGCCAGTTCCGGCCGGCTTGCCATTGCCGCCCGACTATGGCACCTCAACCAGCACGCTTTTCATCCCTGCCGACACCCGAGGAAGCTTAATCAATGCCTTCATTCCGCACCCTTGATGACCTGAAACCAGCCGGCCAGCGCGTGATCGTGCGCTGCGACCTCAACGTGCCGATGCAGGACGGCCAGGTGACCGATGCAACGCGCATCGAGCGGCCGGCGGCGACGCTGAGGGAGCTGGCGCAGAAGGGTGCGAGGGTCATCATCGTCTCGCATTTCGGAAGGCCCAAGGGGAAGCCCGCACCGGAATTCTCGCTGCATCCATTGGTCGCGCCGCTTGCCAAGGCGCTGGGCCGGAAGGTCGCCTTCGCCGCCGATTGCGTCGGCGCGAAAGCCAGGGACGCGGTCGCTGCGCTCAAGGATGGCGACGTGCTGCTGCTGGAGAATCTGCGCTTTCACGCCGCCGAGGAAGCCAATGACAAGGAATTCGCCGGTGAGCTCGCTGGCTTGGGCGATATCTATGTCAACGATGCCTTCTCCTGCGCCCACCGCGCCCATGCGTCGACTGAGGCCATCGCCCATCTGCTGCCCTCGGCCGCGGGTAGGCTGATGCAGGAGGAACTGGATCATCTCAGCGCAGCGCTCGAGAAGCCGCAGCGCCCGGTGATGGCGCTGGTCGGCGGCGCCAAGGTCTCCACCAAGCTCGACCTCCTCGGCAATCTGGTCGGCAAGGTCGACTGCCTGGTGATCGGCGGCGGCATGGCCAACACCTTCCTGTTCGCGCAGGGGATCGAGGTTGGCAAGTCGCTCGCCGAACGCGACCTCGCCGACACGGCGCGGTCGATCCTGGCGAAGGCCAAGGCCGCCAACTGCACCATCGTGCTCCCCGTCGATGCCGTGGTGGCGGGCGAGTTCAAGGCGGGTGCTGCGAACAAAACCGTCGACGTCAAATCCGTGCCCGCCGATCAGATGATCCTCGATGTCGGTCCGAGATCGGTGGCCCTCATCAACCAGCATATCGACCAGTCGAAGACACTGGTGTGGAACGGCCCGCTTGGTGCCTTCGAGACTGCGCCCTTCGACCAGGGCACGGTCGCCGTCGCCAAGCATGCCGCAGAATTGTCGAAGGCCAAGAAACTCCTCAGCGTCGCCGGCGGCGGCGACACGGTGGCGGCGCTGGCCCATGCCGGGGCGGAGGAAGGTTTCTCCTATATCTCGACCGCCGGCGGCGCCTTCCTCGAATGGCTCGAAGGCAAGGACCTTCCCGGCGTGCTGGCGCTGAAATCATGAGCGCCGAAGAGATCGACGATCCCATCGAGTTCCTCGCCACCTTGGGCGGGCTGCAGGATGCCGGCATCGACTCCGTGACGCTCGATATGGCTGAGCAGGTGCTCTATCTCTTCATCGACGATCTCCATGCCAATCTGGAAGGCAGGCCCGACTATCCCGGTGAGCGGCCTTGCGCGCTGGTGTTCCTGAATGTGAGCGGCTGCCGCATGGATGTCGATGCCAGCGACGGGCTGCGCATCTCCGACCTGCGCGTCAATGAAACAGCCGTCGGATATGCGCTTGAAGTCGACCTCAACATCGGCGGGGTTGCCGGGCGAGGGAGGAACATCACCGCGAGCTTCGCCGCGATGGAGATCGAGGACGTCGAGGATTAGCCGCCGGCCAGCGTCGTCACCGCCATCAACCACAGGGCGCCAGCCGTCACCCCCAGCACGATGCTGCGGCGGAAGATGAAATAGACCAGCAAGGCGACACCTGCCGAGCTCAGCCGCATCCACAGCGCCGTGTCGCCCAGCGCCCCCTGCGGCGCCACGATCAACCGCGCGATGAGGCCCGCCAGCAGCGCATAGGCGACGCAGGCGACCCAGCGCATCAGCGCGGAATTGGGATCGATCCTGCCGGACAAGGCGACACCCGCCGCGCGCCAGCCATAGGTGACGATGGCGCCCACCAGCAGGAACCACCAGGCCGAGACGGTCACGACTTGCCTCGCCCCGGATTGCGTTGGCGGTCATACTGGGTGATGAGGAAGGCGAGCGAGCCGCCGACCAGCCCCGTGATCAGCAGGCCCCATTCCGGGGTGATCATGTGCAGAAGCGGCCCCAGCACGACCCCGATCAGCAGCGCCCAGCGGCGGTCACGGCGCACGATATCGATGGTGAACAGCAGCATGAAATAAAGCGGGTTGAGGAACACCAGGCCCAGCGTCACCGTCGGCGGCAGCACCTCCACCAGGAAAAAGCCCAGCGCCGTGCAGAACACGGTCGAGAGCCAGATGACCAGGGTGAAGCCGAGGAAGAACGGCAGGCGCTGCCGCGGATTCATGTCGGGGCAGCGCTGCATGGCCACGGCCCAGCCGGTCAATGCGATGAAATGCGCGCTCAGATAGTGAATGAGACGGGGGCTTGGCGCCGCGTCTCCTTCGCGCAGGATCGGCAGCAAGGTCACCACCATCGGCATCAGGCGCGCATTGGCGAGGCCCACGGCGATAGCCGCCGCCAGCAGCGAGCCGCCGGCCACGAAGATCTCGATGAGCGCGATCTGCCCCGGCAGCGCCCAGCCGGTGATACTGGAAGCAACGCCCTGGAAGAATGTCAGGCCAGATTGATGGACGAAGGCGCCGAATCCGACATAGCTTGCCCCCAGCACCAGGGCCGGCGCGCCGACGGCGGCCCACGCGCCGCCCCGGCCGGCGCCGGCAGGCGAGCCGAAATCATGGGTCCAGGCGGAACTGGCTTGCCTGTCTGGGGAGGATTGAGGTTCCATCGTGCGGCACCATATGCCAGCAGCGCTTGCGACGTCACCCGCCATCCGTCACAGTCGAGCCATGTCCTGAACGCAGACGACCATGCCAGACAGCAAAGAACCCAGTTTCGAACATCGCGTGCCGGCGGGTGACAACCGCCTCCGGCAGGTGTGCACGGATTGCGGCTTCATCGCCTATGAGAACCCCAAGGTGGTGGTGGGTGCCGTCGTCACCTGGGCCGAGAAAATCCTGTTGTGCCGCCGCGCCATCAATCCAAGAAAAGGATTCTGGACCCTGCCGGCAGGGTTCATGGAGCTTCATGAAAGTGCCGAAATCGGCGCCGCGCGCGAGGCGATGGAGGAGGCCAATGCGAGGATCGAGATCGATGCGCTGCTCGCTGCCTATACCATCCCGCGCCTCTCGCAAGTCCAGCTGATCTACCGCGCACGCCTCGTCGACCCCAATATCAGCGCGGGGATCGAGAGCCTGGAGGTTGGGCTGTTCGACTATGCCGATATCCCGTGGAGCGATCTTGCCTTTCCATCGGTGCGCTGGGCGCTCACGCAATATGCCGAGATCAAGGACCGGGTCAGCTTTCCCGCCTTCAGCAATCCGCCGGGCGAAAGCGGGGACCACGGAACTTGAGCAACGGCGGGGATGATCTGAGTTGGCGGGTCGAACGCACCTGCCACAGGGCCTGGCCTTCCCTGGCCGAAGAGGTGATCGGCGATTGGGTGCTGCGCTTTGCCGCCGGCCACAGCCGCCGCGCCAATTCGGCCAATCCTCTGTGCGCGGTCGGCGGCGATATCGGCGCGCTGATCGATGCGGCGGAAACGCGTTATGCGGCGGAAGATCTGCCCACGATCTTCCGCATACCCACGCTGCTGCCGCCCGAGATTGAAACGCAACTCAACGCTCGGGGCTACGTGCCGGAAGGCGAGACCATCACGCTTTATGGCGGTCTCCATCCCATGCCGATGCGGCGCGACCCGGATGTGGTCATCGATCCTCATCCGACCGATATCTGGCTCGCCGCGATGTCGGGCCTGCAGGGCCACAGCCAGACCCGGGCGCAAAGCTATCGTGCCATCCTGGCACGGCTTGAAATACCGGCCGCCTTCCTGATGTTCCGCATCGACGGCGCGCCCGCCGCCATGGCCTATGGCGCCCTGCATGATGGTCTGCTGTTCCTGGAATCCGTCATCACCGCTGAGGCATTGCGCGGTCGCGGCCATGCCAGCCGGTTGCTGGGCGCGCTCATGGGTTGGGCGATTGAACAAGGCGCCGGCGGTGTCTGCCTTCAGGTCGAGGCCGGCAACAATGTCGCGCAGAAGCTCTATCGCGGCATGGGGCTGACACGGGAGCTCTATCGGTATCGCTATTGGCGCGGGCCAGCCGTCTCAAAATGAAATTCGTCATGCCCGCACTTGGTGC
>NZ_CAMDRA010000150.1 GCF_945906275.1 Dongia mobilis
TTGAGCCCGTGGTCGAGGAGGGAACATAGCTCGACTTGCCACCGAGGACGTCGCCGACGACATCGCCATTGCCACCGGTGCCGTCATAGCTGCTGCCCCCCGATGTCCCGCCGGTCATGCCGGAGAGGATCGCCATCGGGTCGACGCCCATGAAGCTCGCGATCACGAAGAAGGCAATGATGCCGACGATGCCGAGGCCGCCGATTCGTGGGCCACGGCCACCGCCCCCCAGGCCACCGAGCCCACCGAGCCCGCCAAAGCCACCGCGAGAGCCGCCGGCCCCGCGCTGATCGGAAACGTTTGAACTGCGCCGCCCACCCCGCCATTGCATGACGTGGCACTCCTCATATCGTGTCGTACAACCAGACTAGCACGACGAAGCCGGGATTCAGAATCACCCCCGCTCCAAACAAGGCAGCGGCGCTGCGGTTCCCAGAATTCAGGAGAAGCTGGGTTCAGACGAAGCTGTAGGGATCGATGTCGATCTGCAGGCGCAGGTCGCCCTGAAATTTCTGGCCGCGCAGCCAGCTCCTGAGGACGCCCTGGGGGGCAATGTCGCGCCGGGTTTTCAGCAGGAAGCGGATGCGGTGGCGACCGCGCAGCAAGGCCAGCGGTGCGGGGGCCGGACCCAGCACTGTCACACCGTCACGGTGGGGTGCCAGGCGCGCAAGCTCCTGCGCCTTCGCCGTCACGGCCGGCAACTCGCGGCCAGAGATGATGAGCGCCGCAAGTCGGCCAAAGGGCGGCATGCCGGAGAGGCGGCGATCCTCGGCCTCCGCCGCCATGAAGGATTCGCGGTCGCCGGACTTCAGCGCCTGCATCACGGCGCGGTCCGGATCATAGGTCTGCAGATATACCCGGCCCGGCTTCTCGCCGCGCCCGGCGCGGCCGGCGACCTGCTGCATCAACTGATAGGTCCGCTCTGCCGCGCGCAGATCGCCACCATGAAGGCCGAGATCGGCATCGACCACGCCGACCAGGGTGAGATGCGGGAAATTGTGGCCCTTGGCGATGATCTGCGTGCCGATGACAAGATCAACCTCGCGCTCGGCGACGCTGCGCATCAGGCTCTCGGCCTTCGCGGGACCCGTCACCGTGTCGCTGGTCAGCACCAGGCGGCGCGCGTCCGGGAACAGTGCCGCCGCTTCTTCCGCCAACCGCTCGACGCCGGGACCACAGGCTGCAAAATGACCCTCGGCACCACAAGCGGGACAGGCGGGCGGTACCGGCGCCTCGAAGCCGCAATGATGGCACATCAGCTTCTGATGGAAGCGATGCTCGACCAGCCAGGCCGTGCATCGCGGACATTGCAGCCGGTGTCCGCAGCCGCGACACAGGGTAAGCGGCGCATAGCCCCGCCGGTTGAGGAACAGCAATGCCTGTTCGCCGGCCGAAAGCACGCGATCGATCTCGGCCCGCAGGCTTGGGGCGATCCAGGAGTTCTTGAGCGGCTTGTCACGCCTGAGATCGATGATGTCGATCACCGGCATGGTTGCGCCACCGTGACGGTCCGGCATATGTAGGACGCGGTAGCGGCCCGATTCGACATTCACCATGGTTTCGAGCGATGGCGTGGCGGACGCCAACACCACCGGGATTTTCGCAAGATGGCCGCGCACCACAGCCATGTCGCGCGCCTGGTAGATGACGCCTTCTTCCTGCTTGAAGCCGCTTTCATGCTCCTCGTCGACAATGATGAGGCCGAGATCGCGGAACGGCAGGAACAGGCTCGAGCGCGCACCCACCACCACCCGCGCCGAGCCATCCAGCACGGCGCGCCAGGTCAAGCGGCGTTCGAGGCCGGTGAGTTCCGAATGCCATTGCGCCGGCAATGCGCCGAAGCGTATCGCAAAGCGCTTCAACCATTCCGGCGTCAAGGCGATTTCCGGCACCATCACCAGCGCCTGTCTGCCGGCGCGCAAGGCAGCGGCGATGGCTTCGAAATACACCTCCGTCTTGCCCGACCCGGTAACACCGTCGATCAGGGTGACGCCGGGCTGCAATCGCGCCAGATCATGCGCCGCCGCCGCTTGCGCCGATGACAGTTCCGGACCGAGCGTCGCTGGATCCGGCTGCCCGAACGGTCGCTTCTGGCTGAGCGTCACCGCGCGCAGCAGCCCGACCTTCCCCATGTCGCTGATGACACCGGCGCTCACCCCGGCAAGTCGCGCTAGCTCCGTCGGTGGCAAAGGTGGTGATTGCTGCAGCACGTCAAGCACACGCTGGCGCGTTGTCGTGAGTTTCGCACCTTCCGTGCTGCCGACCGTCCAGCCCTTGAGCGCGCGCTCGGGCTCCAGCGCGTCCGGCACGCTCATCGCCATGCGCAGCACCGCGCCGACCGGCGCCATCGTATATTGCGCCACCCAATCGATAAAGGCGCAGGTCGCCGCCGGCAGCGACGGCAAAGGCAGACGCGCTGTCACCGGTTTCAATTTTGCGGGATCGACGTCGCCGGTGGGCGCGCCCCACACGATTCCGGTGACACTGCGGCGCCCCAGAGGCACAGTCACGAAATCGCCCCGCACGAGGTCCATGCCGGCTGACGTCAATTCCGGCGGCACCAGATAGTCATAAGGCTGAAACAGCGCCAAGGGTACAAGCACACCAACCGCGGGTGGCGGCGAAACCACAGGGAGGCCCGGCAGGGTCTCCGGTGCGCTATCGGTTTCGGTTGGCATTGCGGGGCTCGGGGGCTAGACTCGGGGTGAAATTGATTCGCCGCACGGATGTTCGTACTGGCTCTTGATTAGCCGATCTATATAGCCTAGTGCGTGGCGCATCATCGATAAAGGCCTGGAAGGTTCCGGGCGTTACTTTCAGGAAGCCCGTCATGAAGTTCTTCGTCGACACCGCAGACGTCAAGGAAATCCAGGAGCTTGCAGCCACCGGCTTGCTTGATGGTGTAACAACCAACCCGTCCCTGGTTGCAAAATCCGGACGTCCGTTCCTGGATGTGATCAAGGAAATCTGCGCCATCGTCGACGGACCGGTCAGTGCCGAAGTGACCGCGACCGATCACAAGACCATGCTGCTCGAAGGTCATAAGCTCGCCAAGCTCGCGGCCAATGTCTGCGTGAAGGTGCCGCTCACCGTCGATGGTCTCAAGACCTGCAAGGTCCTCTCGTCGGAAGGCACCAAGGTCAACGTGACGCTGTGCTTCTCGGCGGCGCAGGCGCTGCTGGCCGCCAAGGCTGGCGCCACCTACATTTCGCCGTTCGTCGGCCGCCTCGACGATATCGGCCAGGATGGCATGGAGCTGATCGCCGACATCATCCAGATCTACTCCTCCTATGCGTCGCTGAAGACCGAGGTGCTGGTCGCGTCCGTGCGGCATCCGATTCATGTTGTCGCCGCCGCCAAGATGGGCGCCGATGTCGCCACCCTGCCGCCCTCGGTATTGAAGCAGATGTTCAATCACCCGCTGACCGATAAGGGCCTGGCCGGCTTCCTGGCCGATTGGGCCAAGACCGGCCAGTCGATTTTGTAAGACCAGTCTGTCTTGCAAGAATGGCCATTCTTTAGGTGCGATCAAACGGCTGATCACGAGTAGCGATGTCGGAACCGGTTGAAGAGGTCAAAGCCAAACCAAGTGCCGGCGTCAGCGCCGCACAGGTGGCTGCTTACCTGAAGCGGAATCCGGATTTTCTGTCGCGACATCCGGAACTGCTTGACGCCCAGGTCTCGCCCAAGCGCCACAAAGGCGAGGGCGTTGTCGATCTGCAGCAGTTCATGATGGAGCGGCTGAAGACGGATGTGGCACGCCTGCGTGCCGACCAGGACGAGATCATCGCCAACAGCCGCGACAATCTCAACACTACCGAGCGCATCCACAATGCGGTGATCGCATTGCTCGAGGCCGAGAGCTTCGAGCAGTTCATCGAGATCGTCACCGGCGACCTCGCCTTCCTGCTCGAAGTCGATGTTGTGTGCCTGTGCCTGGAGCTGACCGACGTTACCTCGCGCCGGCCCAAGCATGACGGTATCCAGTTTCTCGACCGCGGTGCTGTCGACCGGCTTATCGGCAAGAACCGCAAAGTGTGGCTGCGCGACGAGGTCGAGGGTGATCCCGAGATCTATGGGGGGGCAGCCGATCTGGTCCGTTCCGACGCGGTCCTGCGCCTGTCGATCAGCAAGGTTGCACCGGCCGGCCTCATCGCCTTCGGGACGCGGCATCCCGGCTATTTCCATGCCGGCCAGGGGACCGAGTTGATGAGCTTCCTTGGTCGTATCATCGAGTTCGGCGTCCGTTCATGGCTGGATCTGCCAAAACCCTGAAAGCGCCCTCAAAAGCGCGCTCGGCCGATGCGGCGGCCGACCTCGCCGCCAATCCGTTGCTCTTTGCCAAGGCGGATCTCGTGGCGGCCCTCAGAAACTGGCTGAACTACCTCGCCCAGGAACGCCGCGCCTCGGCTCACACCATCAGCGCCTACCAGACCGATGTCGGCGACTTTCTCAAATTCCTCAGTTTCTATGACGGTGACGCCCCGAACGTGGCGCGGCTTGGCGCCCTGACACGCAGCGACATTCGCGCCTGGCTGTCGCAGCGGGGTGGCCGCGGCCTAGTCGCCGCCAGCAATGCCCGCGCCCTCTCCGCCATCAAGAGCCTCGCCCGCCGCCTGGTGCGGGACGGCAAGATCGAAATCGGCGTGCTGGGGACGCAGCGCGGCCCCCGCCTGCCCCGGTCCGTGCCCAAGCCGCTCAACGCCGCCGAAGCGGAAGCGACCCTCGACAATGTCGACTTGCTTCATGACGAGCCCTGGCTGCAGAAGCGCGACCTTGCCGTCCTGCTGCTGCTCTATGGCTGCGGCCTGCGCATTTCCGAGGCCCTCGGCCTCACCCGCAGGGAAGCGCCACAGGCTGGCGGGACCTTGCGCATCACCGGCAAGGGCAACAAGGTTCGGATCGTCCCCGTACTGCCGGTGGTGGCGGAGGCGATTGCCGACTATCTCGCTTGTTGCCCCTGGCCGGCGCCCAAGGACGGTGCGCTCTTCGTCGGTGCCAAGGGCGGGCCACTGAAAGCGCGCCTCATCCAACGGTCCCTGCAGACCCTGCGGGCGCAACTGGGCCTGCCGGAAACGGCAACACCGCATGCGCTGCGCCACTCATTCGCCACCCATCTCTTGGCCGGTGGCGGCGATCTCCGCGCCATCCAGGAACTATTGGGCCACGCCTCGCTTTCGACCACCCAGCGCTATACCGAGATCGACGCGGCGCAATTGATGAGCGTCTATCAGGCAGCGCATCCCAGGGCGAAGGCCTGATACCAGAACGGCCTGATACCAGAACGGCCTGACAAAAGGGTGGCTTGGCGCCAAAAGCAAAACCCTCCCCCGTTGCCGGGAGAGGGTTGCTAATCTGAGGCACTCCAGCAGAGCTGGACTTACATCATCGGCGTGAGGCTGCCAGCCTTCTGCTGGACGTCCTTCAGCATCTCGGCCGGGAAGGGGATCATGCCCTTGTCGGCGAGATAACCTTCTTCGCCAGCGGCCTTGTCGCTGGTGAATTCTGCGACAAACTCGCGGATGCCCGGGACCTGGCCTTCATGCTGGTTCTTCACATAGAAGTACAGCGTGCGGCTGATCTCGTACTTGCCGGCGACGATGTTGTCGAAGGTCGGCTCGACGCCGTCCATGATGCTGCCCTGCAGCTTGTCTTCGTTCTGCTCCAGGAAGGAGTAGCCGAAAATGCCGAGAGCCTTGGGGTTGGCTTCGAGCTTCTGGACGATGAGGTTGTCGTTCTCGCCGGCGTCGATATAGGAGCCGTCTTCGCGGATCGAGGCGCAGGCACCGGCCTTGGCCTTCTTGTCTTCAATGGCGTCGATTTCGGCGAAGCCCTTGCAGCCCTTGTCCATGACGAGTTCGATGAACGCGTCGCGGGTGCCGGAAGTGGGCGGCGGGCCCAGGACTTCGATCTTCTCGGCCGGAAGCGCCGGGTTGACTTCGTTCCAGTTCTTGTAGGGATTGGCGACGAGCGCACCATTCACCGGGACTTCCTTGGCCAGCGCCAGCCAGACGTCCTTTACGGTGAGTTCCATGCGGCCGCTGGCCTTGGAGTTCGACAGCACGATGCCGTCATAGCCGATCGCCACTTCGGTGATCGACGTGACGCCGTTCTTCTTGCAGTCTTCGATCTCGCTGTCTTTGATCTTGCGGCTGGCATTGGCGATATCCGGGCTGTCAACGCCCACGCCGGCGCAGAACAGCTTCAGACCACCACCGGTGCCGGTCGATTCGACGATCGGGGTCTTGAACTTGCCGCTCTTGCCGAATTCCTCGGCGACCGCGGTCGAGAACGGATAGACAGTCGACGAACCGACGATGTGCAGCTGGTCGCGAGCCTCAGCGGCGCCAGCCGTCAGGATGACGATACCGGTCGCAGCGAGAGCAAGAGAAAATCGTTTCATGGCAGAAACCTTTTTTGGGTGAAACCAAGCAGGGCCGTTATTAGGTCGCTTCCATGACAGCAGGTTTTCGTTTTTGTGACAGTTCGATGACGCAGACTGCGCTTCCTCGGCAATTTGCTGAGCTTTTGGGTCTATCCCGGCCCGCAGCAACGAAAATCGCTCCCGGCCGGCTGCCGTGACGCTTTCATGTCATGCAGCGTTCTTAACCATTCGGCGACCGAGGCGGCGTCAGCGGCCAGCTTGCACCGGCAGGCTGGCGGGTCCAGGCGCCGCGTCCAGCGGCAGATAGACCATGAAGGTGCTGCCTTCGCCGAGCACGGATTGGATTTCGAGCTTGCCGCGATGGCGATTGACGATGTGCTTCACGATCGCAAGCCCCAACCCCGTCCCGCCCATCTCCCGCGAGCGCGCCGTGTCGACCCGGTAGAAGCGCTCGGTCAGCCGCGGCAGATGCTCGCGCGCGATGCCTGCCCCCTGGTCGCGGAAGCTCAAGGCTATGGCCGCGGGGACACCCTTCGGGTGCGGCAGATGCAGCCGCAACAGCGCCGGATCTGTGAGGATCTCGGCACCGATCGTCACCATCGATTGGTCACGGCTGTATTTGAGGGCGTTGTCGACCAGGTTCTGCACAACCTGGGTCAGCTCGTCGGCATCACCCGGCACGGCTGGCAACAGCGCTGGATCCGGCGTCCGGATGACGATGCCGCGCTGCTCCGCCTTCAGCGCCAGGCCATCGACCACGGCGGCAAGCAGTCTCCGGAGATCAGCCTCGCCTTCCGGCGGCTGGTGTTCATTGAGTTCAATCCGCGACAGCGAAAGGAGGTCGGCCACGATCCGGCTCATGCGCTGCGCTTCGGTCAGCATGATGTCGAGGAATCGGGCCCGTGCCAGCTCGTCATTGCGAGCCGGTCCCTTGAGTGTCTCCAGGAAACCGATGAGTGTCGCCAGCGGCGTCTTCAGTTCGTGACTGACATTCGCCACGAAATCGCTGCGCAGGGATTCGGCGCGGCGCAAGTTCGAGACGTCATGAAAGACGATGAGCGTGCGCCCAATATCGGCGGCGCCCGCATCGATCAAGCTCAATTCGGCCACCAGGGAATGGCCTGCGATTTCCGGCAGCTCCATGGCATCGGGTGATTCCCCGTTCGCCAGCGCGTCCAGGGCGGTCAGCAGCCCAGGCTGGCGCAGCACCGCGAGCAGGCTCCTGCCTTCGATTTCGGCGCCGAGCAGGGAACGGGCGGCCATGTTGGCAATTCGGATCTGGCGCTGCGCATCCAGCACGAGTACCGGGTCAGGCAAGGCATCGAGGACCGCCCTGACACTGTCCTGGACATCCGGCGAAACGCCCGTTGGACCCCCGGATATCGGACCCGCGGTCGCCTGGCTGGACAAGGCCGGGTCCGGCTGGGGCGCCTGATGCCTGAGCACGATGAATGCCAGGGCCGAAAGGGCCGCTGCCAGCAGAACGACCAGGAGCGGCCAATCGCTGCGACCGGTAAAGCCGACCAGTGCCGCCATGGCCACGACCACGACCGCCAGATCACGAAAAAGTATGGCAAAGCCCTTCCGCACGATACCTGTCTCACCCCATAATGGGATCGAAAGTCAGCAGCAGCTGTTGAGATAAAATGCCTGCACCTGACGCAGATCCTGTCGACTCTAACGCCCGAACGCCCTAACGCCAAAGCGCGCGCCCGCGTAACAACCCGGAGGGCGAATCGGACCAAGGTAAAGAAACTTTCCGAAGAGAGGAAACCCTGTCATGGATAATTCACGCCGCAAATCAGTCTCGATCAAGGCCCTGGCCGCGCTAGTGAGCGCCGGCATCGCCTTGGGCAGCACCTTTGTGACGAGCATTCCTGCCCTGGCCGAGAATGCGGTACCCACTTATCAGCCCTGGACCGGCACCCAGCAGGGGAAAGCCACGCAAAAGCTGCTGACCGACCTCAAGGCCAAGGTCGCCCAGGCCGAGAAGGATCAGGCGGCGTCGCCGGACTTCCTGGAAGACCTCAAGAAGCTGATTGCCGATTACGAAGCCGCCACCATGGTGTCTCAGGCACAGCCCTTCCTCGACAATTTCAGCGACAACGAATTCGCCACCAACCCGACCTGGAAGGTCACGGCCGGCACTTGGCAGGTCGACAAATCCGGCAGCAATCGCGGCCTGGTGAGCAAGATCCGGCAGCAAGCCAACTTGAACTCGCTGCTCGGCAATCTCCTCAACCCGCAGGGCACGTCGCAGCAGGCCAACCCGCAATATGCCGCCATCTACACCAAGGCGAAGCTGCCGGGTTTTTTCACCGCCAGCACCAAGTTCACCTCGAAGGATCGCTATGGCGGCCTGCAGCTCAGCCTTTATCAGGGTGCCTCGGCACAGAACCAATACCGGGTTTCCTACCAGCCCGGCAACAGTCAGGCCCTGCTGCTGCAGCGCGTGGCAGCGAGCGGCGCCACCTTGCTCGGCAGCTATAACGGCGCCATCAATCTGGAAGACGGCAATGCCCATGAGCTGACCTTCAGCCGCG
>NZ_CAMDRA010000151.1 GCF_945906275.1 Dongia mobilis
GGAAGGCCCCCCGCGGGGGGCCTTCCTGCCAGCCTCACTGATGCAATTTTACTCCGGCGTACCGATGCATTTTGTCTCCGGCGTTGACAGCTGGTGCAGGATGCCACGAAAGATCCGGTTAAGCTGGTAACACCAGCCAACGTCATTGACGGGACTTTCACCTATGAAGGCACCGCGCTGCGGGCGCGCCACAGCCAGGCCCTGGTCACCTGGAACGATCCAGACAATGACGGCAAGGCCACCCCGGCGATCTGGCTGGATACCGATGCGCAGGTGCGCTTTGGCCGCCGCCAGGCTGATGTGCTGAAATGGGGCTGCACCAGCGAAGCCGAAGCGATTGCCTTTGCGCGCTGGGTGATCGATACCGAGCAAAGTCAGGATCAGATTGTTAGCTATAAGGCGAGCCTGGATCATGCCGATTTGATGCCCGGCGATGTGATCGCGGTGCAGGATCCAAGTATAATCGGCGCCAGGTTCGGTGGCCGCATCAACAGCTGCACCAGCACCACCGTGACGCTTGACCAGGCGGTGACGCTAGAGGCCGGGCAAACCTATTCGATCAGCGTGGCCGGCGCCGATGGCAAACCGATAAATCGGTCTATCACCACCGCGGCCGGCACCACCGATCTGATCACCATCACCCCGGCGCTGGATGCACCGCTGCCGGCGGCCGGCGCCATGTGGGCGATCTTCTCCACCAGCCTGCCGGCGCGCCTGTTTTCAGTGGTCAATAATCGCCAGCTGGAAATCAACGTGTTCCAGATCACCGCGGCGCTGTTTGACCCCACCAAATTCCCGCGCGTCGAGGAAGATTTTACGCTGCCGCCGAAGCGTTACAGCCTGCTGCGCACCGGCGTGATTGCACCACCCACCGGCCTGGCGGTGAAAGAATATCTTTATGAGGCCGGCCCATCGGTGAAATCCGCGGCGCTGGTTTCCTGGGAAGCGCCAAAGGATCCCAGAGTGCTGGGCTATGATTTTGCCAGCAAGGGGCCGGCGGATTCCGACTACATCCAGCGGGCCGGCCAGGTAGCGCCAACCGCGACTATGCAGGATGTGATCGCCGGCACCTGGTCATTTCGGGTGCGGGCCTATGACGATCTGGGGCAGCGCAGCGCCTGGGCACAGCTGGATGCGGCCCTGCTGTCTCTATCAGAGCCGCCCAGCGATGTGGGCGGCCTGCGCCTGGCGATCCAGGGCAACCAGGTGATGGCCAGCTGGCCGGCGGTGCTGGACCTCGATCTTTGGCATTACCGCATCCGGCACACCACCGCCCTGACCGGCGCCATCTGGGCCAATGCCATCGACCTGGTGGAACAGGCCACCGGCACCCAAGCCAGCATGCCGGCGATCGGCGGCACCTATCTGATCAAGGCGGTGGATACCCAGGGGAACGAATCGCAAAACGCCACCATGGCGGTGCTGGATCCGACGCTGCTGGCTGATGTCAACGTGGTGGTGACGCTGGAACAGGCCCCGGCCTGGGCGGGCACCAAAACCAATCTGGAAGCCGCCGGCGGTGTGCTGCAGCTGCTGGGTGATCCGATCGTTAACTGGTCAACCTTGGCCGCGGTGGCAGCCTTGGCCTGGGGCATCAATGGCCCCGCCGCTTCCGGCATCTATCAAATAGCCGCACCTTTCGACATGGGCGCGGTGTACGGCGCGCGCATATCAGCGGCGATCAGCGCCACCGCCGGCGACTTGCAAGATCGCATGGCCAATTGGGTGACGCTGGCCGATGTGGCGAGCCTGGCGGGCCTGGGCGCCGATGATTGGGGCATCCAGCTGCAGGTACGCACCACCAATGATAACCCCGGCGGCAGCCCCACCTGGTCAGATTGGGCCGATGTGGTGGTGGGCAATTACAATTTCCGGGGCCTGGATGCGCGCCTGCTGGTGGATCGGTATCACCCAGCCGCACAGGTCTATGTGGCGGGCCTGGCGCTAACCATCGATATGGATGATCGGCGGATAAAACTGGAAGATCAGCCTTGCCCGGCGGCCGGGATCACCATCGCCTTTGTGCCGCCCTTCCGTGAAATCCCGAACGTGCAGATGACGCCCCAGGATCTATTGACGGGCGACACCTGGGAAATCACCGGCAAGACTAAATCCAGCGTGACGATCAATTTTTACAACGCGGCCGCCGCCGGCGTGGCGCGCACCTTTGACCTAACAGTGACGGGATACGGAGTCGAACAATGACCCAGAATGTTCTAGCCACCATTGACCCAAATGCAATGAGCGGCACCGCGCTGGCCGCCTGGCTGGAAAGTTTCAAGGCCAATATCTATAGCGGCAACCGTGGCGCAGCGCGGCCCAGCTATGTGGTCACCGGCATGATCTGGCCCAAATCGATCAGCAGCACATCGGAGGAACTGTATTGTTATGATGGTTCCGGCGATATCCTGCTGGGCAGCTTCAACCCCACCGATCACACACTTGTGGCGCTGCTGCTGAAATCGCTGGATCCAGGCGCGACCTATGGCCCGGATCTGCTGCTGGACCGCGCCAGCCCTTCACCGGCGGCCAGCGATATCCTGGGCGCGGTGCGCTGGGGCATGCGCAACGCATCGGCCGCCCAGGTGATTGCGGCGCTGGATACCGCCGAAATCCTGGACACCACCGCCGGCAGCGAAGATGCCCGGCGCATTTTCCAGTCAATCGTGGCTGGTTCCTTGGCCACCCGCATGATGATGGGCGCCGGCCTTTACATGACAGGCGCCACCGGCGGCGATCCGGGCGCCGGGAAGATCAACGCCACCGGGCTGCAGGTCAATGGGGTGGATTTGTCGGCCACAGCGGCCAAATCTGTGCCGGTGCGTCAAACCGTTCTAAGCGGCCCTGTCGATTCAAACGGATTGCCGAGTTTTGGCGGATCAACCGGCAGCACAACAGTAACCGCATCGGGCGCGATTGTGGCGACTGCGGCAAATGGCGCTGGTGCAAGCGGCGCCGTGGATCGCGTCGGAGCAATCACCAATCCATCCTGGACCGGGCTTTCCACCAACGGCACGATGTACCTTTATCTGGACATTGCCGCCGATGGGACTTGCACCCCCGGCGCGGGCACATTGACGCCAACCTATCGGCCCGGTGGCGCCGATGTGGTGACGGCCAATCAGTTCACTTTCAACGTGCAGGAAATGGTTGGCAAGGTTGGCAATGGTTCCAGCGCCGCCCAGACATACCGCGTTTATGTTGGTGAAGTCACCGTGGCGGGCGGTGTTGTCACAGCCATCACCTGGTACGCGATTCAGGGGCGTTATGTTTCTGCTTTCGCGGCAACGCTGCCCGGCACCAGTGCGGCAATCACTGTAACGCACAACCTCGGAGCTAAATTTGTAATCGGCCGAATCATCATTCAGGTCGAATGCACGACTACTGACGGGACTTATGCTGTCGGGGATATCGTCTACGATCCCGACACCGACATGAGCACCAATTACGCAACATCGAAGCCGCCCAAAAGCATCACAGGCCCTAACACTCTGATATGGACGACCGGCAATTTCGGCGCGTTCTATTCAAACAGCAAAACAGCAGGCGGTGTTCGTGTGGTCCTGACTGCGGCTTCCTGGAAATCTCGCACAATCATCAATCGGGGGTGGTAATCATGGCAAGATATCCGATCGGCTCGGACGGGCGCCTAATTGAAATCGTGATTGACGGGCCTTTGCCGTCCGGCACCATTGGCGAAGCTGATGGCCCGCCGGCTGATGGTCGGCAAGTGTGGAGCGGCGCCGCCTGGGAATGGCCTGTGGCGCATGCCAAAGCCATGGTGCAGGCCAAGATCACAGCGGCATATGACCAGCGGCTGGACGCGGGCCTAGCCTTTGGCGGCAAGGTGCTGCAGTTGCGCGAGAAGGACCAGGCCAACCTAACGGCCATGGGATCAGAAGCGCGATGGGCGCAGGCCACCAATGCGACCTGGCCGCCCACCTTTGCCTGGCGCATGGCCGATGACACCTTTTTGCCGCTACCCACCGCCGCGGCCATGATTGCCCTGGCGGAAGCTGGCAAAAATGAAGTGTTGCGCCTGCGTATGGTCAAGTGGGGCCATGATGACAATCTGGCCCTGCTGACAGATCCACACGAAATCCTGGCTTATGACTACAGTGGTGGCTGGTAATGGCGCAGCGGCATGAAGATCAGGGCGAAGATGCAGCCTGGCATCTGGATAAAAAGGTGCCGGTGGCGCTGATCCTGGCAATCGTGATTCAGACCGCCACCGCCATCTGGTGGGCCAGCGGCGTCGATCAGCGCCTGGCCGGCCTTGAGGTGGCCGCGCCTGACAATCGCAAGGCATGGGAAAAGCTGGCGGTAGTCGAATCCCAGGTAACAGGGATGCGCGCCGATCTAACGGAATTGCGGCAGCTGCTGCTTTCATACATGCAAAAAAACAGCCGCGGGCAATAGGAATCAGCGATGATTAAAACCAAAGTGACCTGGCCGGATGTGGATGTGATGGCCCGCACGATCTATGGCGAGGCCAGGGCGGAACCCATCGCCGGCAAGATCGCGGTGGGGCGCATCATCATCAACCGCGCAGAAATGGATCTGCGCGGCGACGGCAAACCGGATTGGTGGGGTGAGGGAATCGCCGGCGTATGCCAGGCGCCCATGCAATTCAGCTGCTGGAATCCGACTGACCCAAACCGCAGCCTGCTGATGGCGGTGCCGCTGGGCGATCGCATCTTTGCAAACTGCATCGCAGCCGCCGCGCTGGCCATCGCCGGTGAAGGCGCGGCCTGGCTTTGCAGTTGTACACACTACCATGCGCGCGGCGTTTCGCCGGCCTGGGCCAAGGGCAAGGCGCCGGCCGGCATCATCGGCCAGCACCTGTTTTATACCGGCATCGACTAGCACCAAGCCCCGCTGCCCAGGTGATCGCAGGCCGCCAATTCTGGCGGCTTTTTTTATGGAGCAAACGCCATGCAATTGAGCCTCAAGGCACAGGGCACCCTGCTGGGTGCTGCTGTGGGGGGCACCGGCGGCGCTGCGAAACTGTCGGAAGCCCTTAGCACCGTCACGCTTTACCAGCTGGGCGCCGATGCCCTGCCGCCAGCGGTGGCCGCGGCAAGCGCCACCATTTCAAATGTGCTGTGGACTGTCGCCATCATGTGCGCCAGCGCGGTGATCGGCCGATTGATCGCGCCGGCGCCGGCCAGCAGCACCCCGGAGGAGTTGCCAAAATGATGAAACGACTCTGCGCGGCGCTGCTGATGGGCGCCTGCCTGGTGCTGACCGCTTGCGCGTCAGGCACCACCAGCCTGGGCGATATCGAGGCAGCCGCCAAGGATGATGGCGGCCTGGCGCAGCGCATGGCCGATCGGCTGCTGGGCGAGGTGGCCGGCATGGATCACCGGGCGGTGCGCATGTGCATGATTGCCGCTGTGGCCAGTGAACTGGTGGCCTATCGCATTTCCAAGGATCCTGACCAGGCGATGATGGGCTATGGCCAGATTGCGGCGCTGGAAAGCGCGGTGCTGCAGTTCCAGGCCGCCGATGGCATGTGGCTAAATACTGAAATCGCACACATCACCTTGACCATGACCGGCATCATGGTGGATTCCGCAAAGGCACGGCTGCCGGCGCTGCTGGCCAATTTCGCCGGCGGCGTGAATATCCCAGGGCTGCTAGATCGGGCTGCCATCGCCGCGGGCCAGGGCAGCCTGCTGGCAGCTGGCATTCAGGACATAAAGCAGCGCATCGCCGCGCTGAACAGCGGCGCCGCGGATCCTGGGCAATCCATGGATGCCTGCCGATCGCGCATCAACCTGAACCAAGACAAGGTTGGGGCCATGGTGGGTGTGGCGCTGGCCGCCGGCGGTGCGCCATGACGGTGCGGCGGCCGGATTTCAGCCAGGCCAAGTTTGAAACCGACCTGGTGCTAAAGCGCCAGGTGGAAGCGGTGCGCCGCGACGGCGCCAGGGTGGAAGCCATCGTGGTGGAAGATTACCGGGTTTCGTTCCTGTGGGATGGCGCCAGGTGGTCAATCACCGTGCCGGCGGGCTTCCAGGCCGCGCCATCGGTGCCGCCGCGCCTGCATGGCCTGGTGCCCTTCTGGGGCGCCTTGTTTGAGGCCAGCATAGTGCATGACTGGTGCTATTGGACCCGCTGCTTTGATCCGCACAGCGCGGGCGGATCCGGCCGCCGATCAGCTGACAAACTGCTTTGCGGCCTGATGCGCGCCGGTGGCGCCAGCATGGCCGATGCCGGCGAGGTTTTCATGGCGGTGCATCTGTTCGGGGGCGACCGATATCAGGTCAATCAATTCCGCCCCGATAACCACCTGGCGCCCTGCTGACCGCCCATCACCCACCGCGCTGGCGCTGCAGCCCCCTGTGCAGGTGCCGGCATGAAGCCCCTGGCCTAGCGGCCAGGGGCTTTTTTCCTTGGTTCCCATTGGTTCCCATAAGCATGGGCGCGATGCGGCAACCGAGTCAGTGTGCGCATTACAATGCGCGTTTCAACCTTGCGATTTTTTGAGCGGAAACAAGGGCAAAAAATGGCGATTTGGCGGGAAATTTGGCCTAAGCCCCTTGAAAAACCACACTTATTTCCTGATTCGTAATCAGTAGGTCCGCGGTTCAAGTCCGCGAGGCGGCACCATTCCCTCCCTAAAATGCGAACAGCATTCTAGATTCCCGTGACTTTCCACAAATAAGCGCATGGCGGTGTCGGGTACGCCTTTGCCTTGACGCGATTTGTGTACATACTTGCCGAGTCAATCCGGGGCGATCCTGGCCGGTTGACCCCACATTGAGGTAGAGCGCATGCGACCGACCCGGTGGCTTGATTCCCTGCGGCATCTCGTCCGCGGCAAAGACAACGCGCCACTCGGCTGGCGGTCGGATTCCGGCGCCACCGCGATGGAATACGGCATCATCGCCGGTCTCCTCGCGATCACCATCGTCGTCGGGGCGCAGATCTCCGGCAACGGACTCAATCGCATGTTCCAGGTCATCGGCACCACCATGTCGAATGCGACCGACAGCGCCACCGCCAGGAACTAGCGGCACTCCGGCGCTGTCCATTTCCGGGCCCGGCTTCAGCGGTTCGCGCCGATGAAATCGACGAAGAACATCAGCAGATCCACCTGGCGGCCATCGCTGGCCAAGGGCAGGATGACGCTTTCGACATAGAGGAAGTCCTTGTGTGGACCGATATAGGGGGGTCGTGCCAGGATTGGTCTGCGTTCCCGGATCACGATCACATTGTTGTCCCAGACGGTCGAGCCGACCCGCTGGAACGGAATCTCGCTCAGTCTTTTCCCGGTCCAGTCCTGAGCCATGTGACGGCGCAATGCCGAGCCGACCAGGCGATATCGGAAATCGAGGGGATCCTGCAGCACGTCCATCAGCATCATGCGCGGCGCGAGGCGCGGGACCTCGATCAAGGGGTCGAAATCGGTCCGCGCCGGCAACAAACCGGGTTCAGTTGAATCGTCGGCGGACAGGGCGCGCTTCTTCTCCAGCCAGTAATCGTAGCCGGCCAGGACATTCTGTGACGCGATCTCGTCCCGGTCGATCATGCCCCGGTCTACCCCCCGATCAGATCCAACCACTCCTGTTCCGATAACACAACCACGCCGAGCTCCGCTGCCTTGGTGGCCTTCGATCCGGCGCCGGGCCCTGCGATGAGATAGTCGGTGTTCTTGGAGACGGACCCCGCGACCTTGGACCCGAGGCTCTCCGCCCGCGCCTTGGCTTCGTTCCGGGTCATGCGCTCGAGCGAACCGGTAAAGACGACCGTCTTCCCGACCACCTTCGAGGCGCCGACTTTCGGTGGTATGAACGGTTGCACGGTGACGAAACGGGCAAGATCCGCGACCACATCCCGATTGTGCTTCTCGTCGAAGAAATCGATGAGGTCGGCGCGGATCGACGGACCGACCCGGGCGATCGTCGCAAAATCCTGATAGGCAGCGCTTTCCGGATCCTTCGCCGCCACCATCGCCTCGCGCCAGGCCTCGAAGGTCAGATAGTGGCGGGCGAGCAGCTTCGCCGTCTCCTCGCCGATCTGTGGAATGCCGAGTGCAAAGATGAAGCGTTCGAGCGAGATCTGACGTCGCGCCTCGACCGCACGCAGCAGATTGTCGACCGAGAGTTCGCCCCAGCCTTCGCGCTGCAGCAGCAGATCGCGCTTGTCTTTCAGCCTGAAGAGATCGGCTGGCGATCTGATGAGGCCATCGGCGAAGAACGCCTCGATATGCTTGCCGCCGAGCCCGTCGATATCGAACGCCATGCGCGACACGAAGTGTCGCAACCGCTCGACCGCCTGCGCCGCACAGATGAGGCCGCCGGTGCAGCGCTTGGCGACCTCGCCCTCTTCGCGCACGACATGACTGCCGCAGACCGGGCATCTGTCCGGAAAGCGATAGGGGTGGGACCGGCCTTTGCGCTCTGCATCCAGGACCGCAACGATCTGGGGAATCACATCGCCGGCGCGCTGCACGATCACCCGGTCGCCGACACGGATATCCTTGCGCGCGATCTCGTCTTCATTGTGCAGCGTGGCGCGCGAGACGATGACGCCACCCACATTGACCGGCTCCAGTTCGGCGACCGGCGTCAGGACACCGGTACGCCCGACCTGAATGGTGATGTCCTTCAGAATCGTATTGGCCTGTTCCGCCGGAAACTTGTGCGAAATCGCCCAGCGCGGCGCCCGGCCGATGAAACCGAGGCGTTCCTGCCAATCGATCCGGTCGACCTTGTAGACGACACCGTCGATGTCGTAATCGAGCGTTGCCCGGTCATTCTGCACGGACTCATAGAAGGCCAGCGTTTCGTCGAGATCATGGGTGACACGGCGGCGCGGATTGACCGCAAATCCCCAGGCGAGCAATTGGTCATTGAGCGCGTGCTGACTGTCGGGGCGCTTCTTCAGCCCTTCGACCGCGCCGAAGGCATAGGCAA
>NZ_CAMDRA010000152.1 GCF_945906275.1 Dongia mobilis
ATCGTCTGAGATGATCGGGAAGCGTTACTCCGCGGCAACCGCGTGCGCCGGGGCGCCAAGGATGCCGAGTTCGCGACCAACCCTGGTCAGGACCTCGACAACACGCTCAAGCTGCGCTGTGTCATGGGCGGCTGAAACCGAGCAGCGCAGCAACGCGGTGCCCGACGGCGTCGCCGGCGGCAGGGCCAGATTGACATAGACGCCGTTCAGCAGCAGCGCCCGCCAGGCACGAGCAGCCAAGGCCGGGTCGGTGAGATGAATGGCAACAACCGGACCCTTCTGCTTGCCGACAGCAAAGCCGGCATTCTGGGCGCCGTGATAAAGCGTATCGACGTTCTGCCACAACTTGTCCATCAGGCCCGGATTGGCGCGCAGCTTGGCGAGCGACTTGCGCACCGAAGCGACGGTCGCCGGCGGCAGCGAGGCAGTGAACATATAGGGGCGGCAGGAGACGCGGAGGACGTCGAAATCCTCCATGTTCGAAACCAGGAAGCCACCGACGGCGCCCATGCTCTTCGAGAATGTGCCGGTGATGAAATCGACCTCACCCAGCACGCCGTCATGTTCGACGACGCCCTGGCCGGTCTTACCCATCACGCCCATCGAGTGGGCTTCGTCGACCAGGATATAGGCACCGTGCTTCTTGCTGACGGTGACGAATTCCTTGAGCGGCGCATGGTCGCCCAGCATCGAATAGATGCCCTCGACGACGACGATCTTGTTACCGGGCTGGTCTGCAAGGCGGCCAAGGCGGCGGTCGAGGTCAGCCGGGTCATTGTGTTTGAAACGGATCACGGTCGCCGAACCCAGCTTGCAGGCATCGTAGATGCTGGCATGGCTGTCGGCATCGATGATCAGGAAATCGTCCGGACCGGCCAGGGTCGAGATGGCGCCGAGATTGGCCTGATAGCCGGTCGTGAAGACCATGCAATGTTTCTTGCCATAGAAATCGGCGAGATCGGCTTCCAGCGCCTTGTGATCGTGATAGGAGCCGTTGGCGATGCGCGAGCCGGTGGTGCCGGTACCGCAGGCATCAAGCGCGTCCTTGGCAGCCTGGATGCAATCGGCATCGAAGGTGAAGCCGAGATAATTGTTGGAACCGCACAGGATTGTGCGGCGGCCCTCAACGAGCGCTTCTGTGGAGGACAGTATCTTGTCCATCTTCACACCGAACGGGTCGGCACCGCAGGTCTTCACGGCGGCATGCAGTTCGCGCTGCGCCTTGAAACGATCCATCAACCCCATGACTACGCCCCCTTCTTCGAATCAATCACGGTCTGGGCAAGCTGTCCGACCGTGGAAATTTCCGGCACCATGTTGAGCGGGATGGAGACGTCGAACTTGTCTTCGAGTTCCATCAGCAGGTCCATGACTGCCAGTGAATCCATGTTGAGGTCGCGGGCGATATCGGTCGCTGCCGTGATCTCGATCTCGGACTTCTTGAACGGCACCAGCGCTGTGGCGATTTCCGCCACCACGTCATTCAGAGAGAAACCGGAAACCTGCGCTGCGCTTGCCGCCACGATGCCAAACCAATCTTTTCTTGTTATCGAATCTGTTAACGATGGGAACCCCTTAGGCAGGAAACCGACTCGCGCCGCCTTCCTCTCTGAGGTTGTCGTAAATTTTGCTGCTAAAGTTAAATGACGAATTGTTACCGAATGTAACAAGTGATCGATTCCAGTCCCTTAGGGCAGGAATCTAACCTCACAAAAGAGCCTCGGACCGGTACCAGCGCAGGGTGTCGGCAAAGCCTTCCGCCAAGTTGAATCGGGGGACCCAGGGCAGCCGGGTCGATAGGCGGGGGCCGGTGGCGACCCAATCGGGGTGATAAAGCTCAGCCATCTTGTGCGGGGAGAGGACTTGCGGCTGCCTGGTCACGGACGAAACCAGCCCGACTGCGCCGGCAATCGGGGCCATCAGTGGCCTAGGCAGGCGCCAGGCAAGTGGACGGCGGTGGAAACACTGGCCCAGCACCGCCAGGATCTCGGGCCAATCGTGGCCACGTGGTGCTTCGTCATCCAGCTCGACGGAGCGCACAGGCCAGTTCCCAGACCCCAGCAGAGCGGCAATCGCCGCAGCGAGGTCGCCCACGTGAATTGTCGAGACCCGCGCCAGATTCGTCGCAGGATAGGCGAGTAGTCCTAGCTTGGCAGCCTTGAACAGAGGCAGCAGTTCGAGGTCACCCGGTCCATAAACGACAGGCGGCCGCAGGGAGATCCAGTCGCGCTGGCCTGCCAGGGCGGCAAGCTTGGCTTCCGCGGCGCGCTTGCTGGCGGCATAGGGGGAGAGCTGCGGCTCGCGCGCAGCCAGGGAGGAGATGTGGACGAAACGCGCGTCCGGGGCCGCTGTCGCGGCAGCCTCGAGCAGCCGCGCGGTGCCACCCTCGTTGACCTGGAAGAATTCATGCGGCGTCAGGGCGCGGACCAGGCCAGCACTGTGCACAATTGCGTCACAGCCCGTCACCAGCCGCAAGAGGCTGGCGTGATCATCGAGATCGCCCAGGATGACCTCAAGGGGGTGGTCCGGCATCAATGCCGCCTGCGGCATACGGCGGGTGAGGATGCGCACGCGCCAGCCGGCGCGTGCAAGATGGCGCGCTGTCTCGGCGCCTACGAAGCCCGTGGCACCGGTAAGGGCAACGATTCCGGGATGTGGTCCCGGCATCAAGGCGTGATCCCGCGGCTGCTAAGCACTGATGCCGAGATCGGCATCGGCATAGACGCCCTGCAGGTAATTGGCTTTGGCCTTGGCGCGCGACAGCTTGCCGGATGAGGTCTGTGGCATGCCCTTCGGCGGCACCAGCTCGACCCGCGCATCGACGCCCATTGAACGCTGCAGCAACCCGGCTATTTCCTGCTTCAGCTTGGTGCGGGCGGCGAGGTCGCTCATGCGACATTGAACCAGCACAACGACCTGTTCCTGCTCATCATCGCCGACAACCGAAAAGGCAGCCGCGTCGCCCCGGCGCAGATCCGGCAGTGTTTCCGCGGTCCATTCCAGATCCTGCGGCCAGATATTGCGGCCGTTGATGATGATGAGATCCTTGGCACGTCCGGTGATGACAATTTCGTCCTTCAGCAGATAGCCAAGGTCGCCGGTATCCAGCCAGCCATCAGAGCTTAGCGCCTCGGCGGTCATTTCCGGCTGGCGGAAATAGCCTGCCATGACGCTGGGGCCCTTGAAGAAGATGCGGCCGATGCGGCGTTCCGGCAGGGCGTTGCCGGCCTCGTCGCGGATCTCAAAGGCATGGCCGAGAAGGGCCGGGCCGCAGGCGACCAGCGAGCGGGCGGACTTGCCCGGCGCCGTCGGCTGCGCGCTCTGGTTTTCCAGCGCCGCCCGATCAACATGATCCACGGTATAGTCGATGTTGAGCGGCGCAAAGCTCATGGCCAGCGTGGTTTCCGCCATGCCGTAGCTCGGCACGAACGCTTTGTGCTGGAAGCCGAACGGCGCGAAGGTCTCGCTGAACCGGCGGAGAATTATGTCCTGCACCATGTCGCCGCCAATGCCGGCGCCGCGCCAGCTCGACAAATCGCCGGCAAAATCGGTGTCGCCGCGCATCCGTTTCACGCAGAGTTCGTAGCCGAAGGTCGGCGAGTAGGCGAGGGTGCCGCGGTTTTCGGAGATCAGCTTCAGCCATGTCAGCGGCCGGCGCGCAAAATCGCGGGTGGCTATGTAGTCGATCGAGATTTGGCCGGTTGCCGGGACCAGCAGGAAACCAACCAATCCCATGTCGTGATAGAAAGGCAGCCACGAGACGCAGCGGTCGATCTCCATGATCGCCAGGCCATGGTGCGTGATGGCGTGGGCATTGGCCATCAGCACACGCTGGTGAATCTCGATCCCCTTGGGAAAGCGCGTCGATCCGGACGAAAACTGGAGATAGCTGGGCTCGTTGGCCGCAAAGGGGCGCGCCGCCGCTTTGTTGGCGGGCAGGGCCTCGAAATCGGCCAGGGTGCCGATCATGCGCACATGCCCCAACCCTGCTGCGGCCTCGGTCAGGAAGCCCATCAAGGCAGCAGGACCGATAGCGGCACTGGCCTCGCAGCCCGTCAATTGCTGTCTCAGTTGCGCGATATAGGCCTCGCGACCGCCAAGGCTGGTAGGAATGGCGACCGGGACCGGCAGCAATCCCGCATATTGCGTGGCAAAGAAGGCGGTGACGAATTCGGCATCGGTGTCGGCGATGAGGACGATGCGTGCGCCGCGCTCCAGACCGAGCCCTGCGAATCGCTGCGCCAGATCGCGCGCCCGAGCCTGCAGTTCGGCATAGGTGAGCACATTGGCCAGATCGCCCTTGGCCGTGTAGAAATTAAGGCCGGTCACGCCGCCGGCAGCATAATCCAGCGCCTCCCACAGCGTTTCGAAGGTGCTGCGGCGATGTTTCAGGCTGGTATTTGTGGTCGCGGTCGGCTTCAGGGTCATCTGCACTGGGCTTTGTTGAGGTCGCTGACTTAGAATAAATCCAGGTATCATGGGACCTTAGGTCGCAGTCGGATGATTTGCACGACAGTCTTGCGACCCTTAGGATTTCGCGGTCCATAGCAAATGTCCGGACCTCGGACAAGGCATTGCACAAATGGCGCGCGGCGTGGACGATGAAATGGGCGCCTCAGTTTTAGGGAAGTTACCTAATGAAGACCTCGGATCTGGAGCTGTCGGCGACACAACGGTCGGGCGTAAAGGGCAGTGAGAGTGGCAAATCTGGCCTCTTCGACTGGCTTCTGCCAAAGGCCAAGGGCAAGAAGAAGAAGTTCAAGGCCTGGACCCCGCCCAGCGCGCCGACCACCGACACCAAGACCAAGGTCAGCCAGTCGATCACCGATGTGGTGGGTCTCTTGAAGGCCGACGGCGCCCGGCGCGTTGCCGTTCATGGCGACCAGGCGTTCTTCGAAACCTTCCGACTTGAATCAGGCGGTATCGAAACGGTCTGGATGTCGACCGACATTATCAACGACCAGCCCCTTGGCGCCAAACCAGTGACGGCAGCGACCATTGCCGACTGTGACGCGATTGTTGCCGGCGGGCCGGATGCGGCCACGAAGTTCCGCTACAGCCTGCGGCTGATGCAGGCCCATGCCCCGACCAAGCCGGTTCACTGGGTCGCACAGAATTGGGAATTCTGCGCCGGGACGGCAGCCATACCACTCGAGATTGATGATGTCGACGCGCTGGCCTTCAATCATTTCGAAGAATTTTTCGGTATCAAGGACCCGTTGCAGTTCCGCTTCGAGATCATCGCCGAGGGCGAGGTCCGACGTTCCTATCTGGTGCTGGGGCCGAGCCAATCAGTCAACCTCAATCTCAAATCCCTGATGCCTGAGCGCAAGGGTGCTGTGTGCATGAAGGTGTTCGTGGCACATCCCTTCCTGACTCGCGGACGTCACTATCGTTTCCGGGTCTGTGGCGACGTATTCTGGAAGGACAGCTTCACGATCATTCACGGTTCGCACCAGTTCTTCAAGAATCCGAACAAGGTGCAGCCGTTCCGCCTGATCGATTCGGTCGTGCGCAATGGCGAGGTTGTCATGACCGTGCCGAACTACGATCTTGACATGGGAAGCGATGACGAAGTGACGATCGGCACCGGGGCCGCAAAGTCGACCATCAAACGCTCGCGCCAGCGTCCGGTCGAAGAAGTGCATTTCAAGCGCAATGGCAAGCCATCTTCAGATCGTACCTATTTTGCCGCTTCCTATGCCGGTTATGGCACATCCTTCTGGTACGCACTTGATCAGGGATTCTCGCAGCAACCCGGCAAGATCGCCTCGATCGCCGCAAATCACCTTTGCCGCGTCGGCGTCGACAATCGCGATGACATTCTGTTCAGGCCTGAAGAACGTGCGATTGTCGAAACGGCGATCAAGGCCGGCTTCATGATTCACCCTTGCTGCCTGCCGGTGACGGAGGTCAACAATCCGCTCAGCTTCGGTTTCAATTTTGATGCGTCGAACCCGCCCTTTGACGATTACTGGCTACGCTTCTACGACCGCGCCGGCGGTTTCGTGGGCGAGATGCGCTATCACAAGGACTTTGTCGGCCCGGCCTATCTTGATGACGTGCTGTCCGGCTGGTCGCATCCGCGCAAAGGTGAGATCACCATGGCGCTGGTCTGCCCGGATCATCTCAAGACCGGCCTTGCGCCGCAGCGCCTGGTGACCACGTCCGACATGGCTGTTCGGCACCGCGTGACCGGAGACCAGGACTTTACCGAATTCCAATCGTCCTGGCGCAATGTCGGCGCCGACATTCCAACATTGCCACACTGGCTGCACCCGTCGATCGGCATCATGGGCCGTACCAATGTGATCGGCCGGGTGCGCACGCGCGATGGCTTCAGGACTGGTGTCTTTGTCGCCAATGCGAGCGGCAACCTCAATTACAGCATGAAGGCGCGGGTCGAACTAGCCGCCATCAATCATGCTGGCGACCGCCTGAGCCACATGCTGACGTTGCCGGCCTTTGGTGCCGACATTGTCTGGCTGGACGACGTGCTGCCGACGCTCAAGCAGCATGTCGGTGAAAGCGGCATCGCCGCCTTGCAGGTGAAATCGGCCGATGCCGATCTCACGGCCCATGTGCTGGGTCTGTCGCCAGGCGGCGCGGTCGGCCTGCAGCATCTCTGGGGGTACTGACCCGGTATGGGCAAATGGGGGGACGGGATCGGGCGCGCCATTGCCCCGATCACCATCAGGTTTTGGCGGTCGCTCGACAATCCGGCATGGAATCATGCCGCGATTGCCGAAGAGGCTTTGGGGGGCGCGCTTAGCGTGATGGTCGATCCAAGTCGGATTCGACGCAAGCTGGTGGCGAAATCCGTGGCGCCGATCAAGGACAGGTTCCTTGTCGATGGACTCGGTGCAATGCCGTCCGAACTGATTGAAGACCTTTATACCTACATGGATATGTCGGACATTGCCCGCTATGGCGAAAATTTGTCGTCGACGAGGCTTTATCATTGGCTGAAAGCAAGCTGGCAGGCAGGCAGGCCGGTCGAAGGACGTGGAATGATCTTCGATAGCGAAGCGCGCATCGATACCTATTGCCGTACTTATCTTGACCTCTACCGGTCCCTGGAGCGGGACGGCTATCGATACCATGGTGATGATGAAATCTGCCTGGGGCTGGCCGCTGATGGCGAGATCATCCATATCCGGCGCGGGACGCACCGGATGGCGGCTGCGAAAATACTTGAGTTGCCAAGCGTTTCGGCTCGGATTACGCATATAGATCGGGCCTTTGCCCGAACTGCCGTCCGTGCTGGCGAATGTGACATCGTCGGCGCCCTCGGTCGGGCCATCAGATCAGCAACGAGTTAAGTGCGTGCGAGACGTCTTTCGAATCTTCTTTGATAGTGGCTGGCGCCTTCAGATATTGATCCTGGCGGCACTGCTTGTCTCTGGCGTGGTCGAGATCATCGGCATTGCCACGCTGTGGCCGATCATCGGGCTGATCGGCGGCGAGACGAACTCAAAATCGCACGTCATCGACGAGTATGTGCAATGGGGTCTGGCGCAATTCGGTCTGCCGGTAACCATTGAAACTCTGCTCATGGTGATCCTTGGCGCGGCAACATTGTCTTTCGTCTTTGGCACCGCCGGCTCGGTTTTTGTCGGCCGGTCGGTCGCCAATTTCGGCATCAGCGTTCGCCTGCAACTGATCGATGCCATGGTCCATTCAAAATGGAGCTACTTCGTGGCGCAGCCGGTGGCGCGCTACACGGCGGCAATCAATTCCGATGCGGACCGTGCCGCGCTCGCCTTCAAGTCTGCGGGACTATGCCTCGCCGGCCTGGTGCAGACCGTCGTCCTCATGACCATGGCGCTGTTCGTGTCCTGGCCGTTCTTCCTCGGTGCAATCGGCGTATCCGCGGTGCTGTGGTTGGGTGTCGGCCGCTACATGCGCATGGCCAAGAAGGCCGGTCGCGGCAAGTCGAAGCACAATCTGGCCCTGCTGCACTCGGTGACCGATGCCCTGACCAATGTGAAAGCGCTGAAGGCCATGAACCGGCATGGCTTCATCGGCCACACCTTTGCTGTCCATGTCGACCGCTTGCGCCGCGCTACCCAGGCCGAGACATACAGCACCAGCGCTGTCCGCGCTGTACAGGAGCCGCTTTTCACGGTCCTGATCCTTGGCGGTCTCTATGTGGGGCACTCCGTTCTAGGCATGGATCTGCGCGTCATGCTGGGCTCGACGCTGCTTCTGAAGCGTGTCGCCGATGCGATCGGCAGCGTGCGATCCAATTATCAGCGCGTTATTCTCGAGCGACCGTCCTACTGGCAGCTGCAGCGATTGCTGCATGAAGTGCGTGGCAATCGCGAGTATTTGGCGACGGGTACGCTGCCCACTTTGCCGGCGACCATAGAACTCGACCATGTTGGCTTTTCCTATCCCGGCAAGCGTGTGATGAGCGATGCCAACATCACGCTGGAAGCCGGCGAACTCACCACGGTCATTGGTCCGTCCGGCGCCGGCAAGACCACCATTGCCGATCTGGTCGCGGGACTGCACAGTGCATCCGGGGGCACGATCCGCGTGGGTGGCCTCCCCATCGCCGACCTAGACATGGCAGCTTGGCGCCGGCAGCTGGGCTACATCCCGCAAGACAGCATCCTATTCAACGATACGATTCACAACAATGTGACGCTCGGCGATCCAAGCATTTCTTCGGGCCAGGTCGAAGCTGCCTTGAAATCCTCCGATGCCTGGGGCTTCGTGTCAAAGCTGCCTGGCGAGATGGAGTTCACCATCGGTGTACGCGGCAGCTTGCTTTCTGGTGGCCAAAGACAGCGCTTGGCCATTGCCCGCGCCTTGATCGGCGATCCCAAATTCCTGATTCTGGATGAGGCGACTAGTGCGCTTGATCACAAGACAGCCCGTGAGATCAGCCGCGCCGCGCGCGCCCT
>NZ_CAMDRA010000153.1 GCF_945906275.1 Dongia mobilis
CGCAATCATGGTAGGAATGCTGATAGCCCAGCGACAAGGCGAGCGCCTTGTGCGGCAGCCACGCCTCGGTGAGTGCCAGTTCGTTGGCGCTGGCACCCAGCGCCGGCGCGCGTAACGCGAGTTCGGCCAGGAGATCGGCCGCGAGGGAAGGCGACATCGCCCCCTGGGCAACACCCACCAGTTCCACCGGCATCGTGCCGCTCTGCCCCATGACGGTATCGAGCAGCACGGCGACCACACCCCGGTCGCGCCAGTCGATGATGGCGCGGGGTCCCGAATTCAGGCGTGCCAGAACCCGCGGCGCGTCGGTGTCCGGGACCGGATGCGCCGCGCAGAATCCGATGAGCGTCTCAAGAGCGGCCGAAGACCCGCTGGAAGATGTCATCGACATGCTTGTAATGATAATCGAGATCGAAACAGACCTCGATCTGCGCCGGCGTCATCTTCTTGGCGACTTCCGCATCGGCCTTGAGTTCGGTGAGGAAGTCCTTCCCCTCCAGCCATACCTTCATCGCATTGCGCTGCACCGCCTGGTAGGAATCCTCGCGGCTCATCCCGGCCTGTGTCAGCGCCAACAGCACGCGCTGCGAATGCACAAGGCCGCTATAGCGGTCGAGATTGGCCTGCATCGCCTCAGGATAGATGATCCATTTCTCGACCAGGCCGACCAGCCGGTTGAGCGCAAAATCGAGGGTGATGGTGGCATCCGGGCCGAACACGCGCTCGACCGAGGAATGGCTGATATCGCGTTCATGCCACAGCGCCACGTTTTCCAGCGCCGGATTGACCGCCGCGCGCACGACGCGCGCCAGACCCGTGAGGTTTTCCGAGAGCACCGGGTTGCGCTTGTGCGGCATCGCGCTGGAGCCCTTCTGCCCCGGCGAGAAGAACTCTTCCGCCTCGCGCACTTCCGAGCGCTGCAGGTGCCTGACCTCGATCGAGAGATTCTCGACCGAGCTTGCAATGACACCCAGCACGGCAAAAAACATCGCGTGGCGATCGCGCGGGATGACCTGGGTCGAGACCGGCTCGACCTTCAGCTCCATCTTGCGCGCGACATGCGCCTCGACCCTGGGGTCGATATTGGCAAAGGTGCCGACGGCGCCCGAGATGGCGCAGGTCGAAATATCGTCGCGCGCGGCTGACAAGCGCTGCTTGGCGCGCGCAAAGGCCGCGTAATGCGAGGCAAGCTTCAGGCCGAAGGTGGTTGGCTCGGCATGGATGCCGTGGCTGCGCCCGATGGTCGGCGTCATCTTGTGCTCGAAGGCGCGCTTCTCCAGCGCCCTCAGCAGCCGGTCGAGATCGTCGAGCAGCAGGTCGGCCGCCTGGCGCAACTGCACGGCAAGGCAGGTATCCAGCACATCCGACGAGGTCATGCCCTGGTGGACGAAGCGGGCGGACGGGCCCACATGCTCGGCCAAATTGGTAAGGAACGCGATTACGTCATGCTTGGTCTCGCGTTCGATCTCGTCGATGCGGTCGACCTCCCACTTGCCCTTGGCCCAGATCTCGGCGGCGGCTTCCTTGGGGATGACCCCCAGTTCCGCCAGCGCATCGCAGGCATGCGCCTCGATCTCGAACCAGATGCGGAATCGATTCTCGGGATCCCAGATCTTGGTCATTTCGGGGCGGGAATAGCGCGGGATCATCGGAACCTCGTCAAATGGCGTGATTGGCGCCAAATCAACGGCAAAGGGACCCAAAGTCAACCTCGTTTTGCCGGTCCGGGAGCAATTGCCGGCAAGATCGCCCTTCAAACCCCGCCTCAGGCGGGATAGGTTCGCCCCAGTTCCCGCCAGTTGACCAGAACGAGCCGAACATGACCGCCACTACCGCCCGCCTGTTCCAGCCCCTCGACATCCGCGGCTGCCGCATCAAGAACCGCATCTTCTCGACCGGCCACGATACGACCATGCCGACCCATGGGGTGCCGAATGCACCGCTGGTCGCCTATCACAAGGCACGGGCCGAGGGCGGCGCCGGCCTCATCATCATGCAGGTGGCGGGCGTCCATGAAACGGCGCGCTACACCTCGCACCTCATCATGGCGACGACCGACGATTGCATCCCCGGCTACCAGGCCGTGGTCGATGCCTGCAAACCCTATGGCACCAGAATCTTCGGCCAGCTGTTCCATCCCGGCCGCGAGATCATGGAAAGCCAGGACGGCACCGCACCCGTGGCCTACGCCCCCTCCGCCGTCCCCAACGAACGCTTCCACGTCATGCCGCGCCCAATGTCCAGGCGCATGATCAAGGAGATCGTCGCCGGTTACGCCGATGCCGCCGACCGCCTGCGCCGCGGCGGCCTCGACGGCGTCGAGATCGTGGCGAGCCACGGCTATCTCCCGGCCCAGTTCCTCAACGAACGCACCAACCGGCGCACCGACGAATATGGCGGCAGCTTCGACAACCGCCTGCGCTTCATCCGCGAGGTGGCCGAAGCGATCCGCGCCAAGGTCGGGCCGGAGATGATCGTGGGCCTGCGCATCAGCGGCGACGATCACGACCATGACGGGTTGCAGGAAGGCGAGACCTTGGCCGCCATCATCGCCCTCGACGGTGTCATGGATTTCTTCAACGTCATCGCCGGCTCGTCGGCGAGCTTCGGCGGCGCCGTCCACATCGCCCCGCCGATGGCCATCGCCAACGGCTATGTGGCGCCCTTCGCCGCCGCCGTGAAGGCCAAGGTGAAGGCCGCGGTCTTTGTCGCCGGCCGCATCAACCAGCCGCAGGATGCCGAGAAGATCCTGGGGTCCGGCGCCGCCGACATGATCGGCATGACCCGCGCCATGATCTGCGACCCCGACATGCCGCGGAAGGCCGAGGCCGGCAAGCTCGACGACATCCGCGCCTGCATCGGCTGCAACCAGGCCTGCATCGGTCACTTCCATCTGGGCTACCCCATCTCCTGCATCCAGCATCCCGAGACCGGCCGCGAACTCACCTACGGCACCAGGAAGCCGCTCCTCAAAAAGAAGAAGATCCTCATCGCCGGCGGCGGCCCCGGCGGCATGAAGGCCGCGGCGGTCGCTTCCGAGCGATGGCACGAGGTCATCCTGTGCGAAGCCGGCGACCGCCTCGGCGGCCAGGCACTGCTCGCACAGATGCTGCCCAGCCGCGCCGAATTCGGCGGCATCATCACCAACCTCACCCGCGAAGTGCAGCTGGGCGGCGCCGAAGTGCGGACCCGCACGAAAGTCACCCGCGCCCTCATCGAGGCCGAGAAACCGGATGCCGTCATCATCGCCACCGGCGCCAGGCCGCGCAGCGCGGTCACGGCCGGCATCGAAGGTGTCGAGGGCGGCCATGTGGTCAGCGCCTGGGCCGCCTTGCGCGACGAGGTCAATATCGGCAGTTCCGTCATCATCGCCGATTGGCGCTGCGACTGGATCGGCATGGGCCTTGCCGAAAAGCTGGCGCGTGCCGGCTGCCGCGTGCGCCTCTGCGTCGATGGCTACATGGCCGGCCAGCGCATCCACCAATATGTCCGCGATCATTGGGTGGGCGAGTTGCACAAGCTCAATGTCGAGATCATCCCCTATGCGCGCCTCTACGGCGTCGATGGCGACACGGCCTATTTCCAGCACGTCACCAGCAACGAACCGATCATCTTCGAGGGCGTCGACACGGTGGTGGCCTCGCTCGGCCATGAACGCCAGTGCGAGCTTGAGGATGAACTGGCCGACTGGACCGGCGAACTACATGTGATCGGCGACTGCCTGACCCCGCGCACCGCCGAGGAAGCCGTGCTCGAGGGGCTCAAGGCCACGGCGGAGATCTGACCCCAGGATGCAGCTACCCTTCTCGCCTGAAATACGCGCCCGCATCCTGTGCCTGTTGCTCGGCACGATCGGTGGCTTCGTCTTCTACCTGCTGCATCTGCCGCTCCCCTGGATGATGGGGGCCATGACCGTCACCACGGTGGCGGCGGTGTCCGGCGTGCGCATCGCCCTGATGCCGCGCGTGCGCATGATCTTCGTCGCCGTTCTCGGCATCATGCTGGGCAGCGCCTTCACGCCGCTCATCATCGGACATCTGCAATTCTGGGCCATCAGCTTTGCCTGGCTGGCGCTCTATGTCATCGTCACGACCTATATCGTGCGCATCTATTACATCCGCGTCGCCGGCTACGATCCCGTCACCGCCTATTTCGCGGCGGCCCCCGGCGGCCTTTCCGAAATGATCATGGCCGGCAGCGCCTTCGGTGGCGACGAGGCGCGCATTTCGCTGGCCCACGGCTCCCGCATTCTCGTCTCCGTCTTCGTCCTGTCCTTCGCCTATCGCTGGTTCGGCGGCTATGCGCCGCCCAGTTCCGGCCTTACGACCCATGCCGTGCCGATCGAATGGATCGATGTGCTGTGGCTGCTCGGTGCCGGATTCGCCGGCTATTTCGGCGCACGCCTCCTGCGCATGCCGGCCCATGCCCTGGTCGGGCCGATGATCGCCAGCGCCGCCCTCCATGTGCTGGGCGTCACCGCCTCGACCCCGCCCGCCGAACTCATCGCCGTGGCCCAGATCGTGGTCGGTTCGATGATCGGCGCGCGCTTCACCGGCCTGCCGCTGCGCTTGGTCGTGCGCGGCATCATCCTCGCCATCGGCGCCACCGCCGTTCTGCTGACCGTGGCAGTGGGCTTCGGTCTCATCGTCGAGGCCACGGCCGCCATGCCCTTCGGCTCAGCCCTCCTCGCCTTCGCCCCCGGCGGCCTGGCCGAAATGAGCCTCATCGCCTTGGCCCTCGGCGTCGATTCCGCCTACGTCTCCAGCCACCATGTCGTGCGCATCTTCATGATCGTCGTGGCCGCACCCCTGGTCTTCCGCCTATGGGGCACCAAGCGTTAGCGCCATCACCTTCAACCGCTTGAGGTCGGTCTTGCCGGTGCCGAGCACCGGCAGTTCCTCGATCCGGTGCATGTCAGCAGCCTTCGGCACCCAGATCTTCGGCAGGCCCGAACTGTTGAGCCCCTGCCACACCAGCTCGGGCGCCATGCTCTCATCGGCGACATAGAAGCCGATCAACCGCTCGCCCTTCGCCGCATCGGGCACCGCCGTCACATTGGCACCATTGATGCCGGGGATCTGCAGCATCGCCTCCTCGACCCTGAGATGCGGCACCATCTCGCCGCCGATCTTCGAGAAACGCGACAGCCGGTCGGTGATGCGGATGAAGCCATCCTCGTCGAGGACCGCGATATCGCCGGTCACATACCAGCCATCCTTGATCACCTCGGCGGTCTTCTCCGGATTGTTGAGATAGCCGACCATGCGGCCGGGGCCTTTCAGCAGCAGCAATCCCTCCTCGCCTTCCTTGAGGTCGGCCAATGTTTCGGGATCAACAATGCGCGCCGCGACACCCGGCACCGGATGGCCGACCGTGCCCGGCTTGTGCCCGGTCTGGCTTTCCCCCGCCTCGATCACATTGGGCACATTGACCGACACGACCGGCCCCATCTCCGTGGCACCGTACCCTTCCAGCATGTCGAGGCCGAACTTCTCCCTGAAGGCAGCGGCGAGGTCCGGCCGCAGCCGTTCCGCCCCCACCACCACATGCTTGAGGCTCGCAAACTCCTCGGCGGGGCAGATGCGCAGATAGGCCTGGCAGAAGGTCGGCGTCGAAATGAGGATCGTCGCCTTGTATTTGCGGATGAGGCCGCCGATCGTCTTCGCATCCAGCGGATTGGCGTGATAGACGGCGCCGATACCGATCACCAGCGGCAGGCACAGCGTGCCCGTGAAGCCGAAGGAATGGAAGAACGGCAGCACGCCGATCACCCAGTCCTCCTTCTGCACCCACAGGATCTGCGCGATGGCCTCGAGGTTCGAGACCACATTGTGCTGCGAGAGCATGACGCCCTTGGGCTCGCCCGTGGAACCCGAACTGAACATGATGGTGCAGAGATCGTCGACCGATTGCCCCTTGGGTCCGGCAAAGCGCAGCAGCAGCGATGTGGGCGTCAGCAGCGTCGCCACATACATGGCGAGCTGCGCCACCTTGCCCTGCTTGGCGAGCAACTCCTCGACGAAGATCATCTCCGGTCGTTCCTCAAGCTTCGCCTTGGTGAGGAAGGCGCGCGCCGTCACGATCGTCCTGATGCCGCATTGCTTGATGGCGGACTCCATCGCCTCGGCGCCGATGGTGAAGTTGAGATTGACCGGCACCTTCCCGGCCAGCATCAGCCCCATATTGACCAGGGCACCCGCGACCGAGCTTGGCAGCAGCACACCCACCATCTTGTCGGAAGGTCGTTCGCGCGCGAACCAGCGCCCGAGCAGCCTTGATCCGGTCAGCGCCTGGCCGAAGGTCAGCTCCCGGCCCAATGAATCCGCCAGCGCCATGCGGAACCAGCGCTTCTTCGCCGATTGCATGAAGCGGTTGACGACGAGATCGTCCTTCTTGCGGCGCACGCGGAACGCATCGCCACCCAGTTCCAACAGTTTCTGGCGCACCTGCCACGCTTTCGTCGTCGAGGGCAGCGGCTTCCCGAAGGTGATCGTGACCGGATAGAACAGGCGGCTCGGCCATTTCCAGAAGAACCTGCCATCCTTGAAGCTGAAGATCGACCCCCAGACCTGATCGAGATGGACCGGGATCACGGGTGTCTCGATCCCGTCGATGATGCGCTCGAAGCCGCGCTTGAAGGGCAGCATGTTGCCGGTGCGGCTGATGGCGCCCTCGGCGAAGATGCACACCACATGCCCACCCTGCAGTTCGGCCCGCGCCTTCTTGATCGGCTCCAGCACCTTGCCGCCGCCGGTCGGGATTGCGCGCATCATCTTCAGAAAGCGGCCAAGCCCTGGGATATTGAAAAACGGTGCATAGACCATGAAGCGCACGAAGCGCTGTACGCAGGACCCGACCAGCAGCCCATCGACGAAGGAGAGATGGTTACAGACCAGCAGCGCCGGCCCGTTGATCGGCACATTCTCGGCGCCGACGATGCGGATGCGATAGATCGAATGGGTGAACAGCCACAGCACGAAGCGAATGAAGAAATCCGGCAGCAGGAAGAAGATATAGCCCGTCACCAGGAAACTGAGGATGCCGCCGGCAAAGATGATGGCATCCGGCGCCAGGTTCATCACGCTGCCAAAAACGAACACGCTGCCGGCGGCAAGCAGAATGGCGGTGAAATTGACGATATTGTTGGCGGCGATGATGCGGCCGCGGGATGCGGTCGCCGATTTCTGCTGCAGCATGGCGTTGAGCGGCACAGCGTAGAATCCGCCGAAAAACCCGAGCATGGCGAGGCAGATGACAGCGGCCATCGGGGTGTCCGCCCCTACGACGACCAAAGACATGAAACCCATGCCGACCGACCCGATCGGCACCAGGCCCAATTCCACTTTATGGCCGGACAGACGGCCGGCCGTCATGCTACCGACGCCGATACCGACAGCGACGGCGGCCCAGAGCATGCCGGTCGCACCCTCGCCCAGGCCCAGGACCACCGTGCCATAGAGCGGGATCGAGGATTGCAGCAGTGTACCTAGGAACCAGAACCAGGAAAGGCCAAGAACAGTCAACCAGAGCCGCCGGTTGTGAATCAGTTCGGACATGCCCTTATCGACGCCCGCGAGCGGGTTGAATTGGAAATCCGGCCGCGTCACCGGCACAGGCGTGCGACCGATGCCGAATGCGCAGAGCGTCCCGATGACGGCTACGGCCAGGGTAAACAGACCAATATACAGAGGGTGATCGGCGGAGGATTGATAGAGCTGCCCGCCGATCCAGGTGCCGACGATGATGGCGAGGAACGTGCTCATCTCGATCAGCGCATTGCCACGCGAAAGGTCACGGTCGGGGAGCAGTTCCGGCAGCGACGAGTACTTAGCCGGGCTGAAGAAGCAGGAATGCGTGGCCATCAGAAACATGACTGCCAGCAGCAGATTAAGGTCGCTCCACAGGAAACCGAGGAGACCGATCAGCATCGCCAGGATTTCCAGCGATTTGGTGACAATGAGGACATTGCGCTTCGAGTGCCGGTCGGCGAACTGCCCGGCATAGCCGGAGAAAAGCAGATAGGGCGCTACGAACAAGGCACCGATGATGGTGATATAGGTCGTCGCCAGCCAGCCATCTGGATGCTGGGCGGCGAGGTCGATCGCGAAGAAAGTGACGGCAAACCGATAAATGTTATCGTTGAGCGCACCCAGGAACTGCGTCAGCAGCATCCAGCCGAAGCCGGGATCGAGAATGAGCCGCGCATAGGACCGATCGTTCATCTTGGAGCTACCCCTTCAATTCCCCTCCAAAATCAGGTTGCAGCGCGGCCAAGTCAAGCGAGGGTGCTCGAGTCCTGTTCACAATCGGCACTTGTCCCTCTAGACTGTGTGAATCATGACCCAGAAAACCATCATCAAGACCACCTGCCCGCGCGACTGCTATGACGCCTGCGGCATTGCCGTTGTGACGTCCGAGGACGGCCGCGTGAAGATTCTCGGCGACCCCGACCATGCGGTCAGCCGCGGGGCACTCTGCGGGAAATGCGCCATCGCCTATAACGGCGCCTATCTCGACCCAAAGGCGCGCCTGACACAGCCGCTTCGCCGCACCGGCCCCAAGGGCAGCGGCCAGTACGCGCCGGTCAGCTGGAACGAAGCCATCAGGATCGTTGCAGAACGGTTACAGAAAATCGTGGGCGAAAGCGGCCCGGAATTGATCTGGCACACCCATTACACCGGCACCTGCTCGGCC